>NZ_JARVSO010000013.1:0-224176 GCF_030209155.1 Pseudomonas sp. fls2-241-TYG-175 | reverse complement strand
ACAGATTGCGGTGACTGTGAAGACGACACGAACCGAAAGTTTGCGTCACGAACGATACCGATATCACATACCCAATTTGCTGAATCGCGCCGCACGGCACGCTTCGGTACCCGAATTTCTTGACGACCATAGAGCATTGGAACCACCTGATCCCATCCCGAACTCAGCAGTGAAACGATGCATCGCCGATGGTAGTGTGGGGTTTCCCCATGTGAGAGTAGGTCATCGTCAAGATTAAATTCCGAAACCCCTCATCGCTTACGCGGTGAGGGGTTTTGTCTTTTCTGCGTTTCAAAAATCCAGCGTTCGTTTCTATGCAGCGTGCTTCCGCGTGGCTATCATGCGTGCCTTATTGCAAGGCGATCCTTACATGTTGACGTTGTTGAAGCTTATTGCTGATGGGGCCTTTCATTCAGGACAGGTCTTGGGAGATGCCCTCGGAATCAGCCGAAGCGCGGTCTGGAAACAGCTTCAACTGCTCGAGACGGATCTGGGTATCGAAATTCATAAGGTACGTGGGCGTGGTTATAAGCTATCCACGCCTGTGTCTTTGCTGGATGGCGACGCGTTGTCGCGTCTAGGCCTTCCCGATGGCTGGACTTTTCATACGCTCGACTCTGTTGACTCAACCAATGCCGAAGCTGCACGGCTTATCTCTCGTGATTGCAGCATGCCTGCTCTCGTTCTGGCTGAGCGACAAAGCTCAGGCAGGGGGCGTCGTGGTCGTAAGTGGGTAAGCCCTTTTGCGGCCAACATGTACTACAGCCTTGCGCTGCGTATCGACGGCGGTATGCGCCAGTTGGAGGGGTTGAGCCTACTCATAGGTCTTGCCGTCATGACTGTGCTTCGCGATATGGGCGTTGAGCGTGCAGGCCTTAAATGGCCCAACGATGTCCTCGTAGGTAGAAAGAAGATCGCCGGAATACTGCTTGAGTTGATCGGAGACCCTGCTGACGTCTGTCACGTGATCATAGGCGTGGGGGTCAACGTAAATATGCAGCTTTGCGCCGAGGTTGATCAGTCCTGGACGTCTATCCGTCTCGAGACCGGTGCCCTTGTGGATCGCAATGAGCTGGCTGTTCGCATGAGTCAAAAGATTGAGTCGTATCTGGTTGAGCATCGTCAAAAGGGATTCGAGGCATTTCGTGATGAGTGGGAGTGTGGTCACTTGTGGCAGGGCTCGGCCGTCACGTTGCTCTCGGGTGTCGAGCCTGTAAACGGTATTGTCTTGGGTATCGATGCGCTCGGCGCATTGCGTTTGGAAGTGGATGGCGTGGAAAAAAGCTTTAGCGGTGGTGAGCTCAGCCTGAGGTTGCGCGATGATTCTTGAACTTGACTGTGGCAACAGCTTCATCAAGTGGCGTGTAACCTCGCGAGGCGATGCTGCGGTACTGGCGGGTGGTGTCGTCGATTCGGACAGTGCCTTGCTGGGCAATCTACAGAAGCTGCCGGGCCTAGCGTTGAGTCATTGTCGTCTGGTGAGTGTGCGCAACGCTGTAGAGACGGAGGCGCTGGTGTCGATACTTGCCAGTGAATTCGCTGTCAGTCCGGTCTGCGCTTTGCCAGCGCGTGAGCTGGCAGGCGTCGTGAACGGCTATGAGGAATTCGAGCGACTTGGGCTTGATCGCTGGCTGGCCTTTGTCGGTGCCTACCATGGCGTTCGAAAGGCTTGTCTGGTCATCGATCTCGGTACTGCTGTCACTTCTGACTTCGTGGCTTCTGATGGCAAGCACCTGGGCGGTTTCATATGCCCGGGCATGCCTCTGATGCGTGATCAGCTGCGCACCCACACACGTCGTATAAGGTATGACGATGCAACAGCGCAGCGAGCTCTTACGGATCTCGTTCCCGGTCGTTCTACTGCTGAGGCGGTAGAGCGTGGCTGCTCTCTGATGATTCGTGGTTTTGCGATGACGCAGCTGGAAATTGCGCGAGAATATTGGGGCGAGGATTTTGCCGTATTCATCACGGGCGGTGATGCGAGTCTGATCGCCGATGTTCTCCCGGGTGCTCGTATTGTTCCTGATCTGGTTTTTGTCGGTCTGGCCCTGGCTTGCCCGCTGCCCTGAGGTTTCTATGCGTTGGTTGTTTCTTCTTCTGTTGATGTTGAATGGCTTCTACTACATCTGGCATCAACAAGAGGCGCCTCTGCGGGCGAAGGAAGTGCTTCCGCTGGCATTGCATCGCGCTGCGCAGCAGGACATACGCTTGCTGAGTGAGTCTGATCCTGCGCATCTGCCCCGAGATGCCGATTCGAACTGCCTTTACCTGGGCGGTTTCTCACGCCAAGAAGACGCTCGCGCGGTGGAGCAGCGGCTCAATAGCCTGGATATCCAGTCGCAGTTCCAGGCTCTGCAGCCCGGCGCCGGTGCGGGTTACTGGCTGAAAATCGCGCCTGAAAGTCGACGTCTTGTCGAGTCTGGAGTCATTAACCAGCTGGCTCAGGACTTCCCTCAGTTAAAAAACAAAATAATGTCATGTGAAGGCATTGCAACTGCAGAATAGTTTGCATAGAATGGCGCCCGCTTCGCAGTGAGGTGTAAGTCTCGCGAACGAAGTGGAAATGGTCAACGCATGTAACCTCAGGTTTTTACTGAGAAAAAGGTTGACAGAAGGGTGGCATGAGTTGAGAATGCTGCCCTGCTCAGGAGGGGTTCCCGAGCGGCCAAAGGGATCAGACTGTAAATCTGACGTCTACGACTTCGAAGGTTCGAATCCTTCCCCCTCCACCAGATTTAGCGCGAGCTGCAAATTGCGCGGGTATAGTTTAGTGGTAGAACCTCAGCCTTCCAAGCTGATGATGCGGGTTCGATTCCCGCTACCCGCTCCATGTTTGCAGCTTATGCAGATTGTATTGCTCTTGTAGCTCAGTTGGTAGAGCACACCCTTGGTAAGGGTGAGGTCAGCGGTTCGAATCCGCTCAAGAGCTCCATTGCTAAAGGCAGATATGAAAATATCTGCCTTTGTTTTAGGTAGACGCGCATTGCGCGGTTTGCCTAGAGCTGTTCAGGTCTGCGCCATTGGTTGGTGGGATTTGAATAAGGTGTTGAAATACTGTTGTCAGGTCCGCATAATGGTCGGCCTGATTTTGCTTTTAGGTCAGTAGCTCAATTGGCAGAGCGACGGTCTCCAAAACCGTAGGTTGGGGGTTCGATTCCCTCCTGACCTGCCAGATTCCCTAGATGTAATCTGGCTTTCTTTTCACAGGATCTCCGTAGATGAATCCCAAGGCTGAAGCATCAGACTCTCGCTTCGATATGCTGAAGTGGCTCCTCGTAGTCGTTTTGGTCGTCGTGGGTGTCGTCGGCAATCAGTACTATTCTGCTGAGCCGATCCTGTACCGTGTTCTCGCTCTCCTTGTTATCGCTGCTGCAGCTGCGTTTGTCGCTCTGCAGACTGGCAAGGGCAAGTCCTTCTTCGTTCTGGCGAAGGAGGCACGTGCCGAGATCCGTAAAGTCGTTTGGCCTACTCGCCAAGAAACCACGCAGACCACGCTGATTGTTGTGGCTGTTGTTCTGGTTATGGCGTTGCTGTTGTGGGGGCTTGATTCCCTGCTCGGCTGGCTTGTTTCCTTGATTGTTGGCTAAGGGTGTCCCGTGGCTAAGCGTTGGTACGTAGTGCATGCTTACTCGGGTTACGAGAAGCATGTCATGCGCTCGTTGGTCGAGCGTGTGAAGCTCGCAGGCATGGAAGATGGCTTCGGCGAAATTCTGGTTCCCACTGAAGAAGTGGTTGAAATGCGTAATGGCCAGAAACGCAAAAGCGAACGCAAGTTCTTCCCTGGTTACGTGCTGGTTCAGATGGACATGAATGAGGGTACTTGGCACTTGGTCAAGGATACCCCGCGTGTCATGGGCTTCATCGGCGGTACCGCTGATAAGCCTGCACCTATCACCGACAAAGAGGCAGAAGCGATTCTGCGTCGTGTCGCCGACGGTAGCGACAAGCCAAAGCCGAAGACTCTGTTCGAGCCGGGCGAGGTTGTTCGCGTTACCGACGGTCCGTTTGCCGATTTCAACGGTACGGTCGAAGAAGTCAACTACGAAAAGAGCCGTATCCAGGTGGCGGTGCTCATTTTCGGACGCTCTACTCCGGTAGAGTTGGAGTTCAGTCAGGTCGAAAAGGCATAACTGAGCTGGAATCCCATACCCCGCAGCCTAAGGCTGTGGGGTTTTTTCGTCACTGGGATATACGCGTAAGCAACCGGGGAGCCTTTATTGGCGCTTGTACCCGTAATTGGAGTGCCTCATGGCCAAGAAGATTAGTGCATACATCAAGCTGCAAGTGAAAGCCGCTCAGGCTAACCCAAGCCCGCCAGTAGGCCCGGCTCTGGGTCAGCACGGTGTGAACATCATGGAATTCTGCAAAGCGTTCAACGCCCGTACCCAGGGTATTGAGCCAGGCCTGCCGACTCCAGTGATCATCACTGTATACAGCGACCGTAGCTTCACTTTCGAAACAAAAAGTACCCCTGCGTCGGTTCTGCTGAAGAAAGCTGCAGGTCTGACCAGCGGCTCGGCTCGCCCGAACACCGTTAAAGTTGGCACCGTGACCCGTGCTCAGCTGGAAGAAATCGCAAAAGCAAAAAATGCGGATCTGACTGCTGCTGACATGGATGCGGCCGTGCGTACCATCGCCGGTTCCGCTCGTAGCATGGGCCTTAACGTGGAGGGTGTGTAATGGCTAAGCTGACCAAGCGTCAAAAGGCAATCGCTGGCAAGATCGAAGCTGGCAAGGCCTACAACTTTGTAGACGCAGCTGCTCTGCTGACCGAGCTGTCGACTGTCAAGTTCAGCGAGTCCGTTGACATCGCTGTAAACCTGGGCGTTGACCCTCGTAAATCCGACCAGGTAGTTCGTAGCGCTACCGTTCTGCCGCACGGCACTGGCAAAACTGTACGCGTTGCAGTTTTCACCCAGGGTCCTGCTGCTGAAGCCGCTCTGGCTGCCGGCGCTGATCGCGTTGGTATGGACGACCTGGCTGCCGAAATGAAAGCTGGCGACCTGAACTACGACGTGGTTATTGCTTCCCCGGACGCAATGCGTGTTGTGGGTCAGTTGGGTCAGGTTCTGGGTCCTCGCGGTCTGATGCCTAACCCGAAAGTCGGCACTGTTACTCCTGACGTTGCTAACGCCGTCAAGAATGCCAAGGCTGGTCAGGTTCGTTATCGCACCGACAAGAACGGCATCATCCACACTTCCGTTGGCAAGGTCGGCTTCGACGCCGTCAAGCTGAAGGAAAACGTTGAAGCACTGATCGCTGATCTGAAGCGTATCAAGCCTGCTTCCTCGAAAGGTATCTACGTCAAGCGCGTTACTCTGAGCACCACTATGGGCCCAGGCCTGGTGATCGATCAGGGCTCGCTGGACGCGTAAGACAAAGGCGGCACGTCTGACGTGCCGCCAAAAAAATTGGGGTCCCTGCCTGGCGGGGGCTATCCAAGACCGTAGGCGGCGCAAGTCTTAAAACTCAAGCCTACGCAGATGGTGCTCCCGGTTCCTTACCGAATCAGACACCAAAACGACATCAGGCTTCGGCCAGGTGAAACGGTAACAAGCAGGAGTTAAACCCGTGGCAATTAAACTCGAAGACAAGAAGGCCATCGTCGCTGAAGTCAACGAGGCTGCCAAAGCTGGTCTGTCCGCAGTCGTGGCTGATGCCCGCGGCGTGACAGTTAGCGCTATGACCGGACTCCGTAAAGAGGCTCGTGAAGCTGGCGTTTACGTACGTGTTGTACGTAACACCCTGCTCAAGCGCGCTGTTGCCGACACTGATTTCAGTGTCCTCAACGACGTGTTCACAGGCCCGACCTTGATCGCATTCTCCAACGAACATCCGGGCGCTGCTGCTCGTCTGTTCAAGGAATTCGCAAAAGGTCAGGACAAGTTCGAGATCAAGGCAGCTGCGTTCGAGGGCAAGTTCCTCGCAGCTAATCAGATCGATGTACTGGCAACCCTGCCGACCCGTGACGAAGCAATTTCTCAGCTGATGAGCGTGATTCAAGGCGCTACCAGCAAGTTGGCTCGTACTCTGGCGGCTGTTCGCGACCAGAAAGAAGCAGCTGCAGCCTAAGGGTTCGCCGCTTCTCGCGTTTTTTGTTTTTTTCGATGGTCGCGTAGGCCGTCCCCAAATCAGGAATTAGAGTCATGTCTATCTCTCAAAACGATATCCTCGAAGCCGTTGGCAACATGTCCGTAATGGAAGTTGTTGAGCTGATCAAAGCTTTCGAAGAAAAATTCGGCGTTACTGCTGCCGCTGCTTCGGCTGGTCCAGCTGTTGCTGCTGCTGTTGTTGAAGAGCAAACTGAATTCAACGTCATGCTGCTGGAAGCTGGCGAGAAGAAAGTTAACGTCATCAAGGCAGTTCGTGAACTGACCGGTCTGGGCCTGAAAGAAGCCAAGGCAGTCGTTGACGGCGCCCCAGCAATGGTCCTGGAAGCTGTTGCCAAAGACGCAGCTGACAAAGCCAAAGCTACTCTGGAAGAAGCAGGCGCTAAAGTCGAGCTGAAATAAGCATCGATTTGAGTGTCCAGCCCACGCATCTAGCGAAAGGCTGATGGCTGGTGGCTTTTGCCACCGGCCTTTTTCCGTTATAGACGATTGGCGCGGCCAATGTCTGTAACGTGCAAGACCCACCGATGACGGTGGCGCAAACCAAGGGGTTTGCACGATTTTCTGGCTGCTTCCGTCGGGAGGGAGCCAAACAAGCAGGTGACCAAGCTGGGGAACGCTGATGGCTTACTCATATACTGAGAAAAAACGTATCCGCAAGGACTTTAGCAAGTTGCCGGACGTAATGGATGTGCCGTATCTCTTGGCCATCCAGCTGGATTCGTATCGCGAATTCCTGCAGGCGGGAGCGACCAAAGATCAGTTCCGCGACGTCGGTCTGCATGCAGCCTTCAAATCCGTTTTCCCGATCATCAGCTACTCCGGCAATGCTGCGCTGGAGTATGTAGGTTATCGCTTGGGCGAACCGGCATTTGATGTCAAGGAATGCGTGCTGCGCGGTGTGACTTACGCTGTACCTCTGCGAGTCAAGGTTCGTCTGATCATCTTCGACAAAGAGTCGTCGAACAAAGCGATCAAGGACATCAAAGAGCAAGAAGTCTACATGGGTGAAATCCCCCTGATGACTGAAAACGGTACCTTCGTAATCAACGGTACCGAGCGCGTTATCGTGTCTCAGCTGCACCGTTCGCCTGGCGTATTCTTCGACCACGACCGTGGCAAGACGCACAGCTCCGGTAAGCTGCTGTACTCCGCTCGTATCATTCCTTACCGCGGTTCATGGCTGGACTTCGAGTTCGATCCGAAAGACTGCGTATTCGTCCGTATCGACCGTCGTCGCAAGCTGCCTGCGTCCGTACTGCTGCGCGCATTGGGTTACACCACCGAGCAAGTGCTCGATGCTTTCTATACCACCAACGTATTCCATGTTCGCGGTGAAAACCTGAGCCTGGAGCTGGTGCCTCAGCGCCTGCGTGGTGAGATTGCTGTCCTGGATATCCTGGACGACAAAGGCAAGGTCATTGTCGAGCAAGGTCGCCGTATTACTGCTCGTCACATCAACCAGCTGGAAAAGGCCGGGATCAAAGAGCTCGAAGTGCCGCTGGACTACGTCCTGGGCCGCACCACAGCCAAGGTCATCGTGCATCCGGCTACCGGCGAAATCATCGCCGAGTGCAACACCGAGCTGAACACTGAAATCCTGGCCAAGATCGCCAAGGCTCAGGTTGTTCGCATCGAAACGTTGTACACCAACGACATCGACTGCGGTCCGTTCGTCTCCGATACATTGAAGATCGATTCCACCAGCAACCAACTGGAAGCGCTGGTCGAGATCTATCGGATGATGCGTCCTGGCGAGCCACCAACCAAGGATGCTGCCGAGACTCTGTTCAACAACCTGTTCTTCAGCCCGGAGCGCTACGACCTGTCGGCTGTAGGCCGGATGAAGTTCAACCGTCGTATCGGTCGCACCGAGATCGAAGGTTCGGGCGTGCTGTGCAAGGAAGACATCGTAGCGGTCTTGAAGACCCTCGTTGACATCCGTAACGGCAAAGGCATCGTCGATGACATCGACCACCTCGGTAACCGTCGTGTTCGTTGCGTTGGTGAAATGGCCGAAAACCAGTTCCGTGTAGGTCTGGTGCGTGTAGAGCGCGCGGTCAAAGAGCGTCTGTCGATGGCAGAGAGCGAAGGCTTGATGCCTCAGGACCTGATCAACGCCAAGCCAGTCGCTGCAGCGGTGAAAGAGTTCTTCGGTTCCAGCCAGCTTTCCCAGTTCATGGACCAGAACAACCCGCTGTCCGAGATCACCCACAAGCGTCGTGTCTCTGCACTCGGCCCTGGCGGTCTGACTCGTGAGCGCGCTGGCTTTGAAGTTCGAGACGTTCACCCGACTCACTACGGCCGCGTATGCCCGATTGAAACGCCGGAAGGTCCGAACATTGGTCTGATCAACTCGTTGGCAGCCTACGCTCGCACCAACCAGTACGGTTTCCTCGAGAGCCCGTACCGCGTTGTTAAAGAAGGTCTGGTTACCGACGAGATCGTTTTCCTGTCGGCAATCGAAGAAGCGGATCACGTCATTGCACAGGCTTCGGCCGCAATGAACGACAAGCAAGAGCTGATCGACGAGCTGGTTGCGGTACGTCACCTCAACGAATTTACGGTCAAGGCACCTGCCGACGTTACCCTGATGGACGTTTCGCCCAAGCAGGTTGTATCGGTAGCAGCGTCCCTGATCCCGTTCCTTGAGCACGACGACGCCAACCGTGCGTTGATGGGTTCCAACATGCAGCGTCAGGCTGTACCTACACTGCGTGCTGACAAGCCGCTGGTCGGTACCGGCATGGAGCGCAACGTTGCGCGTGACTCCGGCGTTTGCGTCGTGGCTCGTCGTGGCGGTGTGATCGACTCGGTTGACGCCAGCCGTATCGTGGTTCGTGTTGCTGACGACGAAGTTGAAACAGGTGAGGCCGGTGTAGATATCTACAACCTGACCAAATACACCCGTTCCAACCAGAACACCTGCATCAACCAGCGTCCGCTGGTGAGCAAGGGTGATCGCGTTCAGCGCAGCGACATCATGGCCGATGGTCCGTCCACCGACATGGGTGAGCTGGCACTGGGTCAGAACATGCGCATCGCGTTCATGGCCTGGAACGGTTTCAACTTCGAAGACTCCATCTGCCTGTCCGAGCGTGTGGTTCAGGAAGATCGCTTCACCACGATCCACATTCAGGAACTGACCTGTGTGGCCCGTGACACCAAGCTTGGCCCAGAGGAAATCACTGCCGACATCCCGAACGTGGGTGAAGCGGCGCTGAACAAGCTGGACGAAGCCGGTATCGTTTACGTGGGTGCCGAAGTCGGCGCCGGCGACATCCTGGTCGGCAAGGTCACTCCGAAAGGCGAGACCCAGCTGACTCCGGAAGAAAAGCTGCTGCGTGCGATCTTCGGTGAGAAAGCCAGCGACGTTAAAGACACTTCCCTGCGCGTACCGACCGGTACCAAAGGTACTGTCATCGACGTTCAGGTCTTCACCCGTGATGGTGTCGAGCGTGACGCACGTGCACTGTCCATCGAGAAGTCGCAACTCGACGAGATCCGCAAGGATCTGAACGAAGAGTTCCGCATCGTTGAAGGCGCTACATTCGAGCGTCTGCGCTCTGCCTTGGTCGGTCGTGTTGCAGAAGGCGGTGCTGGCCTGAAGAAAGGTCAGGAAATCACCGACGAAGTCCTCGACGGTCTTGAGCATGGTCAGTGGTTCAAGCTGCGCATGGCTGAAGATGCTCTGAACGAGCAGCTCGAAAAAGCTCAGGCCTACATCGTCGATCGTCGCCGTCTGCTGGACGACAAGTTCGAAGACAAGAAGCGCAAGCTGCAACAGGGCGATGACCTGGCACCTGGCGTACTGAAGATCGTCAAGGTCTACCTGGCAATCCGTCGTCGCATCCAGCCGGGCGACAAGATGGCCGGTCGTCACGGTAACAAGGGTGTGGTCTCCGTGATCATGCCGGTTGAAGACATGCCGCACGATGCCAACGGTACGCCGGTGGATATCGTACTCAACCCGTTGGGCGTACCTTCGCGTATGAACGTCGGTCAGATCCTTGAAACCCACCTGGGCCTCGCGGCCAAGGGCCTGGGTGAGAAGATCAACCGCATGCTCGAAGAGCAGCGTAAAGTGGTTGAGCTGCGCAAGTTCCTCACCGAGATCTACAACGAGATCGGTGGCCGTCAGGAAAACCTGGACGAATTCACCGACCAGGAAGTTCTGGATCTGGCGAAGAACCTGCGTAACGGCGTTCCGATGGCCACTCCGGTGTTCGACGGCGCCAAGGAAAGCGAAATCAAGGCAATGCTCAAGCTGGCTGACATGCCAGAGAGCGGCCAGATGCAACTGTTCGACGGTCGCACAGGCAACAAGTTTGAGCGTCCTGTAACAGTTGGCTACATGTACATGCTGAAGCTGAACCACTTGGTGGACGACAAGATGCACGCGCGTTCCACTGGTTCTTACAGCCTGGTTACCCAGCAGCCGCTGGGTGGTAAGGCACAGTTCGGTGGTCAGCGTTTCGGGGAGATGGAAGTGTGGGCGCTGGAAGCATACGGCGCGGCGTACACTCTGCAGGAAATGCTCACAGTCAAGTCGGACGATGTGAACGGTCGTACCAAGATGTACAAAAACATCGTGGACGGCGATCACCGTATGGAGCCGGGCATGCCCGAGTCTTTCAACGTGTTGATCAAAGAAATCCGTTCGCTCGGTATCGATATCGATCTGGAAACCGAATAACACGTGACGTGAATCGGGAGCAGGGCGTAAATCCCTGCTCCCTGCTCCGCCAGGAGGAAAGGCCTTGAAAGACCTACTGAATTTGCTGAAAAACCAGGGTCAAGTCGAAGAGTTCGATGCTATCCGCATCGGCCTCGCGTCGCCTGAGATGATCCGCTCGTGGTCGTTCGGTGAAGTTAAAAAACCGGAAACCATCAACTACCGTACGTTCAAGCCTGAGCGTGACGGTCTGTTCTGCGCCAAGATCTTTGGCCCGGTAAAAGATTACGAGTGCTTGTGCGGTAAGTACAAGCGCCTGAAGCACCGCGGTGTCATCTGCGAAAAATGCGGTGTGGAAGTGGCTCTGGCCAAGGTTCGTCGCGAGCGCATGGCTCACATCGAACTGGCCTCGCCAGTCGCTCACATCTGGTTCCTGAAGTCCCTGCCGTCCCGTATCGGCCTGCTGATGGACATGACCCTGCGTGATATCGAACGCGTTCTCTACTTCGAGAGCTATGTCGTTATTGATCCAGGCATGACCACCCTCGAAAAGGGTCAGCTGTTGAACGACGAGCAGTACTTCGAAGCGCTGGAAGAGTTCGGTGACGACTTCGACGCCCGTATGGGTGCCGAAGCTGTCCGTGAACTCCTGCACGCTATCGATCTGGAGCACGAAATTGGCCGTCTGCGTGAAGAGATTCCGCAAACCAATTCCGAGACCAAGATCAAGAAGCTGTCCAAGCGTCTGAAGCTGATGGAAGCCTTCCAGGGTTCCGGCAACCTCCCTGAGTGGATGGTGCTGACCGTTCTGCCGGTTCTGCCGCCAGATCTGCGTCCTCTGGTTCCATTGGACGGTGGCCGTTTTGCGACGTCCGACCTCAACGATCTGTATCGTCGAGTGATCAACCGTAACAACCGTTTGAAGCGTCTGCTGGATCTGTCCGCTCCTGACATCATCGTGCGCAACGAAAAGCGCATGCTGCAGGAAGCGGTCGATGCCCTGCTGGACAACGGTCGTCGCGGTCGCGCAATCACCGGTTCCAACAAGCGTCCTCTGAAATCCCTGGCTGACATGATCAAGGGTAAGCAAGGTCGTTTCCGTCAGAACCTGCTCGGTAAGCGCGTTGACTACTCCGGTCGTTCGGTAATTACCGTTGGCCCGACCCTGCGTCTGCATCAGTGCGGTCTGCCTAAGAAGATGGCTCTCGAGCTGTTCAAACCGTTCATTTTCGGCAAGCTGGAAATGCGTGGCCTGGCCACGACGATCAAAGCTGCCAAGAAGATGGTCGAGCGCGAGCTGCCGGAAGTGTGGGACGTTCTCGCTGAAGTGATTCGCGAACACCCAGTGCTTCTGAACCGTGCGCCAACGCTTCACCGTCTGGGTATCCAGGCATTTGAACCGGTACTGATCGAAGGTAAGGCTATCCAGCTGCACCCTCTGGTCTGTGCTGCGTACAACGCCGACTTCGACGGCGACCAGATGGCCGTTCACGTTCCTTTGACGCTGGAAGCCCAGCTCGAAGCGCGTGCGCTCATGATGTCGACCAACAACATCCTGTCGCCAGCCAACGGTGAGCCAATCATCGTTCCTTCGCAGGACGTTGTACTGGGTCTGTACTACATGACCCGTGAAGCGATCAACGCCAAGGGCGAAGGCCGTGTGTTTGCAGACCTGCAGGAAGTCGACCGCGTATTCCGCGCCGGCGAAGCAGCGCTGCACGCCAAGGTCAAGGTCCGCATCCACGAAACGGTCAACGATCGTGATGGTGGCAGCGTCAAGAACACCCGTATCGTTGACACCACTGTCGGCCGTGCGCTGTTGTTCCAGGTGGTTCCGGCCGGCCTGTCCTACGACGTCGTCAACCAGCCGATGAAGAAGAAGGCGATCTCCAAGCTGATCAACCAGTGCTACCGCGTGGTTGGTCTGAAAGAGACCGTCATTTTCGCTGACCAGTTGATGTACACCGGTTTTGCCTACTCGACTATCTCGGGTGTTTCGATCGGCGTTAACGACTTCGTTATCCCGGACGAGAAGGCTCGCATCATTGACGCGGCCACCGAAGAAGTTAAAGAGATCGAAAGTCAGTACGCCTCGGGCCTGGTTACTCAGGGCGAGAAGTACAACAAGGTGATCGACCTCTGGTCCAAGGCGAACGACGAAGTATCCAAGGCGATGATGTCGAACCTCTCGAAAGAGCGGGTGATCGACCGTCATGGCGTCGAAGTCGACCAGGAGTCCTTCAACTCGATGTACATGATGGCTGACTCCGGTGCGCGTGGTTCTGCTGCCCAGATCCGTCAGCTGGCCGGTATGCGTGGTCTGATGGCCAAGCCGGACGGCTCCATCATCGAAACGCCGATCACTGCGAACTTCCGTGAAGGTTTGAGCGTACTTCAGTACTTCATCTCGACTCACGGTGCTCGTAAGGGTCTTGCGGATACCGCACTGAAAACCGCTAACTCCGGTTATCTGACTCGTCGTCTGGTAGACGTCGCGCAGGATCTGGTAGTTACCGAAGTCGATTGCGGCACCGAACACGGCTTGCTGATGACTCCGCACATTGAAGGCGGTGACGTTGTCGAGCCTCTGGGTGAGCGCGTACTGGGTCGAGTTATCGCCCGTGACGTATTCAAGCCAGGCACTGAAGAAGTGATCGTGCCTGCCGGTACGCTGGTAGACGAGAAGTGGGTCGAGTTCATCGAGCTGAACAGCATCGACGAAGTGATCGTTCGCTCGCCGATCAGCTGTGAAACCCGCTACGGCATTTGCGCCAAGTGCTACGGTCGCGACCTGGCTCGTGGTCATCAGGTCAACATTGGTGAAGCTGTCGGCGTTATCGCTGCACAGTCCATCGGTGAGCCGGGTACCCAGCTGACAATGCGTACGTTCCACATCGGTGGTGCGGCAAGCCGGACCTCCGCAGCTGACAGCGTTCAGGTGAAGAATGGCGGTACTGTCCGTCTTCACAACCTGAAGCACGTTGAGCGTGTTGACGGTTGCCTGGTTGCGGTATCCCGCTCCGGTGAGCTGGCAATCGCCGATGACTTCGGTCGTGAGCGTGAGCGTTACAAGCTGCCATACGGTGCAGTGATTTCGGTGAAGGAAGGCGACAAGGTCGACGCTGGCTCTATCGTTGCCAAGTGGGATCCGCACACTCACCCAATCGTCACCGAGATGAAAGGTACTGTTACCTACGTCGGCATGGAAGAAGGCATCACGATCAAGCGTCAGACCGACGAATTGACCGGTATGACCAACATTGAAGTGCTCGATGCCAAAGACCGTCCAGCTGCCGGCAAGGACATCCGTCCGGCCGTGAAGATGGTAGGTCTGGATGGCAAGGATCTGTTGCTGCCGGGTACTGACGTACCTGCCCAGTACTTCCTGCCTGCAAACGCCCTTGTTGGTGTTGCGGACGGTGCGCAGATCGCGATCGGTGATGTTATCGCTCGTATTCCGCAGGAAACTTCGAAGACCCGTGACATCACCGGTGGTCTGCCGCGTGTTGCCGACCTGTTCGAAGCGCGTCGTCCGAAAGAGGCTTCGATCCTTGCAGAAGTCAGCGGTACCATCGCGTTCGGTAAAGAGACCAAAGGCAAGCGCCGTCTGGTCATTACCCCGAACGACGGTAGCGATCCGTACGAGGAGCTGATTCCGAAGTGGCGTCACCTGAACGTCTTCGAAGGCGAACAAGTGAACCGCGGCGAAGTTATCTCCGACGGTCCGAGCGATCCACACGACATCCTGCGTCTGCTGGGTGTGAGTGCGCTGGCCAAGTACATCGTCAACGAGATCCAGGACGTATACCGTCTGCAGGGCGTGAAGATCAACGACAAGCACATCGAGACCATTCTGCGTCAGATGCTGCGTAAGGTTGAGATTGCCGAGTCTGGCGATTCCAGCTTCATCAAGGGCGACCAGATGGAGTTGACTCACGTACTGGTAGAGAACGAGCGTCTGAGCACGGAAGACAAGTTTGTCTCCAAGTTCACACGCGTACTGCTGGGTATCACCAAGGCATCGCTGTCCACTGAGTCGTTCATTTCCGCGGCCTCCTTCCAGGAGACAACCCGCGTACTGACCGAAGCAGCTGTGACTGGCAAGCGCGACTACCTGCGCGGCCTGAAGGAGAACGTGGTCGTGGGTCGTCTGATCCCGGCCGGTACCGGTCTGGCTTATCACAGCGAGCGCAAGCGTCGCCGTGAAATGGACAAACCGATGCGTGTCAGTGCGAGCGAGGTAGAAGCCGCTCTGACTGAAGCGTTGAACTCCAGCGGTAACTGAGACTAAAGCCTCGGCACTCGCATCAGTCGCACAGCATTCGTGCTGTTCGCCTGATGTGGACGTCGGGGCTTTGTCTTGACTGGGGACAGGATCCTCTTTAGACTCTTGTACCCCTAAATTTGGCGGGGCTTGTGCCCTGTCATTTGCTTTTCTTGTAAGACAATAGCGTCGCAAGACAACAGTGGAGCTAGTAGATGGCAACTATCAACCAGCTGGTACGTCAGCCGCGTAAGCGTATCGTCGAGAAATCCGACGTGCCTGCGCTGCAGAACTGCCCGCAGCGTCGCGGTGTGTGCACTCGTGTGTATACCACCACGCCGAAAAAACCTAACTCGGCATTGCGTAAAGTCTGCCGTGTGCGCCTGACCAACGGTTTCGAGGTTTCCTCGTACATCGGTGGTGAAGGTCACAACCTGCAAGAGCACAGCGTGGTACTGATCCGTGGCGGTCGTGTAAAAGACTTGCCAGGTGTTCGTTATCACACCGTTCGTGGTTCTCTGGATACCTCCGGCGTTAAAGGCCGTAACCAGGGTCGCTCGAAATACGGTACCAAGAAGCCTAAGTAGTATTTGGTTTCTGATTAAAATTGCAGATTTCTATTTTTCTGAGTCGATAAGAGTAAGGTCGGGCGCATCCTTTTCAGGATGGTGGTCCCGAGCTAACCTGAAGACCGTTTGAGGGCTTATCCATGCCAAGAAGACGCGTAGCAGCCAAGCGCGAAGTGCTTGACGATCCAAAATACGGAAGCCAGATTCTGGCGAAGTTCATGAACCACGTGATGGAAAGCGGCAAGAAAGCCGTTGCCGAGCGTATCGTTTATGGCGCGCTGGAGAAGGTTAAAGAGCGTAAGAACAGCGATCCCCTGGAAATCTTCGAGAAAGCTCTCGACGCCATCGCTCCGCTGGTCGAAGTAAAGTCGCGCCGTGTAGGCGGTGCTACTTACCAGGTTCCTGTCGAAGTTCGTCCGTCCCGTCGTAATGCTCTGGCAATGCGTTGGCTGGTAGACTTCGCGCGCAAGCGCGGTGAGAAGTCTATGGCTCTGCGTTTGGCTGGCGAACTGTTGGACGCCGCCGAAGGTAAAGGTGCTGCGGTCAAGAAGCGTGAAGATGTGCACCGTATGGCTGAGGCCAACAAGGCTTTCTCGCACTACCGCTTCTAATTTCAGCGTCACTAATTTTGCGAGGGCTTTATGGCTCGTACTACACCGATTGGCCGTTACCGTAACATTGGTATCGTCGCTCACGTGGATGCTGGTAAAACCACCACCACCGAGCGCGTCCTTTTTTACACCGGCAAAAGTCACAAGATGGGCGAGGTGCATGACGGCGCCGCGACCACGGACTGGATGGTTCAAGAGCAGGAGCGTGGTATTACCATTACTTCTGCTGCCATCACTGCCTTCTGGCAGGGTTCGGAAAAGCAGCACAAGGACCAGTATCGCTTCAACGTCATCGATACCCCGGGCCACGTTGACTTCACCATTGAAGTTGAACGTTCCCTGCGTGTACTCGACGGCGCGGTCGTGGTGTTCTGTGGTACTTCCGGCGTAGAGCCGCAGTCCGAAACCGTATGGCGTCAAGCCAACAAGTACGGTGTTCCACGTATCGTTTACGTGAACAAGATGGACCGTGCCGGTGCTAACTTCCTGCGCGTTATCGCTCAGATCAAGCAGCGCCTGGGCCACACGCCAGTGCCAATCCAGTTGGCTATCGGTTCCGAAGACAACTTCCAGGGTCAGATCGATCTGATGTCCATGGAAGCTGTTTACTGGAATGATTCCGACAAGGGTATGGTTCCTGTTCGCAAGCCGATCCCTGAAGAGCTTCAGGAGCTGGCTGACGAGTGGCGCAGCAACATGGTCGAGGCTGCGGCCGAAGCCAATGAAGAGCTGATGAACAAGTACCTCGAAGGTGAAGAGCTCACCAACGCGGAAATCAAGGCCGCTCTGCGTCAGCGCACCATTGCTGGCGAGATCGTTCTGGCTGTTTGCGGTTCTTCGTTCAAGAACAAGGGCGTTCCCCTGGTTCTCGACGCCGTGATCGACTACCTGCCGGCTCCAATCGATATTCCTGCTATCAAGGGTTCCGACCCTGATAACGAGGAAATTCAAATGGAGCGTCATGCAGACGACGACGAGCCGTTCTCGGCTCTGGCGTTCAAGATCGCTACCGACCCATTCGTGGGTACCCTGACCTTCGTCCGCGTTTACTCGGGCGTGTTGGCATCCGGCGACGGAGTGATCAACTCGGTCAAGGGCAAGAAAGAGCGCGTGGGTCGTATGGTGCAGATGCACGCAAACGCCCGCGAAGAGATCAAGGAAGTACGCGCTGGCGACATCGCGGCCCTGATCGGCATGAAGGACGTCACCACTGGTGAAACCTTGTGCAACGCTGACAAGCCAATCATCCTGGTTCGCATGGACTTCCCGGAGCCGGTTATTTCGGTTGCCGTTGAGCCAAAGACCAAGGATGACCAGGAAAAAATGGGTATCGCACTGGGCAAACTTGCTCAGGAAGACCCGTCTTTCCGCGTAAAAACTGATGAAGAGACTGGTCAAACGATCATCTCTGGCATGGGCGAGTTGCACCTGGACATCCTGGTTGACCGGATGCGCCGTGAGTTCAACGTCGAAGCCAACATCGGCAAGCCTCAGGTTTCCTATCGTGAGCGCATCACGAAGAACTGCGAAATCGAAGGCAAGTTCGTTCGTCAATCCGGCGGTCGTGGCCAGTTCGGTCACTGCTGGATCCGTTTTGCGCCTGCTGACGAAGGTCAGGAAGGTCTGCAATTCGTGAACGAAGTGGTGGGTGGTGTTGTTCCTAAGGAATACATCCCGGCTATCCAGAAGGGTATCGAAGAGCAGATGAAGAACGGCGTTGTTGCCGGCTATCCGCTGATCGGCCTGAAGGCTACCGTGTTTGATGGTTCTTACCACGACGTCGACTCGAACGAGATGGCGTTTAAGGTGGCTGCTTCCATGGCGACCAAGCAACTGGCCCAGAAGGGCGGTGGTGAGTTGCTTGAGCCGATCATGGCGGTAGAGGTTGTTACGCCTGAAGACTATATGGGTGACGTGATGGGCGACCTTAACCGTCGTCGCGGCATGATTCTGGGTATGGAAGATACGGTTTCCGGCAAGGTTATCCGCGCCGAGGTTCCGTTGGGTGAGATGTTCGGTTATGCGACCGACGTTCGCTCCATGTCTCAGGGTCGCGCAAGCTACTCTATGGAATTCAAAAAATACAATACAGCGCCGTCGCACATCGTCGAAACTGTAACCAAAAAACAAGGCTGATTCAGCGCCTTTAGGCTAGGAGTTATTTGTCGTGGCTAAAGAAAAATTTGAACGTAACAAACCGCACGTCAACGTTGGCACCATCGGTCACGTTGACCATGGTAAAACCACGCTGACCGCAGCTCTGACTCGTGTTTGCTCCGAAGTTTTCGGTTCCGCCAAGGTTGACTTCGACAAGATCGACAGCGCCCCGGAAGAGAAGGCTCGTGGTATCACCATCAACACCGCTCACGTTGAATACGATTCGGCCGTTCGCCACTACGCGCACGTTGACTGCCCAGGTCACGCCGACTACGTAAAAAACATGATCACCGGTGCTGCGCAGATGGACGGCGCTATCCTGGTTTGCTCCGCTGCTGACGGCCCGATGCCTCAGACTCGCGAGCACATCCTGCTGTCCCGTCAGGTTGGCGTTCCGTACATCGTTGTCTTCCTGAACAAGGCTGACATGGTTGACGACGCTGAGCTGCTGGAACTGGTTGAAATGGAAGTGCGTGACCTGCTCAGCACCTACGATTTCCCAGGTGACGACACTCCGATCATCATCGGTTCGGCTCTGATGGCTCTGAACGGCCAAGACGACAACGAGATGGGCACTACTGCTGTCAAGAAACTGGTTGAAACTCTGGACAGCTACATCCCAGAACCAGTTCGTGCTATCGACAAGCCGTTCCTGATGCCAATCGAAGACGTTTTCTCCATCTCCGGTCGCGGTACTGTTGTAACCGGTCGTGTTGAGCGTGGCATCATCAAGATCCAGGAAGAAGTAGAAATCGTAGGTCTGCGTGACACTACCAAGACTACTTGCACTGGCGTCGAGATGTTCCGCAAGCTGCTGGACGAAGGTCGTGCTGGTGAGAACTGCGGCGTTCTGCTGCGTGGCACCAAGCGTGACGACGTTGAGCGTGGCCAGGTTCTGGTCAAGCCAGGCACCGTCAAGCCGCACACTCAGTTCGAAGCTGAAATCTACGTTCTGAGCAAGGAAGAAGGCGGTCGTCACACTCCGTTCTTCAAAGGCTATCGTCCACAGTTCTACTTCCGTACTACCGACGTAACTGGTAGCTGCGAACTGCCGGAAGGCACCGAAATGGTTATGCCAGGTGATAACGTTAAAGTTTCCGTTACCCTGATCAAGCCTATCGCAATGGAAGACGGTCTGCGTTTCGCTATCCGTGAAGGCGGTCGTACCGTCGGCGCTGGCGTCGTAGCCAAAATCATCGCCTAAGCGTTGATGTCCTGAAAGAGCCCCCGCCTTGCGGGGGCTTTTTTATTGGGTTGACACCCTGTCTGCTCGTCTATAGAATTGCGCCTCCTTTTAACGGGCGTATTGCGCTCGGTGGGAACAGCAATCTGGAGTCTGAATCCAATGCAAAACCAGCAAATCCGTATCAGGTTGAAGGCTTTTGACCATCGCCTGATCGACCAATCAACCCAGGAAATCGTGGAAACCGCGAAACGTACTGGTGCACAGGTGCGTGGTCCGATTCCACTGCCGACTCGTAAAGAGCGGTTCACCGTTCTGGTTTCTCCGCACGTCAACAAAGACGCGCGCGACCAGTATGAGATCCGTACTCACAAGCGCGTTCTGGACATCGTCCAGCCAACGGATAAAACCGTTGACGCTCTTATGAAGCTCGATCTTGCGGCCGGTGTGGAAGTTCAGATCAGCCTCGGCTAAGACTTGGGTCTTAGTCGTGTAACGCTCTGAAATGGGCGGCCATAGCGGGTGAAAGCCCCGTACACTCATGAGGTTTACAACATGACTATTGGTGTAGTCGGTCGTAAATGCGGTATGACCCGTATTTTCACCGAAGAAGGTGTCTCCATTCCGGTCACGGTCATTGAGATCGAGCCGAATCGCGTCACTCAGTTCAAAACCGAAGAAACCGATGGCTATCGTGCAGTGCAAGTCACTGTCGGCGAGCGTCGTGCTTCGCGTGTTACAGCCGCTCAGGCTGGCCACTTCGCCAAGGCGAACGTAGCTGCCGGTCGTACCATCATGGAGTTCCGTCTTGAAGAAGGCGACTACCAGGCTGGCGATCTGATCAACGCTGAAATCTTCGCTGCAGGTCAACTGGTTGATGTAACCGGTCAGTCCAAAGGTAAAGGCTTCCAGGGTACGATCAAGCGCTGGAATTTCCGTGGTCAGGATAACACCCACGGTAACTCCGTCTCCCACCGCGTCCCGGGCTCTATCGGCCAGTGCCAGACTCCTGGTCGTGTATTCAAGGGCAAAAAAATGTCCGGTCATATGGGCGCTGAGCGCGTGACCGTGCAGTCCCTGGAAGTAGTGCGCGTGGACGCTGAACGCAATCTGTTGTTGGTCAAGGGTGCTGTTCCTGGCGCTACTGGCGGCAACCTGGTTGTACGTCCGGCAGCCAAGGCTCGCGGTTAAGGGGAAGCTGACATGCAATTAAATGTAAATGACGCTCAAGCAATCGAAGTTTCCGAACTGACATTTGGCGGCGAATTCAACGAGACGCTGGTTCACCAGGCAGTCGTGGCCTACATGGCTGGCGGTCGTCAGGGTAGCAAGCAGCAAAAGACCCGTTCTGACGTATCCGGTGGCGGTAAGCGCCCATGGCGTCAAAAGGGTACTGGCCGCGCTCGTGCCGGTACTATCCGTAGCCCAATCTGGCGTGGCGGCGGTACCACTTTCGCAGCTCGTCCACAGGACCACTCTCAGAAGCTCAACAAGAAGATGTATCGCGCAGCACTGCGCTCCATCCTTGCTGAACTGGTTCGTACTGATCGTCTGGTCGTGGTTCAGGACTTCGCTGTTGAAGCACCGAAAACCAAAGACTTGCTGAGCAAGCTGAATGGCATGGGTCTGACTGATGTCCTGATCGTGTCTGACGCTGTTGACCAGAATCTGTACCTGGCTGCTCGTAACCTGCCGCACGTTGATGTTCGTGACGTACAGGGTTCCGATCCAGTTAGTCTGATCGCATACGACAAGGTGTTGATCACCGTGTCGGCCGTGAAGAAATTCGAGGAGCTGCTGGGATGAACCAGGAACGCGTATTTAAAGTTCTACTTGGCCCGCACGTTTCCGAAAAGGCCACGGTTCTGGCTGACAAGAAAGGCCAGTTCGTTTTCAAGGTTGCAACTGACGCAACCAAGCTGGAAATCAAGAAGGCCGTCGAAAGCCTGTTCAGCGTGAAAGTAGAGCGTGTTACTACCCTGAATGTTCTGGGTAAGAGCAAGCGCACTGCTCGCGGTCTGGGCAAGCGTAATGACTGGAAGAAGGCAGTTATCTCCCTTCAGCCAGGCCAAGATCTCGATTTCAGCAGCAGTGCTGAGTAAGGAAGGGGTGCATCATGGCAATCGTTAAATGCAAACCGACTTCCCCTGGCCGCCGTTTTGTGGTCAAGGTGGTCAACCAGGAGCTGCATAAAGGCGCTCCTCACGCACCGCTGCTCGAGAAAAAATCGAAGTCTGGTGGTCGTAACAACAATGGCCGTATCACTACCCGTCACATCGGTGGTGGCCATAAGCAGCATTATCGTCTGGTCGACTTCCGTCGCAACGACAAAGATGGCATCGCTGCCACTGTCGAGCGTATCGAATACGATCCAAACCGTACTGCTCACATTGCTCTGCTGCTTTACGCAGACGGCGAGCGCCGCTACATCATCGCCCCTAAAGGCGTTAGTGCTGGCGACCAGCTGATTGCGGGTGCTCTGGCACCAATCAAGCCGGGCAACGCTCTTCAACTGCGCAACATTCCAGTCGGTAGCACCGTACACGGCATCGAATTGAAGCCAGGTAAAGGCGCACAGATCGCACGTTCCGCTGGTGCTTCCGCACAGCTGATCGCTCGTGAAGGTGTGTACGTAACCCTGCGTCTTCGCTCCGGTGAAATGCGTAAAGTATTGGCTGAATGCCGTGCAACGCTTGGCGAAGTCTCGAACTCCGAGCACAGCCTGCGTTCGCTGGGTAAAGCTGGTGCCAAACGCTGGCGTGGCGTTCGCCCAACCGTTCGTGGTGTTGCCATGAACCCGGTTGACCACCCACATGGTGGTGGTGAAGGTCGTACCTCTGGTGGTCGTCATCCGGTATCGCCGTGGGGCTTCCCGACTAAGGGCGCGAAGACTCGTGGTAATAAGCGTACCGACAAAATGATCGTCCGTCGTCGCAAGTAAATAGAGGGATACGACAGTGCCACGTTCTCTGAAAAAAGGTCCTTTTATTGATCTTCACCTACTGAAGAAGATCGAAGTGGCGGCGGAAAAGAACGATCGCAAACCAGTTAAAACCTGGTCGCGTCGTTCGATGATCCTGCCACAAATGGTCGGTTTGACCATTGCAGTGCATAACGGTCGTCAACATGTTCCCGTTCTCGTGAGCGAAGACATGGTCGGCCATAAACTGGGCGAGTTTGCCGGTACCCGCACATATCGTGGGCACGTGGCAGACAAGAAAGCCAAGCGTTAAGGGGTAAGGAACGATGGAAGTAGCCGCTAAGTTGTCGGGCGCTCGAATCTCCGCCCAGAAAGCCCGCTTGGTCGCCGACCAGATCCGCGGGAAGAAGGTGGGCGAAGCGCTCAACCTGTTGGCTTTCAGCAGTAAGAAAGCCGCCGAGATCCTGAAGAAAGTGCTGGAGTCGGCTGTAGCCAACGCCGAGCATAACGAAGGCGCAGACGTTGATGACCTTAAGGTCTCCACCGTTTTCGTCAACGAAGGGCGTTCGCTGAAGCGAATCATGCCACGTGCCAAAGGCCGTGCTGATCGCATCGTCAAGCGGTCTTGCCATATCACTGTCAAGGTTGCTGACAAGTAACGGAGTCGAAGAGATGGGTCAGAAAGTACATCCCATTGGCATTCGCCTGGGAATCGTCAAGGAGCACACCTCCGTCTGGTACGCCGACGGTCGGACTTATGCGGACTATTTGTTCGCTGATCTGAAGGTGCGAGAGTATCTCCAAGACAAACTAAAAAGCGCGTCCGTAAGCCGTATCGATATCCATCGTCCGGCTCAGACTGCACGTATCACCATCCACACCGCTCGTCCCGGCATCGTGATCGGCAAGAAAGGTGAAGATGTTGAGAAACTGCGTCAGGACCTGACCAAGCAAATGGGTGTGCCTGTGCACATCAATATCGAAGAGATCCGCAAGCCGGAGCTGGACGGTATGTTGGTTGCGCAGAGCGTAGCTCAGCAGCTGGAGCGTCGTGTAATGTTCCGTCGCGCTATGAAGCGCGCTGTACAGAACGCAATGCGCATTGGTGCCAAAGGCATCAAAATCCAAGTGAGCGGTCGTCTCGGCGGTGCTGAAATCGCACGTACTGAATGGTATCGCGAAGGGCGTGTGCCATTGCACACCCTGCGTGCCGACATCGACTATGCCAACTACGAAGCTCACACCACTTATGGTGTGATCGGTGTAAAGGTTTGGATCTTCAAAGGCGAAGTAATTGGTGGTCGCCAAGAAGAACTGAAACCACAAGCACCAGCGCCTCGTAAAAAAGCTGCTAAGTAAGGGGTACGCCAAATGTTGCAACCAAAGCGTACGAAGTTCCGCAAGCAGATGACCGGCCACAACCGTGGTCTGGCACTGCGCGGTAGCAAAGTCAGCTTCGGCGAGTTCGCGCTGAAGTCTGTCGCTCGTGGTCGTCTCACCGCTCGTCAGATCGAGTCAGCGCGTCGTGCTCTGACCCGTCACGTAAAACGTGGCGGCAAGATCTGGATCCGTGTATTCCCGGACAAGCCTGTCACCAAGAAGCCACTCGAAGTTCGGATGGGTAAAGGTAAGGGTAACGTCGAGTACTGGGTTGCCCAGATTCAGCCAGGCAAAGTCCTGTATGAAATCGAGGGTGTTACTGAAGAGCTGGCGCGTGAGGCTTTCGCCCTGGCTGCTGCAAAGCTGCCACTCGCCACCTCCTTTGTTAAGCGGACGGTGATGTGATGAAAGCGAATGAACTTCGTGAAAAATCAGCACAGCAGCTGAACGAGCAACTGCTCGGCCTGCTGCGCGACCAGTTCAATCTGCGTATGCAGAAAGCAACTGGCCAGTTGGGGCAGTCTCACCTGCTCTCGCAAGTTAAGCGTGACATCGCTCGCGTGAAGACTGTGCTCAACCAGCAGGCAGGTAAGTAATCATGGCTGAAGCCGAAAAAACCGTCCGTACGCTGACTGGCCGTGTCGTCAGCGACAAGATGGACAAGACCATCACCGTTCTGATTGAGCGTCGCGTAAAGCACCCAATCTACGGTAAATACGTTAAGCGTTCGACTAAGCTGCACGCGCACGACGAAACCAACCAGTGCCATATCGGCGACAAGGTCACGATTCGTGAAACTCGTCCGGTAGCCAAGACCAAGTCTTGGGCATTGGTTGATATCCTCGAACGCGCTGTGGAAGTCTAAGGGCTAAGGGTCGGAGAAATTATATGATTCAGACTCAATCCATGCTCGATGTGGCCGATAACAGCGGCGCACGCCGCGTTATGTGCATCAAGGTGCTGGGTGGCTCCCATCGTCGTTACGCTGGTATCGGTGACATCATCAAAGTAACCGTGAAGGAAGCAATTCCGCGCGGCAAGGTGAAGAAAGGCCAAGTGATGACTGCTGTTGTAGTCCGCACTCGCCATGGCGTTCGTCGTGCAGACGGCTCCATCATCCGCTTCGATGGCAATGCTGCTGTTCTGTTGAACAACAAGCAGGAGCCGATCGGTACCCGTATCTTTGGGCCAGTGACGCGTGAACTTCGTACTGAGAAGTTCATGAAGATCGTCTCGCTCGCCCCAGAAGTTCTGTAAGGAGATCCGACATGCAAAAGATTCGTCGTGACGACGAGATCATCGTGATCGCCGGCAAAGACAAAGGTAAGCGCGGTAAGGTGCTCAAGGTTCTCGCTGACGACCGTCTGGTCGTTGGTGGGATCAACCTGGTGAAGCGCCATACCAAGCCTAACCCGATGTCGGGCGTACAGGGCGGTATCGTCGAGAAAGAAGCGCCACTGCACGCTTCCAACGTCGCCATTTTCAACGGCGCAACCAACAAGGCTGACCGCGTTGGTTTCAAAGTTGAAGACGGCAAGAAAATTCGTGTCTTCAAGTCGACCCAAAAAGCGGTTGATGCTTGAACACTGCTAGGTAGAAGACCATGGCACGACTAAAAGAGATTTACCGGAAGGAAATCGCTCCGAAGCTTAAGGAAGAACTTAAGCTCGCGAACGTGATGGAAGTTCCGCGCGTTACCAAAATCACCCTGAACATGGGTCTGGGCGAAGCGATCGGCGACAAGAAAATCATCGAGCACGCTGTTGCTGACCTGGAAAAGATCACCGGTCAAAAAGTCGTTGTGACTTACGCTCGGAAATCCATCGCTGGCTTTAAAGTCCGTGAAGGATGGCCGATCGGCGTCAAAGTGACTCTGCGCCGCGATCGTATGTATGAATTCCTGGATCGTCTGCTGTCGATCTCCCTGCCTCGGGTTCGCGACTTCCGCGGCCTGAATGCCAAGTCCTTCGATGGTCGTGGTAACTACAGCATGGGCGTGAAAGAGCAGATCATTTTCCCGGAAATCGACTACGACAAGATCGATGCTCTCCGCGGTCTGGACATCACCCTGACCACCACTGCCAAGAACGATGATGAAGGCCGCGCATTGCTGCGTGCTTTCAAATTCCCGTTCCGCAACTGATTGGAGTAGGAAAATGGCCAAGAAGAGCATGAAAAACCGTGAGCTGAAGCGTCAGCTCACTGTTGCCAAGTACGCCAAGAAGCGTGCCGAGCTTAAAGCAATCATCGTTGATCTGAACGCAAGTCCAGAAGCGCGTTGGGAAGCTACCGTAGCTCTGCAGAAGCAACCACGTGACGCAAGCGCTGCGCGCATGCGTAACCGTTGCCGCATCACTGGTCGTCCACACGGCGTTTACCGCAAGTTCGGCCTTGGCCGTAACAAGCTGCGTGAAGCTGCCATGCGTGGCGACGTACCAGGTCTGGTTAAAGCCAGCTGGTAAGGCGCAACTCTCGCTTCAATCCGATCGACGGCGCAGGTTGTCGGTTGGAATGAAGCCTGAATTTGAATCAAGCCCCTTTTGGGGCTTGATTCATTTCCGGGGTAGGACTAGAATTGCCGGCTCGCCTGAGCCCGTGTTTTCACTTGCCCGGAAAATCTCGGCGATAAGCTGTAGCCGTAAGGCTAATTATTTTGTTTTAGGAGCGTCTAGCCCATGAGTATGCAGGACCCGTTAGCGGACATGCTAACTCGTATCCGTAATGCCCAGATGGCTGAAAAGCCCGTCGTAAGCATGCCATCTTCCACGTTGAAGGTTGCTGTAGCAAAAGTCCTGAAGGACGAAGGCTACATTGCGGGTTATCAGATCAGCAGCGAAGTTAAACCATCGCTGTCCATCGAGCTTAAGTACTTCGAAGGCCGTCCGGTCATTGAAGAAGTTAAGCGCGTCAGCCGCCCAGGCTTGCGTCAGTACAAGTCCTCCGACGATCTGCCAAAAGTTCGTGGCGGTCTCGGTGTGTCTATCGTCTCCACCAACAAAGGTGTGATGACGGATCGTGCTGCGCGCGCTGCCGGTGTCGGTGGCGAAGTGCTTTGCACTGTGTTCTAAGGGGGGATAAGCATGTCACGCGTAGCTAAGAACCCCGTTAAGTTGCCATCCGGCGTCGAAGTCAAACTCGTCGGCCAGCAGCTTTCGGTGAAGGGTGCCAAGGGCACTCTAGAACTGAACGTCCATTCGTCTGTTGAGATTGTTGAAGAAGCTGGTGAGCTGCGTTTCGCTGCTCGCAATGGCGATCAACAAACCCGCGCAATGGCCGGCACAACTCGTGCACTGGTTAACAACATGGTCCAGGGCGTAAGCCAAGGCTTCGAGCGCAAGCTCCAGCTGGTCGGTGTTGGTTACAAAGCGCAAGCAAAAGGCACGGTCCTGAACCTGGCACTTGGCTTCTCGCACCCGGTGGATTACGAATTGCCGAATGGCATCACCGCTGAGACCCCCAGCCAGACCGATATCCTGATTCGCGGTATCGATAAGCAGTTGGTTGGTCAAGTGGCCGCTGAGATCCGCGACTTCCGCCGTCCTGAGCCTTACAAAGGCAAAGGTGTGCGTTACGCGGACGAAGTCGTCCGCCGTAAAGAAGCCAAGAAGAAGTAGGGCATAGCAAATGACCGTCAAAAAAGTTACCCGACTGCGTCGCGCTCGCAAAGCACGCCTGAAAATGCACGAGCTGGAAGTCGTGCGTCTCTGCGTGCACCGCTCTTCGCAGCACATTTATGCCCAGGTCATTTCGGCCGACGGCAGCAAAGTCCTGGCAAGCGCCTCGACTTTGGACAAAGAACTGCGTGATGGCGCCACTGGCAACATCGACGCGGCCACTAAGGTTGGCAAGCTGGTCGCCGAGCGTGCAAAAGCCGCGGGCGTATCGCAAGTGGCTTTCGACCGTTCTGGCTTCAAGTACCACGGCCGTGTCAAAGCGCTGGCTGATGCTGCTCGTGAAGGCGGGCTGGAGTTCTAAGTTATGGCAAATAACGACCAAAAACGCGACGAAGGCTACATCGAGAAGCTGGTTCAAGTTAACCGCGTGGCCAAAACCGTAAAAGGCGGCCGTATCTTCACTTTCACTGCGTTGACCGTAGTGGGTGATGGTAAAGGGCGCGTTGGCTTTGGCCGTGGCAAGTCACGTGAAGTGCCTGCTGCAATCCAGAAAGCGATGGAAGCTGCTCGCCGCAACATGATCCAGGTGGATCTGAACGGCACCACACTGCAGTACGCAATGAAGTCCGCCCATGGCGCTTCGAAGGTGTACATGCAGCCTGCTTCTGAAGGTACCGGTATCATCGCTGGCGGCGCTATGCGCGCAGTGCTGGAAGTTGCTGGTGTTCAGAACGTGTTGGCCAAGTGCTACGGCTCGACTAACCCTGTAAACGTGGTTCACGCCACTTTCAAGGGTCTGAAGGGCATGCAGTCTCCTGAGTCCATCGCTGCCAAACGTGGCAAGCGTGTTGAGGAGATCATCTGATCATGGCTACCGTAAAAGTAACGCTGATCAAAAGCATGACCGGCCGCATCCCTAATCACAAATTGTGCATTAAGGGTTTGGGTCTGCGTCGCATCGGTCACACTGTAGAAGTCCTGGATACTCCCGAAAATCGCGGGATGATCAACAAGGCTTACTACATGCTGCGAGTCGAGGGTTAATCGATGAAACTCAATGATCTGAGTCCAGCGCCGGGTTCCCGTCGCGAAAAGCATCGTCCGGGCCGTGGTATCGGTAGCGGTTTGGGTAAGACTGGTGGCCGCGGCCACAAAGGTCAAACCTCCCGCTCCGGTGGCACCATTGCTCCGGGCTTTGAGGGCGGCCAACAGCCGCTGCATCGTCGCCTGCCAAAATTCGGTTTCGTTTCCCTGAAAGCCATGGATCGCGCAGAAGTGCGTCTGTCCGAGCTGGCCAAAGTGGAAGGCGACATCGTAACTGTGCAGACCCTGAAGGATGCCAACGTGATTAACCAGAACGTACAGCGTGTGAAAATCATGCTGTCGGGCGAAGTTACTCGCGCTGTCACCATCAAAGGTATCGCCGCCACCAAAGGTGCGCGTGCGGCTATCGAAGCAGCTGGCGGCAAGTTCGAGGAATAAATGGCTAAGCAAGGTGCTCTCTCTGCGCTCGGCAAAGGCGGTATGTCTGAACTCTGGGCTCGTCTGCGTTTTCTGTTCCTGGCGATTATCGTCTACCGAATAGGCGCACACATCCCGGTTCCAGGTATCAACCCGGACCGACTCGCAGAACTGTTTCGACAGAATGAGGGGACCATTCTTAGCTTGTTCAACATGTTTTCCGGTGGCGCGCTGGAACGGATGAGCATCTTTGCACTGGGGATCATGCCGTACATTTCGGCATCGATCATCATGCAGTTGATGACCGCCGTCAGCCCGCAACTGGAGCAGTTGAAGAAGGAAGGTGAAGCTGGCCGTCGCAAGATTAGCCAGTACACCCGCTATGGCACCGTAGTCCTGGCTCTGGTTCAAGCTGTCGGCATGTCCGTCGGCCTGGCCAGTCAGGGCGTAGCGTTTTCTGGGGACCTGGGTTTCCATTTTGTGGCCGTAACCACCTTCGTGGCAGGTGCGATGTTCATGATGTGGCTGGGCGAGCAGATTACCGAACGCGGTGTCGGTAACGGTATCTCGATGTTGATTTTCGCAGGTATCGTCGCCGGTCTTCCGAGAGCGATAGGGCAGTCTTTCGAGTCTGCACGTCAGGGTGATATCAATATCTTCGCTCTGGTCGCGATCGGTTTGCTGGCAGTAGCGATCATCGGTTTCGTGGTCTTCATTGAGCGTGGTCAGCGTCGTATCGCCGTTCACTACGCCAAGCGTCAGCAGGGCCGCAAGGTCTTCGCTGCGCAGACAAGCCACTTGCCGCTGAAAGTGAACATGGCTGGTGTGATTCCGGCCATTTTTGCGAGCAGCATTTTGCTGTTCCCGGCTTCGCTGGGTTCCTGGTTTGGTCAGTCTGAAGGTCTGGGCTGGTTGCAGGACATCTCGCAGTCGATCGCTCCTGGTCAGCCGTTGAATATTCTGCTGTTTAGTGCAGGGATTATTTTCTTCTGCTTCTTCTATACGGCGTTGATGTTCAATCCGAAAGACGTAGCGGAAAACCTGAAGAAGTCCGGTGCCTTTATTCCGGGTATTCGTCCAGGCGAGCAGTCGGCGCGCTACATTGATGGCGTTTTGACTCGTTTGACCATGTTCGGTGCTCTTTATATGACGGCCGTGTGTCTGCTTCCCCAGTTTCTGGTGGTTGCGGCAAACGTACCGTTCTACCTTGGCGGGACCTCGTTGCTGATCGTGGTCGTGGTTGTGATGGACTTCATGTCCCAAGTGCAATCTCACCTCGTTTCGCACCAGTATGAATCCCTGATGAAGAAAGCCAACCTGAAGGGCTACGGTGGCAGCGGCGGTATGCTGCGCTGAAGCACCCCTAAGGTTCGAGGAGTTGGTGATGAAAGTTCGTGCATCGGTGAAAAAGCTGTGCCGTAACTGCAAGATTATTCGCCGCGAAGGTGTTGTTCGAGTAATTTGCAGCGCGGAACCACGTCATAAGCAGCGCCAAGGCTGATTGTGATTTGTGCTTAAGCCCAGCAGCTAGTGCGCTGCTGGGTTGATTATTTGTTACTACAGCGATATTATCTCGCGCCCTATTTCTTGGCTTCCGGGGCGTAGGTAGCTGTCAATTGGAGTCCCACTGAATGGCCCGTATTGCAGGCGTTAACATTCCAGATAACAAGCATACTGTTATCTCGCTGACCTACATCTATGGTGTTGGTCGCACCACTGCACAGAAAATTTGTGCAACCACCGGGGTTAACCCGGCGGCGAAGATCAAAGATCTGAGCGACGAGCAGATTGAACAGCTGCGTGGCGAAGTGGCGAAGTTCACCACTGAAGGTGACCTGCGTCGCGAAATCAACATGAAAATCAAGCGCTTGATGGACCTGGGCTGCTATCGCGGTCTGCGTCATCGTCGTGGTCTGCCAGTACGCGGTCAGCGTACCAAGACCAACGCGCGTACTCGCAAAGGTCCGCGTAAGCCGATCCGCAAGTAATCGCTCCAGCGCAACGACAGGAATTTAGTCATGGCAAAACCTGCTGCTCGTCCTCGTAAAAAAGTTAAAAAGACAGTGGTTGATGGCATCGCCCACATCCACGCGTCGTTTAACAACACAATCGTCACCATTACCGATCGTCAAGGTAACGCTCTTTCGTGGGCTACCTCCGGCGGTTCGGGTTTCCGTGGTTCCCGCAAGTCCACGCCGTTCGCTGCTCAGGTAGCTGCTGAACGTGCTGGTCAAGCTGCGCTGGAATACGGTCTGAAGAACCTCGACGTCAATGTCAAGGGTCCAGGCCCAGGTCGTGAATCCGCTGTCCGTGCATTGAACGGCTGTGGCTATAAGATCGCCAGCATCACCGACGTGACGCCAATCCCGCACAACGGGTGCCGTCCGCCGAAGAAGCGCCGCGTGTAATCCAGGAGACTGTAAGAAATGGCTCGTTACATTGGTCCAAAATGCAAACTTGCTCGTCGTGAAGGCACCGATCTCTTTCTGAAGAGCGGCGTTCGCGCTATCGAATCCAAGTGCAACATCGAAGCAGCTCCAGGCATCCACGGCCAGCGCCGCGGTCGCCAGTCCGATTACGGTACTCAGCTGCGTGAAAAGCAAAAAGTCCGTCGTATCTACGGCGTTCTCGAGCGTCAGTTCAGCGGCTACTACAAAGAAGCCGCCGGCAAGAAAGGCGCAACAGGTGAGAACCTGCTGCAGCTGCTCGAATGCCGTCTGGACAACGTTGTATACCGCATGGGCTTCGGCTCGACTCGTGCCGAATCCCGTCAATTGGTTTCGCACAAGTCTGTTAGCGTCAACGGCAAAACCGTTAACGTTCCTTCTTATCAGGTTCGTGCTGGCGACGTTGTTGCTATCCGCGAAAAGGCTAAGAACCAACTGCGTATTGTCCAGGCTCTCGATCTGTGTGCCCAACGTGGCCGCGTAGAATGGGTAGAAGTAGACACTGAGAAGAAATCGGGCGTTTTCAAGAACGTACCAGCTCGCAGTGATCTATCCGCCGACATCAACGAAAGCCTGATTGTCGAGCTCTACTCCAAGTAAGGGCTAGAAAATAGGTGCATCCATGCAGATTTCGGTAAATGAGTTCCTGACACCCCGCCATATTGATGTGCAGGTTGTCAGTCCAACCCGCGCCAAGATCACTCTCGAGCCTCTCGAGCGTGGTTTCGGCCATACCCTGGGCAACGCGCTTCGCCGCATTTTGTTGTCCTCCATGCCCGGCTGTGCAGTAGTCGAGGCCGAGATTGACGGTGTACTCCATGAGTACAGCGCCATCGAAGGTGTACAGGAAGACGTCATTGAAATCCTGTTGAACCTTAAAGGTCTGGCTATCAAGCTGCACGGTCGAGACGAAGTTACGCTGACCTTGTCGAAGAAGGGTTCGGGGGTGGTTACCGCTGCCGATATTCAGCTGGATCATGATGTCGAGATCGTTAACCCCGATCACGTAATCGCTAACCTGGCGTCTAACGGCGCCTTGAACATGAAGCTCACCGTAGCTCGTGGTCGTGGTTATGAGCCGGCAGACTCGCGTCAAAGCGATGAAGACGAAAGCCGCAGCATTGGTCGCTTGCAGCTTGACTCTTCGTTCAGCCCGGTTCGCCGTATCGCATACGTGGTGGAAAACGCCCGTGTCGAACAGCGTACCAACCTGGACAAGCTGGTTATTGATCTGGAAACCAACGGTACGCTGGATCCTGAAGAGGCCATTCGCCGCGCTGCAACCATTCTGCAACAGCAGTTGGCTGCGTTCGTCGACCTCAAAGGCGACAGCGAACCAGTGGTAATCGAACAGGAAGACGAGATCGATCCGATCCTGCTCCGTCCGGTTGACGATTTGGAACTGACTGTACGTTCGGCTAACTGCCTTAAGGCGGAGAACATTTACTACATTGGTGACCTGATTCAGCGCACCGAAGTAGAACTGTTGAAAACTCCGAACCTTGGGAAGAAGTCTTTGACTGAGATCAAAGACGTTCTGGCCTCCCGTGGTCTGTCCCTCGGCATGCGCCTCGACAACTGGCCGCCGGCAAGTCTTAAGAAGGACGACAAGGCTACGGCCTGATCGTCGTAATCACCGAACGCGAGTTTGGTAAGGAATGAACCATGCGTCATCGTAAAAGTGGACGTCACCTGAGCCGTACCAGCTCTCACCGCAAAGCCATGTTTCAAAACATGGCGGTGTCGCTGTTCGAGCACGAGCTGATCAAGACTACCCTGCCGAAAGCCAAGGAACTGCGCCGCGTTGCCGAGCCGCTGATCACCCTGGCCAAGGAAGACAGCGTTGCTAACCGTCGTCTGGCTTTCGACCGTACTCGTTCGAAAGAAATCGTCGGCAAGCTGTTCAACGATCTGGGCAAGCGCTACGCAACCCGTCAGGGCGGCTACCTGCGCATCCTCAAGTGCGGTTTCCGCGCTGGCGACAACGCGCCTATGGCGTACGTCGAGTTGGTTGATCGTCCTGTCGGTGGCTCTGTAGAAGCCGCTGAATAAGACATCAGTTTGAACAAGAAACCGGGCCCTGCGCCCGGTTTTTTGTTGCCTTAAATTAAGAAAACCTATCAACATTTAACAATTAATAAATTTCCTCGTGTGATGCTTTCGAATAATAATCTCGCTCAAGCTGATTAGCCGGCTATATAGAGCCTGAGGAAGACATTGCATGACCCAGAAGACGCTTACGACCGCCAGTGGTGCGCCAGTCGCCGACAACCAGAACTCCCGCTCGGCAGGCCCACGGGGTCCTTTGCTGCTGGACGATTTCCATCTGATCGAGAAGCTCGCACACTTCAATCGCGAGAACATTCCAGAACGTCGCGTACACGCCAAGGGCTCGGGTGCTCACGGAACCTTCACCGTGACCAAAGACATCACTCAGTACACCAGCGCCGATCTGTTCAACACCGTAGGCAAGCAGACCCCCATCTTCATTCGCTTCTCCACGGTCGGTGGCGAGCGCGGCTCGGCTGACACTGAACGCGATCCTCGTGGCTTCGCCGTCAAGTTCTATACCCAGGAAGGTAACTGGGACATCGTGGGCAATAACACACCGGTGTTCTTCATCCGTGATCCGCTGAAATTCCCTGACTTCATCCATACGCAGAAGCGTCTGCCGCAGACCAACCTGAAAAGTCCGCAGATGATGTGGGACTTCTGGTCGCACTCTCCAGAAGCCTTGCACCAGGTCACCATCCTGTTTTCGGATCGCGGTATTCCTGATGGCTACCGCCACATGCACGGCTTTGGCAGCCACACCTACAGCCTGATCAGCGCCAATGGCGAGCGTCACTGGGTGAAGTGGCACTACAAAAGCAGGCAAGGCATCAAGAACCTCACGCCCGAGGATGCTGCACGCATTGCCGGTACCGATCCTGATTATGCTCAGCGCGATCTCTTCACTGCTATCGAAAAAGGCGACTTCCCGAAGTGGCAGGTGTGCATTCAGTTGATGACTGAAGCTCAGGCCAACAACCATCACGAGAACCCGTTCGACGTGACCAAAACCTGGTCGCAGAAAGAGTACCCGTTGATTGAAGTCGGTGAGATGGAGTTGAACCGCAATCCGCTTAACTACTTTGCTGAAGTCGAGCAGGCAGCGTTTGGTCCGAGCAACATGGTGCCTGGTGTAGGGCTTTCGCCAGACCGTATGCTGCAAGGTCGTGTGTTCGCCTACGCAGATGCCCACCGCTATCGCGTAGGCACCAACCACCAGCAACTGCCGATCAACGCGCCGAAGAACCCGGTTTACAGCTACCAGCGTGACGGTTCGATGGCATTTGGCACCAATGGTGGCGCTGCACCGAACTACGAGCCAAACAGCTACTCGGATGCGCCCAGGCAGGATCCGCGCTACGCAGAGCCAGCACTGGCATTGAGCGGTACCGCTGATCGTCACGACCACCGCGTGGACGGTGATTACTACAGTCAGGCGGGCAAGTTGTTCAACCTGATGAGCGCCGATCAGAAGGCGCTGTTGATCAATAATATTGCCGTTGCAATGGGTGGCGTATCCAGCGACGTCGTGCAGCGTCAGTTGCAGCACTTCTACAAAGCTGACGCCGCTTATGGTCAAGGCATCGCCGACGCTCTGGGTGTGAAACTGGGCTGAGTCGAAGTGAGAAACAGAACCGCCCTCATTTGGGCGGTTTTTCGCTTCTGGATGGCGTAAATTCGACGCTTTTTATCGGATTATTGCGTTTTTCCGAGTGACCTGCGGCGACGCTTGGTTCAAACTATCGCCTTTGAAGCAGGAGATCTGGTGCGATGCAAGGCCATCCAGAAGTAATCGATTATCTGAACACATTGCTCACTGGCGAACTGGCGGCTCGTGACCAATATTTCATCCATTCGCGTATGTACGAAGACTGGGGTTTCGCCAAGCTCTACGAGCGCATCAATCATGAGATGGAAGAAGAAGCGCAACACGCCGATGCGTTGATGCGTCGTATCCTGATGCTTGAAGGCACGCCGCGCATGCGTCCGGACGATCTGGATATCGGCACCACAGTGCCTGAGATGCTCGCCAGCGATCTTCGTCTCGAGTACAAGGTCCGTGCTGCGCTGTGCAAGGGCATCGCCCTCTGCGAGCTGCACAAGGACTACATCAGCCGTGACATCCTTCGTGTGCAATTGGCGGATACCGAGGAAGACCACACCTATTGGCTGGAACAGCAAATGGGTCTGATCAAGTCCATCGGCTTGCAGAACTACCTGCAATCTCAGTTCTGATCCGACATCGGCTGTAACGAAAAAAGCTCCTGCACTTGCGTGACAGGAGCTTTTTTTCGTCTTCGATTCGAGCTTTCAGGCAGGGACCTGACCGGATCCGGCCGAAGCCAGACCCGGCAGGTCGGAAACCATCAAGCCTTGTCGCGTATCAGCAACGGCTTGAGGTAATGCCCGGTATAGGACTGCTTCATCTCTGCGACCTGTTCCGGCGTGCCGGTGGCGATGATCTGTCCGCCGCGCGAACCGCCCTCCGGACCCAGATCGACCAGCCAGTCCGCCGTCTTGATGACGTCCAGGTTGTGCTCGATCACGACCACGGTGTTGCCGTGATCGCGCAGGCGGTGCAGGACGTCGAGCAGTTGCTGGATATCCGCGAAGTGCAGGCCTGTGGTCGGCTCGTCGAGGATGTACAGCGTCTTGCCGGTATCACGCTTGGACAGCTCGCGCGACAGCTTGACGCGCTGAGCCTCGCCCCCCGACAACGTCGTCGCCGACTGACCCAGCTTGATGTAGGAAAGCCCCACATCCATCAAGGTCTGCAGCTTGCGCGCCAGGGCGGGAACGGCATCGAAGAATTCACGCGCCTCTTCGATGGTCATTTCCAGCACCTCATGGATGCTCTTGCCCTTGTACTTGATCTCCAGCGTTTCGCGGTTGTAGCGCTTGCTCTTGCACACATCGCACGGCACGTAGATGTCCGGCAGAAAGTGCATCTCCACCTTGATCAAGCCATCGCCCTGACAGGCTTCGCAGCGCCCGCCCTTGACGTTGAACGAGAACCGGCCCGGACCGTAACCACGTGAACGCGACTCCGGCACACCGGCGAACAGTTCACGTATGGGCGTGAAAAGCCCGGTATAGGTCGCCGGGTTGGAGCGAGGCGTGCGACCGATCGGGCTCTGGTCGATGTCCACGACCTTGTCCAGATGCTGCAGGCCGTTGATGCTGTCATGTGTGGCGGCTTCAAGCGTGGTCGCGCCATTCAGTGCAGTTGCGCTGAGCGGGAACAGCGTGTTGTTGATCAGCGTCGATTTGCCCGATCCCGAGACGCCCGTGACGCAGGTCAGCAGACCAATCGGAATCTCGAGGTTCACGTTCTGCAGGTTGTTGCCGCGAGCGCCTTTCAGTGTCAGCGAAAGCTTCTTGTTGCGAGGCGTGCGCTTGGCCGGAACTTCGATCTTCACACGGCCCGACAGGTACTTGCCGGTCAGAGAGTCGGGATGCGACATGACCTCATCAGGCGTGCCTTCGGCAACGATATGTCCGCCATGCACACCAGCCCCAGGGCCAATGTCCACCACGTAGTCGGCCAGACGAATCGCATCCTCGTCATGCTCGACCACGATCACCGTGTTGCCGATGTCACGCAGGTGCTTGAGTGTGCCGAGCAGGCGGTCGTTGTCACGCTGGTGCAGGCCAATGGACGGCTCGTCGAGGATGTACATCACCCCGACCAGACCGGCACCGATCTGGCTGGCCAGACGAATACGCTGCGCCTCGCCACCTGACAGGGTGTCCGCGCTGCGATCCAGGGTTAGGTAATCAAGGCCCACGTTCACCAGAAACTGCAGGCGCTCGCGGATTTCCTTGAGAATCTTGTCGGCAATTTCGCCACGGCGACCGGTCAGCTTCAGGGTGTCGAAGTAGTGAGTGGCGTCGCCAATCGGCAGATTGGTGACGGCAGGCAGTGTTTTCTCGCCCACCCACACATGACGCGCTTCACGGCGCAGACGCGTGCCGCGGCAGTCAGGGCAGGGCTGGGTGCCGAGGAACTTGGCCAGCTCTTCACGGACAGTTGCCGATTCGGTTTCCCGATAGCGACGCTCCAGATTCGGCACGATGCCCTCGAAAGGGTGTGCGCGTTTGACGATGTCGCCACGGTCGTTCAGGTAGCGGAAGTCGACGTTCTGCGAGCCACTGCCGTTGAGCAGGATCTTCTGCTGATCGGCAGGCAATTCCTTGAACGGTACTTCCAGGCTGAAGCCGTAGTGCTTGGAAAGCGAGCCGAGCATCTGGAAGTAGTAGACGTTTCGCCTGTCCCAGCCGCGTATCGCGCCTTCGGCCAGCGTCAGTTCGGCATTCACCAGTCGCTTGATGTCGAAGAACTGCTTAACGCCCAGACCGTCGCAGGTCGGGCACGCGCCAGCCGGGTTGTTGAACGAGAACAGCTTGGGTTCCAGCTCGCTGATCGCATGGCCACAGATCGGGCAGGCGAAGCGTGCGGAGAAAATCGTCTCTTCACCCGGTTCATCGTCCATTGGCGCAACCAGCGCAATGCCGTCGGCCAGCTTCAACGCTGTTTCGAAAGACTCGGCCAGACGCTGCTGCAGGTCCGCACGCACCTTGAAGCGGTCCACGACCACATCGATGGAATGCTTCTTCTGTTTATCGAGCTTCGGCAGTTCATCCAGCTCGCACAACTTGCCGTTGACCCGAGCCCGCACGAAGCCCTGGGCACGCAGTTCTTCGAAGACTGACAGGTGTTCGCCCTTGCGCTCGCGAATGACCGGCGCCAGCAACATCAGCTTGCTGCCCTCCGGTTGGGCCAGCACCAGGTCGACCATCTGGCTGACGGTCTGGGCTTCCAGTGGAATGTCATGGTCCGGGCAGCGAGGCTGGCCGACTCGCGCATACAGCAGACGCAGGTAGTCGTAAATCTCGGTGATGGTACCCACGGTCGAACGCGGGTTGTGGGACGTCGATTTCTGTTCGATGGAAATCGCAGGCGACAGGCCTTCGATGGTATCGACGTCCGGTTTTTCCATCATCGACAGGAACTGCCGGGCATAGGCTGACAGCGACTCGACATAACGCCGCTGCCCTTCGGCGTAGAGCGTGTCGAAAGCCAAAGATGATTTGCCAGAGCCGGACAATCCGGTGATAACGATCAGCTTGTCGCGTGGAAGGGTCAGGTCAATATTTTTCAGGTTGTGGGTTCGAGCCCCACGAATCAGGATCTTGTCCAAAATGGCCTCGCACGGCGGGCGTCGAAAACATGGGAGTATACGGATAAATACTGGATGGATACACACTATCCGCCGGCTTTACAGGCAGAGATGAATACTCTGTCATGTAAACGCGGCAAAGCGTCGCGATATACCCCGTCAATCGATGGGACTGGTAGAATCGCCGCCGGTTCACACGAGGTTTCTCCATGCACGATCTCCACAGCGAACGAATGAGCAGCGGCGAGACACGTGCCGCAGGCGGTCTTGCGCTGGTCTTTGCGTTCCGCATGCTCGGTATGTTCATGGTGCTTCCGGTCCTGGCCACTTACGGCATGGACTTGGCGGGCGCCAGCCCCGCGCTGATCGGTCTGGCCATCGGCGCATACGGCCTGACCCAGGCTGTGCTGCAGATCCCGTTCGGGATCATTTCCGACCGCATCGGTCGGCGTCCGGTCATCTACCTGGGTCTGATCATTTTCGCCATCGGCAGCGTTGTCGCGGCGAATGCGGATTCCATCTGGGGCATCATCGCCGGCCGTATCCTACAGGGTGCCGGTGCGATTTCCGCTGCGGTCATGGCACTGCTCTCCGACCTGACCCGCGAACAGCACCGCACCAAGGCCATGGCCATGATCGGCATGACCATCGGTCTGTCGTTCGCCGTCGCAATGGTCGTCGGCCCGGTCATCACCGGCGTGTTCGGGTTGTCGGGGCTGTTTCTGGCCACTGGTGGCATGGCACTGCTGGGAATCCTGATCATCGCGTTCATCGTGCCCAAGGCGAACGGCCCGCTGCTGCATCGCGAGTCCGGCGTCGCCAAACAGGCGCTCGGGCAGACGTTGCGCCACCCGGACCTGCTGCGTCTGGATCTGGGCATCTTCGTGTTGCATGCCATGCTCATGTCCAGCTTCGTGGCACTGCCGCTGGCGCTGGTCGAAAAAGCCGGTCTGCCCAAGGAACAGCACTGGTGGGTCTACCTGACCGCACTGCTGATTTCGTTCTTTGCGATGATCCCGTTCATCATATACGGTGAGAAGAAGCGCCAAATGAAGCGCGTTCTGCTCGGTGCCGTGACCGTGCTGATGGTGTCCGAGCTTTACTTTTGGGCATTTGGTAACACGTTGCGGACACTGGTCATAGGGACAGTGGTATTCTTCACCGCGTTCAACCTGCTGGAGGCGTCTTTGCCGTCGCTGATCAGCAAAGTGTCACCGGCTGGCGGAAAAGGGACGGCAATGGGGGTTTATTCCACCAGCCAGTTTCTCGGATCGGCCGCAGGTGGGATACTGGGCGGCTGGTTGTTCCAGCACGGTGGGCTTGATGTGGTGTTCCTTGGTGGTGCAGCCATGGCCGCCGTCTGGCTTGCGTTTGCAATGACCATGCGTGAACCGCCTTACGTGACCAGCCTACGTCTGCCGTTGTCGCCAGAGGCGCAGCGTGATGCAGGCCTGGCAGAGCGTTTAAAGTCCGTAACCGGCGTAACGGATGCAGTGGTGGTTGCCGAGGAGGCAGCCATCTATATCAAACTGGATACAAAATTATTGGATCGTGCCTCTCTCGAAAAGCTGATCAACCCAGCATCAGAAGCGTGCGAAGCCTAGGAGAACGTTATGGCCCGTGGGGTTAACAAAGTCATATTGGTCGGTACATGCGGCCAGGATCCCGAAGTTCGCTACTTGCCTAACGGTAACGCCGTGACCAACCTGAGTCTGGCAACCAGCGAACAGTGGACTGACAAGCAGACCGGTCAGAAGGTCGAGAAGACCGAGTGGCACCGTGTTTCGATGTTCGGCAAGGTTGCCGAAATCGCTGGCGAATACCTGCGCAAGGGTTCGCAGGTCTACATCGAGGGCAAGCTGCAGACCCGCGAGTGGGAAAAAGACGGTATCAAGCGTTACACCACAGAAATCGTCGTCGACATGCAAGGCACCATGCAATTGCTGGGCGGCCGTCCACAGGGCGACGCACAACAGGGCCAGGGTGGCGGTAACTACAACCAGTCCGCCCCTCGTCCACAGCAGTCGCGCCCGCAGCAGTCGGCTCCGCCACAGCAGAACTACAACCAGCAGCCTCCACAGCAACGCGAATCCCGCCCTGCGCCACAGCAGCAAGCACCGCAGCCGGCTGCTGATTTCGATAGTTTTGATGATGATATTCCGTTCTGATCGCAACGCCTTCAGAACCGCAACACCCAAAGCGAAGCCACTCACCGGGCTTCGCTTTTTTTATGCCTGCGTATCTCCATTCCTCTATAGATGTTGCTTAACATCAAAAGGCTTGACGGTTTAGATTTTGGTTATCATCATAATCCTGTTTTCTATCCAGGGATGTCCTCAAGCGCTTCCTCCCATACGCACCCAAAGCTCATCCTACTGACCAAACTCTCCAGATCACAGGCCCTGAAATGACCGAAAAAACCCTCTTCGACACTTATCGCCTAGGCAATCTCGTCCTCGCCAATCGTATTGTCATGGCCCCTCTGACCCGCAACCGTGCGGGCGCAGGACTGGTGCCGAGTGAGCTGGCTGCAACCTATTACGGTCAGCGTGCTTCTGCCGGTTTGCTGATCACCGAGGCTACTCAGGTTTCGCCGCAGGCGCAGGGTTATCAGGACACGCCGGGTATCTATACCCAGACGCAGATCGATGGCTGGCGCAAGGTGACGGACGAGGTGCATGCCAGGGGTGGGCGTATTTTTGTGCAGTTATGGCACGTAGGGCGTATTTCCCATGTGGATTTGCAGCCGGATGGCGCTGCGCCGGTTGCGCCTTCGGCGATTCGGGCGGAGACCAAGACGTTCGTGAACAACGGTTTCCATGATGTTTCCGAGCCGCGTGCGCTGGAGTTGAGTGAATTGCCGGGCATCGTGGATGATTTCCGTCAGGCGGCGGCGAATGCCATTGCGGCCGGCTTTGATGGTGTGGAAGTGCATGGCGCGAACGGTTATCTGCTGGAGCAGTTCATCAAGGATGGCGCGAATGCGCGGACTGATGCTTACGGCGGCTCTGTCGAGAATCGTGCGCGTCTGTTGCTGGAAGTCACCGCTGCGGTGGTTGCCGAGATCGGTGCCGAGCGCACCGGTGTGCGTATTTCGCCTGCATCTCCGGCTGGCGCGATCAGCAGCAGCGATCCTCAGCCGCAGTACAACTACATCGTTGAAGAACTCGATGTGTTGGGCGTTGTTTACCTGCATGTTGTCGAGGGCGCGACCGGCGGGCCGCGTGATGCGGCGCCGTTCGATTACGGGCAATTGCGCAAACGCTTCCATCAGACCTATCTGGCCAACAACGGCTATGACCTTGATCTGGCTACTTCGCAGTTGGTGGATGGTCATGTTGATCTGGTGGCGTTCGGTCGTCCCTTCATCAGCAATCCGGATCTGACCGAACGTCTGAAGACGGGGGCGCCGTTGACGCCGATGAATCCGGCCACGATCTACGGCGGTGGTGCAGAGGGTTATACCGATTATCCGACGCTTGCCCAGGCCACGGCCTGACGTCTGTCACGCATCCGTCGCAATGACGGATGCGCTCTCCCGCACGTTCAATCGCCGCGTGACCCCGCAAACACAGCCATCAACTCTTCGCTTCCCACGGCAACGCTCATGGCAGCCGGTATCTGTTTGCCCTCGATCCTGCACAGCAAGCCCGCTTCCCGGCAGATAACGGCGCCTGCGGCGATGTCCCACAAATTGGTAAACCGTTCGAGGTAACCATCGATCTGACCGAGCGCCGCGAAGCCCAGGCCAATGGTGGCGCAACGGTAAGCGGCCAGCCCCCAGCCGTTGTGGCGCAGGCTCAGTTCCAGTTGTGCCAGGGACTCGGCAGGCCAGTTATTGCTCGAACCAATGCCGACGATGCGCAAATTCTGTGGCGGTTCCGGGCGGGCGAAGGGGTCGCCGTTCAGCCAGACACCTTTACCGGACTGGGCTGACAGGGTGTACTCCAGTGCCGGGTAGGCGATGACGCCGATCACGGGCTGTCCCGCTGAAAGATAGGCGAGCGAAATGCCCCACAACGGCGAGCCGCGCAGAAAGTTGCCGGTGCCGTCGATGGGGTCCAGCGCCCAGCCGTCGATAATGACTTCGCCGCCCAGTTCCTCGCCCAGTACAGGCTCATCCGGAAAATACTCATTGAGCCGGGCCCGTATCAGATGCTCGACCTCGAGGTCTGCCTCGGACACCAGGTCCTGAGGGCTTTTGGTGGCGATGTCCAGGGTGTGGCGATTGTTGAAGTGCTCAAGAGCCAGCGCGCTCGCCTGTTCGACGCAGCGCCGGGCAATGCTCAACCGGTCATTCATTGCAGATCCTCTTCGTCGGGCTTGTCGAGCAAGTCAGGGTAGTCACTGAGAATCGATTGTGCGCCCCGGGCTAGCAGGTAGCGCGCTCGATAGGGGTTGTTGATGGTTGCCACGGCGAACTCGACGCCACTATGACGAAGGCGTGCGAGGTGGTGGTCGTCGAGCATGTCGTCCAGCACATGCAGAATCCGGCAGCCGTACTCGGCCAGCAACGCAGCCGGGTCAGCGGGAGCGACCAGAGAGGCCATCGCCAGCGGCACTTGCGGCCACAACTGGCGGGCGCGGACGAGCGAACGCACTGAAAAGCTCGAGACAAACAGGCCCTCCAGCGTTACCGGCCACATTCGCCTGAGTATCGGGATGACGACCTCGGCGGTTTCCACGTCGTCGCCGATGGTGGGCTTGAGCTCGACCTGCAAGCCGAGGTTCAGGCGTAACGCACAGGCCACCACTTCCTCGAAGGTCGGCACCTGCAGGCCAGCGAAGGTGGGTGAGAACCAGCTCCCCGCGTCCAGTTTGCGGATGTCTTCGAAGGTGTGCAGCACGACGGCGCCTTTTCCGTTGGTGGTGCGGTCCAGCAGGTCGTCGTGGATGACGATGGGCCGACCGTCGCGGGTCAGCTTCACGTCGATTTCAACCCATTTGGCGCCATGCTGCGCTGCGGTTTCCAGAGCGAGCAGGGTATTTTCCGGTACATAGGCTTTAGCGCCGCGATGGGCAATCAGCGATGAGCGAACGAGCGGAGCACGGTTGGACATGTCAGGGATCACTTACACAGGGTTGGAGAAAGAAGCGGGCTGGTGGCGACCGCTCTCAGGGTCGAACAACAGTGCCGTTGGGCCGAAAGCCAGACGGACCTGGGTGCCGGGGGCGAGCAGATGGCGGCCGGCAAGGTTGACGACGCAACGAATGCCGGCCAGTTGGCAGTAGATCAGGCTGTGGCTGCCGAGATTTTCCGAGGACTCCACGACAGCGCGAACACCGTCCTGGCTGAGACTGAATGCCTCGGGTCTCAGCCCCATGAGCCATTTGCCCGGACTGTCGCCAGACAGGTGCAGTTTGAGGGGGAGTCGTTGCCCGTCAGCCAGCGTCAGGGTCTTGTCTTCCAGGCAATAAACCGGCAGCAGGTTCATGGGCGGTGTGCCGATAAAACCCGCGACGAACGTGCTGGCGGGCCGGTCATAAATGTCGCTTGGCGTGCCGATCTGTTCGACACGGCCCTGGTTGAGAATCACCACATGCTCGGCAAGCGTCATCGCTTCGGTTTGATCGTGGGTGACGTACAAAATCGTTGCGCCGGTCTGTTGATGCAGGCGACGAATCAACAGGCGCATTTCATGGCGCAGCGCGCTGTCCAGATTGCACAGCGGTTCGTCGAAAAGCAGCACGGGCGGTTTGCGGATCAAGGCACGGCCAATGGCTACACGCTGGCGCTGACCACCGGACAGCTCGCCCGGCTTGCGCTCCAACAGGGTTTCCAGCCCCAGCGAGGTGGCGCACTCCTTGATTTGCAGCACGCGTTGTTTGTAGGCGATGCCCGCCATTTTGAGCGGGTAGCCGATGTTGTCGGCAACGCTCATGTGCGGGTAGAGCGCATAGTTCTGGAACACCATGGCGCAGCCGCGCTCCTTGGGCGGCAGCTTTGTGACGTCGCGCTCCCCCATCAGAATCTGGCCCTGAGTGACGTCCTCCAGCCCGGCGATCATGCGCAACAGGGTGGACTTTCCGCAGCCGGACGGACCCAGAATCACGTTCAGTTCACCGGCTTTGAACACCAGATCCAGCCCTTGAAAGAGCGGTCCCGAACTCTGTGATTTGTGCAGATTCCTGAGGGTTATCTGGGGTGAACGCGCAGTCGGGAAATCGGTAACAGGAAGAAGCGCGGTCATTTGCCGACTCCGATCAGGCCTTTGACGAACCATCGCTGCATGAGCGCAATGACGAGGATAGGGGGCAGCATGCTGACAACGGCGGCGGCCATCAGCAGGTTCCATTCGGGAAGCTGGCTGGCATCGGTGGGCAGAAAGCTGGCCACGCCCAGCACCAGCGTGCGCATGTCTTCGCGATTGGTCGCAACCAGCGGCCACAGGTAGTCTTTCCAGGCGCCGATGAACACCAGCGTGCCCAGCGCCGCGAAATTGGTTTTTGACAGCGGCACCAGAATGTCGATGAAAAAGCGCCACGGCCCGGCACCGTCCATGCGCGCTGCTTCAACCAGCTCGGCGGGCAGCGTCTGGTAAAACTGCCGGAACAGGAACGTGCCGGTGGCCGAGGCGATCAGTGGCAGCGCCAAACCGGTGTAACTGTCGAGAAGGTTGAGAGTCGGCACCGGCAGGCTTTCGATGCCCAGCCAGCGCAGCACGGTACGCAGCGGGCCGAGCAGATCACTCGCCACGGCGTAGGTCGGGATGATGCGTACTTCGAGCGGCAGCAACAACGCGCCCAGCACAGCGAAGAAAATCCAGGTGGTGTAGCGACTGCGAAAGTACACCACGGCAAACGCGGTCAGTGCCGAGAGCGCGAGCTTGCCGATGACCACCATGATCGCGACGATCAGGCTGTTGCCCAGCAGGCGCAACAGGTCCAGACGCTGAGTGACTTTCTGCAGGTTCACCAGCAACTGGTCGCCCGGAACAACCGCCAGGCCATGTTCCAGCAGTTGCGGGTTGTCCACGGTGGCCGAGCAGACTGCGATATAGAGCGGGCCCAGCGCGAAAATCAGCCCCAGGGTCAGCAGCAGGTAAGCGCCGAGGTTGAGCAGTCGGTTGTGCTGGATCATGGCTTCACCCCGCGTCGTTTGAGCCGCGACATGAGCTTGAACTGCGCGACGCTCAGCAGCACGACCGCCGACAGCATGAGCACTGACAGCGTTGAAGACCCTGCCAGGTCCAGTCCGCGGAAGCCGTCGGTGTAAATCTTATAGGCCAGTACCTGCGTGGTGTCGCCGGGGCCGCCCTGGGTGAGGGTGTCGATCAGCCCGAAACTGTTGGAGAGGCTTTCCAGCAGGTCGATGATGAAGATGAACAGCAAATAGGGCGCAATCAGCGGCAGTTGCATGTCGATCATGCGCCGCCACGGGCCTGCGCCGTCCAGCGCTGCTGCCGCGAGGTAATCGTCCGGAACCGATTTCAGGCTCGCCACCAGCATGACGAAATTGAACGGCACCAGACACCAGGCGTAGGCGACGATCAACAGCAGCATGCCTTGCAGCGGGTTGGCGTAAGGCGCCCATGTGCCGGGCACCACTGCATTGAGCCAGGCCAGAATGCCCATGACCGGGTTGGCCAGCACGTGAAAGACGATGCCGATGGTGGCGCCGGAGACTGCGTAGGGCCAGATCAGCAGGTTGCGAAACACGGCGTTGCCGCGCAGTTTCAGCTCAAGACACAGCGCCAGTGTCAGGGCGATGAGCATTGACAGCGCGACGCTCGACAGGCTGAAGATCAGGGTAGAGCCCAGAGAGGCGAGCACGCCCGGATCCCTTAGCACGCGCCAGTAATTGCTCAGGCCCACGAACACTTCATGCCCACCGAACGGCAAGACCAGATGGAACGACCACCAGATGGCCTGAAGCGCCGGCCAGTAGAAAAACAGGGCGAGCGCCAGTAATTGCGGCAATGCGAACAACAACGCCACGCGTGGCTGCGGGAAGTATCCACTGGCCTTCATGGCTGCCGTTCGCTCTGTTGATTCTGAGCAAGCGGCTGATGCATCTGTTGAAACAGGCCGAGCAATTCGTTTCCGCGCAGAGCGGTCTGGCTCAGGGCACGCCCCATGTTCTGCCGACCTGCCAGTGCGTTCCCGGTCTCCTGCGACCAGATCACCCGCATCAGGGTGATGAAGCCACAGCGCAGTGGATTGTCCGGCGCGCTGTCGATGTCATCGAGAGACGACAGACCCACCTTGATCGCCAGCGCGGCACGCTCGTCGTTTCGAACCGCTTTGGCCGTCGCCTGGGTCACAGGCAGATAGCCGGTGCGGGAGCTGAACACACGCTGATTATCGGGACGCAGCACGAACGCGAGAAACTCCGACACGACGTCGTACTCGTGTGTGGAATGCCCTTGCATGACCCACAGCGAAGAGCCGCCTGGCAGGTTGGACTGCCTTTGGGTGTCGGGGTAAATCGGCATCAGAGTGACGTCGATATCGGGCTTGAGTGTGCTGCGTACCGTATTCCATGAACCTGTGGAATCCAGCAGCATCGCGCATTCGTCGCTGGCAAAGGCCAGTGCCTGCTGACCACTGCGAGTCGACTCTTGATGTCGCACCAGGCCTTCACGGCTCCATTGCGCCAGATCGTTCATCAACTGCAAATGCGTGCCCTGATCGAATCGATACCGGTCCACGCCACCGGACCGGACTGCGATGGCGGAACCCTGGGCCGCGCTGGTCTGTTCCAGCCAGATCCACGGCGAGAAGTCGGTCGCCATGGGGCACTCATGGTGGTTGTTCTTGAGGGCACGCAGCGCCGTGGAAAAGGCTGTCCAGGTGGTCGGTGTTTCAGTGATTCCCGCAGTGGCCAGTGCGTCGCGGTGGACGTAAAGCACGGCAGTCGAGACGGCGAACGGTTGGGCGGCCAGCACGCCATGTTCGTCGGAGTAGTAGCGTTTGAGCGCAGGCAGAAAGGTGTCTGCCGAATAGGCTCTCTGCTGCCGGGACATCAAGGCTTCGACAGGAACAGTGGCGGCTCCCAGCAACATGTCAGGCGTGGCGACGTCGTAGATTTCGACCAGCGCCGGGCTGATACCGGCCCGGTATGCGGCAACGGTCTTCTGCAGGGTCTGTTCATAAGTGCCCTGGCGGATGCAGTGCAGGCGGTCCTGTTCGTCGCGTTCGGCATTGAACTGCCTGCACAGATCGGCAATGGCCGAGGCTGTCGGACCGCTATGGCTGTACCAGAACTCGGTGGCGCTGGCCTGGCCGGTGATGGCCAGCAAGGTCAACGCCCAGAGCGTATGACTGATTGAAAGCATGAAAGCACCCCGTGTGAACTGGAAGCTATCTAATACAGGTAATGTGTAGTATTTGTTACCTGCAGCTCCATTATTAAATTTTCATGATTGAAGTATTTGGTTTGTGGCGGGGCGATACACTGCTCTACACACGGACTGTTTTAATCCTCTTTCTGACTGTCGAACCCATGCCCCTTGATCGCGATACGCAACCTGATACGCACGCTTCGCTGAGCCTCAATGAACGCAAACTGCTGGACATCCTTCGTCGTCGAGGCTCGATCACTCGCGCCACCGTTTCGGCGGAGATGGATCTGGCGCAGCAATCCGTACACCGACTGATCGAGGAACTGATCGGTCGGGGTCTGCTGCGCAGTGGCGAGCGGGTCAGGAACGGCCGGGGTCAGCCCAGCCCGCGCATCGAGCTGGTCAACGAGGCGGTCTATTCCATTGGCGTTTCGATCAACACAGGATCGGCGGTGGTCTGCGTGTCTGACCTGAGCTGCAACCTGCTGGAGCAGGTCGTCCTGCGTACGCCGCCATTGAGCCGCAACAGCACGCTGGACGCACTGCAGAAGACCATCGAGCGAGTCCTGCAGCGCAACGGCATCAAGCCTGAGCGTGTGGTGGGCATGGGCTTCGCCATCGCCGGTTTCTTTCTCGAGAACCGTCAGGTCAATGCGCCAGAGCCCTTGCGTGACTGGTCGTTGATGGATCTGCAGCCCGTGCTGGAAGAGCGGTTCAACATGCCGGTGTGGCTCGAGAACAACGCGACCACGGCCGCCATCGGCGAGAGCCTGGTGGGCGCGGGCGCCTGGGCCAGCAACTTCATCTACTTGTCGTTCAATTATGGTTTTGGTGCTGGCGTGGTCATCAACGGCAAGCCGTACTTCGGCAGTCACGGCAACGCAGGCGAGATCACGCTCTATACCGACGAAGAAGCGGTCAATCGACCGGCGTTGCGTTATCTGGTCGAGGAACTGCACAAAAATGGCATCGAGGTGGACTCTGTCGAGGACCTGCGCGCGCGTTTCGATCCTGACTGGCCGGGTGTCGACACCTGGATCGAGCGCACCCAGCCGACGCTGGACCGGCTGGTCAATGCGCTGGCGGGTATGTTCGACCCTCAGGCCGTGGTGTTCGGCGGGCAGTTGCCGCCTGCGCTGGGACGGCGTCTGATCGCGTCCACCACCTTCTGGGGGACGCATCGTTATCAGGCGCCGCCACCGCGTCCCAAGTTGTTGCTCAGCGAAACCAATGGCGATGCTGCCGCCATCGGTGCGGCGCTGGTACCGCTCAAGGACCGCTTTTTCGTCTGAGTGCAGTTAGCCTCAGAGCTTGACACCTAACGTCACGAACGCACTGCGCGGCGTACCGACCTGCAGAATCTGCAGGTTGCCCAGTGGGTCGGTGGCCGCGCTGGCGTCGGTGTTGAGCGTGGAGATGTAGCGTTTGTCGAACAGGTTGACCACGTTCAGCGACAGACTCGTGTCCTTCACCGCGCCCAGTTTGCCGAAGTCATACCCCAGGTTGGCGTTCGCCACCCAGTAGCCGCTCACGCTCGAATCATTGGTGTAGGTGTAGTAACGCTTGCTGAGGTAATTGCCTTGCAGCCCCGCGTTCCAGTGCTCCCAGTTCCAGTCCAGGTTGCTGGCGTACATCAGTTTCGGCGTATCGACGACCGTCTTGCCTTTCACAGGTACGGTGTTGCCGCCGCTGACGTAGTCGTCATCGTAGGTGCTGTGGTTGTAGGACAGGGAGTTGGACCAGCGCCAGTGCTCATCGGGCGTCAGGCCGAATGACAACTCCATGCCCCGGCTGGTCACGGAACCGACGTTGGCCACGCCGTTCTGGCAGATCACGATACCGGTGCAATTGGTGATGGCCACCAGACGGTTATCGAACTTCGTGCTGTAGATCGCCGCCGAGGCCGAATACAGCGCAGTGCTGCGCCGTACGCCCAGTTCAACGGTCTTCGAGGTTTCCGGTTTGAGGTCCTTGAAGCCGTTCTGCGCATCGACTGCGGTCTGCGTGGTGAAGAACGGGCTGTAGCCGCCGCTGGGGAATGCGGCCATGTTCTCGGAGTACGAGGTGAAGACTTCATCCTCGTCATCGAGCTTGTACGTCGCGCCCACCTGCGGCAGGAATCGATCCCGCGCTTCCAGCGAACCGCTGGCGTAACCACCGCCCTTGCCCCTTGCGGTGGACGTTGTCACGGTGTTCTTGGCGCCGAACTCAAGCTTCAAACGGTCGTCGAGCAGGGTGTAGGTGTCGCGCAGGTAAAACTGTCGGGTCAGGTCGTTGTAGTCCTGGTCCAGCACCGTGGCCGCCAGCGGCAGACCGTTGGTTTTGACGATGTGGTTCTGCGGCGTCGCGTTGGTGGTATCGAACAGGTAACGGGCGATGTCGTTCTTGTTCGATTGAATCCAGAAACCGCCCTGGATTTCATGCTGGCCCAGGTAGTAGGTAAGCGATGTCTGGAAGCCGGTACGGTCGATGCCGTACACCGTGCTGCGGATCGAGTTGCTGGGCACCGTCGTCGAGCCGCTGGTGAAGATGAACGGGTAATACGAGTTGCCCCGGCCGGAGTCGTGGTGGTGGTAGACCGTGGTGTCCAGCACCAGATCGTCGGTCAGGGAGAAGTTGCCGTTGAGAATGTCCAGTTCGTCATCGCGCAGACTGCTGGCGTTGTAAGTTGCATCGGACGCGCTGGTCACGCCGCCTGTGTAGATACCGTTGGCCGCATTGACCGCGCGGGTCCAGTCCGGCGTGTAGTAGCTCCAGTTGTAGCCCAGTCGCTGAATGATGCTCTGCGACAACGAGGGCAGGTTGGCCTCTTCGTGGGATGAGGTGCTGTGAAAGAAACTGATGCGGTTGTCGCCGAAGTTGTAATTGACCTTGGCGTTCACCGCGTCCGACTGCTGTGGATTGTTGTGGCCTTTCCAGGCGTCTGCGTCGTATTTCTCGCCCGACACATAGGCGGACAGGCCGTTGTACTCGCCGGTGTCCACGCGGATAAATTCGCGGCGGGTGTCATAGCTGCCCAGCGTCTGCGACAGGCGCGCGCCGAATTCCTTGTCCGGGTCGGACGTGGTGAACTGAATGGTGCCGCCCAGATCACTGTTAGACGCGGTGCCCAGCGAGCCGATCCCCGGCGCCACTTCGCTGGCCTTGATGTTCTCGGCAATGATCGCCCGGGTGATGCTCAGTCCGTTGAAGTTGCCGAAGCTCATGTTGCCCAGCGTGACGCCGTCCAGCGTGTAGCCCAGGTGGTGCATGTCGAATCCGCGCAGGCTGATGCGCTGACTGCCTTCTTCGCGTCCCAGCGGATCACCGGACTGGAAGTTGACCCCAGGCAGGCGCTGCAGAACTTTCAGTGGGCTGGTACCCGCGGAATAGGCCTCGACATCTTTCTGCGTGACACGCTGCACCTGCCGCGTCTCGCCCTGCCCGATGACCGACACGGTGCCAAGTGTTGTCGCCGCTTCGTCAACGGGTGCCGCAGGTGTGTCATCGGCTTGGCTGGATGGGCTGAACAGGCACACTGAATTCAGGGAGATGAGCAGCGCAAGACGGGTAACCGGAAATCGACGGGAGCGCGTTATCGAACAGTTGTTCATGACGTTTTTCCTGATGACATCAAGGATTTCTGCGCTGGGTGGAGCAGGTTCAGCCTGAGTCTGGACACCGCTTGCCAGCTAAAAAAGAACGACCCCGGCGCATGATGGCAGGGGCCGTTCGACTGGCGATGATATTAGTACTCATGATGTGTATTAATTATGACCGCAGACGTTGCGCCTCGATCTTTTTACTCAAACGCCGCTTGTCATAGCCTGACCCAGGCGGTGATCTGGTTCGGCCCAATTATCTGGGCGCGGGTGGCCACTGCCTCGGCTCTCAGTCGGTCTTCAAACGTTTCCAGGTATTCCGGGTCGGCAGTGACCCGCCCGATACTGATCAGGTGCGGATACACGGTTTTCAACGTTTCCGCGGCCCAGCGGTACATGAATGAGCGCTCGCCCCCGCCAACGTGCCGCTGACAGAAGAGCTCAGGTTGGGGCAGCCCGGCCTCTGAAAAGTGTTTGATCAGGTGTGCCGCAGTGCCGTGCGTTACGCCACCGGTGTCGAAGGCTGCGCAGATAAGTTGGCCCGCAGTGGTCAGCATAGGGATATTTGGGTACGACTCCATCGGCAAGTTCGCCATGAACACCTCATGCAGCGCCAGTGTTCCTCCTTGCTTGACCAAGCTTGCCGCCTGACGCAGAAAAGCGACCGGATCGCGCTGATGGATCGTCACACAGCGCCCCACGACGCAGTCGAAAGGTGACGGGCTCTGAAAGTCCTGAATATCACAGACCTCAAACCTTACGTTTCTCAACCCTGCTTCCGCGGCTCTGAAGTTTGCAAGTTCGACGGCTTCGGGGCTGCGATCAATTCCTGTGACACTGCCCGTCGGCCCGACCAGTCTGCCCGCCAGCATGGCGACGTCGCCCGGCCCACTGCCGAGGTCCAGCACATGCATGCCTTCCTCCAGGCCACTTTCTATCAGCAGGCGCGTGGTGATGGGCGACAGAATGTTCGCCTGGAATTTAAGGCGCTCCAGTTCTGCTGAGGAATGACCTAACAGATAGTCGTTCATGCGAGGAACCTCCGCGGTTGGAAAAACGTGGGTCTGATTCAACGCTGCCCGCGCTGTTGCAGATCGATCGTTTTTATCACCAACCAGAGCGTCGATTTATTAAGAAAACGCCATGTGGCAGCCCTCTAATTGGCTGTCGTGTTCAGGCATCTGAAAGGTTTATCGGGTTAGCTTCGACCAGATCTGCACGGCAAGCCCATCGACGTCATCGAAATGAAGGCGTCTACGTGCAGACTTTCAGTTCAGCGTGAATCAGCGGCATCGGTCCGATTCTCGGCGCGCAGCGTGTTGGCAAACTAGGGTTGTCGGTGCTGTTCTTTCGCAAGGAGAAGCATCATGAACGACAAGCGAGTCCTTATAACGGCGGCGGGGCAGGGCATCGGTCTGGCCAGTGCCAAGGCGTTTGCGAACGCTGGTGCCGAGGTCATTGCGACCGACATCGATCTGCACGATCTGCAAGGCATCGACGGAATTGAAGCCATTCGGCTGGACGTGACATCGGCGCATGACATTCGACTGGCCTGCCAGCGGATCGGCCCGGTGGATGTGCTGTTCAACTGCGCAGGGTACGTGCACGCAGGAACTATTCTGGACTGTGACGAGACCGGCTGGCAGCGTTCCATGGACCTGAACGTCACGGCCATGTACCGCATGATTCAGGCGTTTCTACCCGGCATGCTTGCCCGTGGCGGCGGTTCGATCATCAACATGTCATCCGTGGCTTCAAGCGTGAAGGGCGTGCCCAATCGCTTTGCCTACAGTGCCAGCAAGGCGGCGGTAATCGGGCTGACCAAGTCGGTGGCCACAGATTTCATTGGGCAGGGCATTCGTTGCAATGCTATTTGTCCGGGTACGGTGGATTCGCCGTCGCTGCGCACGCGCATCGCTGCCCAGGCCGAGCAACAAGGTGTTTCCGAGGCTCAGGTCTATCAACAGTTCGTCGACCGCCAGCCCATGGGGCGCATCGGCAGCGTCGAGGAAATCGCGCAACTGATCCTTTACTTGGGCTCTGACGCGTCTTCATACACCTCAGGTGCGGTGCACGTCATTGATGGCGGCATGAGCGTCTGACCCCGGTTTGCATGTTCGACAGACAAACAGGAGAACCCGATGAAACTGCTACGTTACGGAGAAAAAGGCGCGGAAAAACCCGGCCTGCTGGACGCTGACAATCAGATTCGTGACCTGTCCGGCCATGTCAAAGACATTGCGGGCGATGTACTGACGCCAGCCGGTCTTGCCGCCCTGGCAACCATCAATCCCGTCAGCCTGCCGCTGGTCACAGGCCAGCCACGCATCGGCGCTTGCGTCGGGCAGGTAGGCAAGTTCGTGTGCATCGGCCTCAACTACGCCGACCATGCCGCTGAATCCAACATGGAAGTGCCCAAGGAGCCGGTCATTTTCAACAAATGGACCAGCGCCATTTGCGGCCCGAACGACAACATCGAGATTCCCCGAGGTTCGGTCAAGACCGACTGGGAAGTGGAGCTGGGTGTAGTGATCGGCAAGGGCGGGCGCAATATCGACGAGGCCCATGCCATGGAGCATGTGGCGGGTTATTGCGTGATCAACGACGTGTCCGAACGCGAATGGCAACTGGAGCGCGGCGGCACCTGGGACAAGGGCAAGGGATTCGACACGTTCGGTCCGCTCGGTCCCTGGCTGGTGACTCGCGACGAGATCGCCGATCCGCATTCGCTGGACCTGTGGCTGGAAGTCGATGGCCATCGCTATCAGAACGGCAACACCCGCACGCTGGTCTTCACCATCCCGCAATTGATCGCTTACCTGAGCCGCTGCATGAGCCTGCAGCCGGGCGACGTGATTTCAACCGGCACACCGCCCGGTGTGGGCCTTGGCGTGAAGCCCGAACCGGTCTTTCTCAAGGCAGGCCAGCGCATCCGCCTCGGGATCGCCGGACTGGGTGAGCAGAATCAGTTGACCGTGCAGGCTGACTGATCGCATGTCTTCAGCCAGTGCGTAACTGACTGAAGACACTCTGCTTGTCGTGGGAGGCGGCTTGCCGGCGATGCGTTTTTTCAGGCGCTGCATCACAGACTGAGCTGACGCCATCGCTGGCAAGCCGCCTTCCACAGTCCGAAGAACTGTCAGGCGGCTTGTGTAGGCATCACTCAGCCAGAAACGCCAACAGGTCTTCGTTGAGCTGCTGCCCGTGGGTGACCGCGAAACCATGCGGCGCGCCGGAGTAAACCTTCAATTCAGCACCCTTGATCATCTCGGCAGCCAGCTTGCCGGTCGCCTCGAACGGTACGATCTGGTCGCCGTCGCCATGAATGACCAGCGTCGGTACGTCGATCTTTGCCATGTCGGGACGGAAGTCCGTTTCGGAGAACGCTGTCACGCAGTCCACGGTGCCCTTGAGCGACGCCAACAGCGCGATGTTCAGTGTCTGGGTCATCACGCCATCAGAGACGGTCTGGCCTTTATCGATGCCATAGAACGGGGTGGCGAAGTCGGCGATGAATTGTGCGCGGTCTTTGAGCAGGCCCGCCTTGATGCCATCAAAAACCGACTTGTCCACGCCTTGCGGATGGTCATCGGTTTTCATGAAAAAGGGTGTCACCGCACCCAGCAGTGCCAGCTTGGCGACACGTTCGGTGCCGTGGCGGCCAATGTAGCGGGTCACGTCACCGCCACCCATGGAAAAGCCCACCAGCGTCACGTCGCGCAGGTCCAGGTGTTCGATCAGTGCAGCGATGTCATCGGCGAAGGTGTCATAGTCGTAGCCGGTCCACGGCTGGTCTGAGCGGCCGAACCCGCGACGGTCGAACGCGATGGTGCGATAGCCACGGCTGCTCAGGTATTCCATCTGGTATTCCCACATGTCCGCGTCCAGCGGCCAGCCATGACTGAAGAGCACTGGCTTGCCCGTTCCCCAGTCCTTGAAATAGATCTCGGTGCCGTCTTTTGTCTTGAAAGTGCTCATGCAGTTCTCTCTCTCGTGTCGGGTTGATCGGGCTGGCGCAGTTGTCCGGGCGCACTGCAGCAGTATCGATCCAGACCGCCCGCGGAAATTGCGTGTATGTGCCCATCTGCTTGTCCGTGAACTCGGCACATCAAAACAATTTCCTGCAACCGGCTCGCCGCATAATCCTGCCAAAGCCCAGCCTGCCCGAGAGATCCTAGACCATGCTGTCCAACGCATCGCACCTTCAGTCCGGCGTGTCGCCGAAACGCGCTCAAATCCTTATTTGCTGGGGGCTGTTGTTCATTCGCGTCAGCGTCTCGCTGCTGTTACTGCAGGTGCACGGCCTGCCAAAGCTGATGCACTGGAGCGTGGAAGTGCAGCGCATAGAGGACCCGTTCGGCCTCGGCGGTACCCTGACGCTGGGGCTGGCAGTGTTTGCCGAAGTGATCTGCCCGGTGCTTCTGATACTGGGTGTGTGGGCGCGGCTGGCGTGTCTGCCGATTCTGGCCGTATTGGCTGTGGCGGTCCTCTTCGTTCACCCCGAATGGTCACTCGAGCAGGGCCAGTTCGCCTGGCTGCTGATGATCCTGTTCGCCGGGCTGGCGATCACCGGTCCCGGCCCGCTGGTGATTGGCAAGGCGCTGCGCAAGCGCTAACCGGCACAAGGCCATCTGAAACATCGGCTCATCTATTTCCCGGGTCGAAACCGAACTTGCCGCGCAAACAGGAATCAGTTCCTTGGGGCTGAAGCCCTGCCTGTCCATTGAAGGAGGAAACTGCGTGGCGTCTCAGCTGAAAACCTTGATCCTTACGGGTCTGCTGTTGTTCGCGGGCAGCTTCCATGTTCAAGCGGCGGATGTGCCTGCGTTGCCGATGAGTGCCGCAGTCCCCGCCGATGACAAGGCCGCTGAAAAGCCGGACAGCAAGGCGGCTGACAAAGCCGATGCCAAGGCCGATTCCAAGGCCGATTCCAAGGCTTCAGACAAAGCCGACGCCAAGGTGGCAGATGGAACAGACCCCGCAGCCACTGAGCCCGCTGCCGAGCTCCTTGTGCAAGGCGGCCTGCTGGGCGCGATCAGCACCAGCATTGATGACGTGCAGGACAAGCTCAACCTCGACGAGAACCTGCTGGATGCATGGCAACTGCGTGCCGATCGGGCGGCCGACGAGCTCGAAAAACTGGTCAACAAACGCACCACGCGTTCGCCGTGGAGTGTCGTCGGCGACTTCCTGATTCTGTCTTTCGTCTGGATAGGCGCTTTTGCGGTCCTGACCACCGTAGGACGTTTCATCGCCGTCCGGCTGTGTCGAACGGCGTTTCTAAGTGTGCGTCAGCGCAGTCAGGCGCTTCTCAAGTATGTCCTGCCGTTCACGCTGCCCGCTATCATCTGTCTGCCGCTGACCCTCTACGTCAGTCACTTCATGCCTTCCTCGGTCGGGCGGGCGCTGGCGCTGTGTTTCGCCTACGCCACCAGCAGCGGCATTGTCTCGACTTCGGTGTTGCTGTGCGTGATCGTGATGTTCAACTCCGGGCACAAGCGTGCAGCGGTACGCATGATCCGCCGCTATGCGCCAAGGCCCTTGTTCGTGGTCGGCTTTCTGGCCGCGCTCAGCGATGCACTGACCAGCCCGCAGATTGCCCGTCAGTTGGGCAGCAACGTGACCACCAGCGTCGCTGTGTTTACCGGTCTGTTTGCCTCGGTCGTGTTCTGCATGCTGATCATCAAGGTGCGTCGCCCGGTGGCCCACCTGATTCGTAACCGTTCGTTGAGCAGCCGTCTGCAGCGTCCGGCCTTGCAACAGTCGTTGAAAATCTTCTCGAACCTGTGGCACCTGCCTATCCTGCTGATGATTCTGGTGTCGGCCATCAACCTGATCGGTGCTGGCGAAGACAGTCAGGAAGCGCTGCGCTGCGCGTTGTTCACCACCATTCTGCTGATTGCCACGGTGTTCATGAGCACCGTTTTCCAGCACCTGTTCAAGCCTGCCGAAGAGCTCGGGCGTGGCGGACACGTTTACAAGGCGCGTCTGTTGAGCCTGTTGTATGCGGTGGTGCGCATCGCGCTGGCGATCACGTTTATCGAAGTATTGGGCCGAATCTGGGGCTTCTCGATGTTCGAGTTCGCCCAGCGCAATACGCTCGGCCGGGTCATCAGTGAATCGCTGAGCAGCATCGGTCTGATTTTCCTCGTGACCTGGCTGTTGTGGGTGGTGCTGGACACCGCGATTCAGGAAGCCCTCAAGCCGCCGATCAATCATCGCAGCGGCCGTCAGCCGAGTACGCGGGTCAAGACCATCCTGCCGCTGCTGCGCAACGCCGTGAAGATCGTGCTGGTGGTGATTTGCGCGATCACCACCATGGCCAATCTGGGCATCAACGTCGCGCCGTTGCTGGCCGGTGCCGGTGTGGTCGGTCTGGCGATCGGTTTCGGTTCGCAGCAACTGGTGCAGGACGTGATTACCGGCCTGTTCATTATTGTGGAAGACACCTTTTCCATCGGCGACTGGGTGGTGCTCAGCACCGGACATTCCGGCACCGTCGAGAGCCTGACCATTCGTACCGTGCGCCTGCGTGATGGCAAGGGTTTCGTGCACTCGGTGCCGTTCGGGCAGATCAAGGCCGTCACCAACCAGTCCCGCCAGTTTGCCTACGCATTCTTCTCGGTGCAGTTCACCTACGACTCGGACATCGATGATGCGCTGTCGCTGATCCGTGAAGTCGGGCACTCGATCACCGAAGATGTTCTGCTCAAGAACAACCTGCAAGGTCCCCTGGAAGTGTTCGGTGTGGATCGCATGGATCTCAATGGCGTGGTCCTTACCGCGCAGTTCCGCACCTCTTCCGGTGGGCAATACGCAGTCGGGCGTGCCTTCAACGAGCGGCTCAAGCGGCTTGTGGATAAACACCCGAGCGTGCGCTTCGCCCAGACTTATCCACAGATGGTGATGAGCCCCGGCATCGCAGGGCCTCAGGCGGGTACCGAAGCCGAGGGGCCGCCAGCGCCATCGGCACCGTCGGCGTCCCCGGCACCTTTGAGCCTGCCCAAGGGCGGCGGTGCGCCCGGTACGGCAGCCACTTGACGCGTCATTAACCCGCCAGGCTGCGCAACTGTTGGGGGTTGGCGGCCAACGTGTTATGTTTGCAGGCGTTTTTCATTTATCTATTTGATGATTCTGATACCGAGCCTGCTGACTCTATGCGAATGCGCCTTATGCTGTTGGGCGGCGGGAATGCCCTCGGGCAGGCGTTGATTCGTCTGGGTGCCGAGGAAGACATTGGCTTCCTCGCGCCGCGTCCACCGCAAGACGGTTGGGACGCAGCGAGCCTGACGCAACTGCTCGATGACACCCGTCCCGATGCCTTGATCAACCTTGCTTACTACTTCGACTGGTTTCAGGCGGAGACGGTAAGCGAAGCGCGTCTGACCCGCCAGGAACGCTCCGTCGAGCGGCTGGCCGAATTGTGTCAGCACCACAACATCACGCTGGTCCAGCCTTCCAGTTATCGAGTCTTCGATGGCTCGCGCGCGACTGCCTACAGCGAAAAGGACGAGCCCGTTCCGCTCGGCCTGCGTGGTCAGGCGCTGTGGCGTATCGAGCAGAGCGTGCGTGCAACCTGCCCGCAACACGTGCTGGTCCGTTTCGGCTGGCTGCTGGATGACAGCGCCGATGGCGTGCTGGGTCGTTTCCTGTCGAGTGCCGAGAAACCTCAGGAATTGCTGCTGGCCGATGACCGCCGCGGTAATCCGACGCCGGTCGATGACGCAGCCCGCGTGCTGATTTCGGTGCTCAAGCAGCTCGACTGCGAAGCGCCGCTCTGGGGCACGTACCACTACGCCGGACATGAGGCCACCACGCCGCTGGCGCTGGGGCAGGCGGTGCTGACCGAGGCGCGCCTGCTGCATTCGCTGGCCGTCGAGTCACCCACCGCGCAGGCCCACGCCGCACGCCCCGATGCGGGCGAAGAGCCGCAGCACGCCGTGCTGGCCTGCAAGAAAATTCTCCATACCTTCGGCATCAAGCCCCGCGCCTGGCGCGCAGGACTGCCGAGCCTGCTGGACCGGTATTACCGACATGTCTGATGCTCCTGTTCTGATCACTGGCGGCGCGGGCTTCATCGGCTCGCACCTGACCGACGCGTTGCTGGCTCGCGGGCATGCCGTGCGCATCCTCGATGACCTGTCGGCGGGCAAACGCAGCAACCTGCCGCTGGACAACCCAAAGGTCGAGCTGATAGTGGGCGATGTCGCCGATGCTGCACTGGTCAGGCGAGCTGCGCAGGGCTGTCAGGCGGTTGTGCATCTGGCGGCAGTGGCCTCGGTGCAGGCCTCGGTGGACGATCCTGTGCGCACGCACCAGAGCAATTTCATCGGCACCCTGAATGTGTGCGAGGCCATGCGCGAAGCGGGCGTCAAACGGGTGATCTTTGCCTCCAGTGCTGCGGTCTATGGCAACAACGGCGAAGGCCAGGCCATCACCGAAGACACCACCAAAGCGCCGCTGACGCCTTATGCCTCGGACAAGCTGGCCAGTGAGTTCTACCTGGATTTCTACCGTCGCCAGCACGGACTGGAGCCGGTGATCTTCCGCTTCTTCAACATCTTCGGGCCGCGTCAGGATCCTTCATCGCCGTACTCCGGCGTGATCAGCATCTTTGCCGAACGCATCGAAAAAGGCCTGCCCATCACAGTATTCGGCGACGGCGAGCAGACCCGCGATTTCTTCTACATCGGCGATCTGGTCAAGCTGCTGCTGCAGGGACTGGAATTGGACAGCGTCATCGAAGGTGCCGTCAATGTCGGCCTGAACCAGACCACCTCGCTCAACGAATTGCTCGCCGCGCTGGCGCAGGTCACAGGCAAGCAACCGCAGGTCAGCTATCAGGCGCCGCGCTCAGGCGATATCAAGCATTCGCGGGCCAGCAATCAGCGGCTGCTCGATCACTTCAACATCGACGCGCCCACGCCATTGAACACGGGGCTGGCACTGTTGATAGGGCGCTGATTCACGATCAGTGTGAAAGCCGAACCCCGAATGTGACGCAGAGCGTCACAAATGGCACAGACTGGGGATTCAGTGAGCCGAGCGCATGACGTGGATAACGCTGGAGCCTAGGCACGCATCTGCGCCACATTCAAGAGCGGACGCGGAGCGTCCTGGGAGGCGTTCCCACGCAGAGCGTAGGAACGATCATCATCGTATTCCTCCAAGAGGACTTGTGTATAACGATGAGCGCTCTGCGTGGTAACGCCGTCCAGGACGCTCCGCGTCCGCGCTCGGTATCGAGGCTGTAGGACTGTTCTGTCTTTTTTGTAGTTGCGACTTTTGATCTTCTCAACCCGCATGACGACTCTTAGCATCCGTCGCCCTATTACAGCGGACGTACGGCATGCAGGACGAAAACGATGTTGATAAACGCCCAAAAGTTGTAGTGCGCGATGTGCCTGGCGAGTTCGTCGTCGATGATTTCATGGACCGGTATTCACGTTATCTGGATGCAGCGAAGGCGGGTCGCAGAAACGTAGGCCCCATCGCGCCAGGGTTTGTGACTACGTGTGGTTTTATCCTGACGATTTGTGGGGCTCTTATGGTCATTTTTGGCCCGAGCTCTGTTCGATACAGCTACTCGACGGGGCCTACTTTCTTTCAGTACCTACAGATGTATCCAGGACTGATTACGGTCCTGGGCTTCGTCATCACGTCTGTCGGACGCTTTATAGACGCACACGACAACACTGTTTTGAAGACGCCTGAGCAGTTTCTCTGGGCTCATTACGAATTGGAGTTTCCAAGAGGAAGCAATGGCCCACGGTTATTCTCGACCGTTCACATAGACGGTGGCACGTTCAAGGCACTTGAACGCCCATAAAAGCAAAGGCACCCAACGGGTGCCTTTGTGTTTTAAACGACTGACGCGCAGTGGATCAGAACTTGTAGCCCACGCCGACCATGTAGACCCACGGATCGATTTCCACATCCACTTTGGTGCGGCCGACCGCCAGTGCCGACGGGCCGTCCACGGTGGCCTGGGTGTTGATGTCGACGTACCAGACCGATGCGTTCACCAGTACGTTGTCAGTGATCATGTAGTCCATGCCCAGTTGCGCGGCCAGGCCGACCGAGTCCTGCAGCTTGAGGTTGCTGAAGCCCTGGTTCTTGCGGTCGCCCGTCAGGTCTTCGTCGAAGAACATGGTGTAGTTGATGCCCACGCCAGCATAAGGCTGGAATTTGGAGGACGGCTCCATCGGGTAGTACTGCAACGACAGGGTCGGCGGCAGATGCTTGATGTCGGCCAGTTTGCCGTCAAGGCCCGGACCCAGACCCTTCACCGCAACGGTGTGGCTGAACGGGGTGGCGGCCAGCAGTTCAATACCGATGTGCGGGGTCAGCATGTAGGCGAATGTCAGGCCCAGCTGGGTATTGCCGTCGAGCGTGGCTTTGGTGCCTGAAACCTTGGAGCCGTCGAGTCTGACCTCGCCGCTGTCTTCGTTGGGTTGTACGTGCGCTGCGCCAGCGCGAACGATGAAGTCGCCAGCCTCGTATGCATGGGCGGCAGTAGGGGCGGCGATGGCGAGCGCGACGAGAGAGGCGCGAAGCAGATGTCTGTTCATTGGGGCTCCAGGAAATCAGTCGAAATTTATGGGCGGAATGTTAAAGCGCTGTCGAGCGGCGACTTTGACTCAGCTCAATGAAATCGCTGGGAACCCCTTTCTCTTCACGTGTCTGGCAATTCGTAGACAAAAATCTTGTCTGCCTGCATCTGATAACCCGCTTCTGCCAGTTCGCTTGAAGACGACTTGGCCTGCATCGGTCCTTCGATCCAGTACGGCTGATACAGCTCATCGACCTTCACACCCAGCTCACTCGTGACATGCACGATCTGGTTTGCCGGCGGCGGCGGCACATGGATGCATGCACCGAAATACGGCACCAGCAAAAACTCGATCACTCTGCCTTCCTCACTGACCTCCAGTGGCACGATGTAACCCGGCAGACGCACCTGCTTGCCATCCAGTGCCTTGACCACCGGCGCGTGGGGCGCCAGCTGGCTGGCCGCAGGTGCTTGCTCCATGGCCAATGCATCGGACATCTTCGACAGGTCGTGCATCGGCGTGGTCACCGGCTTCACGACAGGTGCATCAGGCGGAATCATTTCGGCCCAGGTCAGTACACGCGGCTCGGCGGCCCACAGTGACGTGGAAACCGAGAGCAGCAGAGTGAGTAGCATGCGCCGCATTATGAAGGTCCTCATAAACGAATCGACAGACCATCTGCCAGTGACTGCCTGTAGGCTCGCCAGGCTGGCACGGTTCCCATCAACAGCGCGCAAGCGAGGATGCCACCCAGCAATGTCCATTCATATTGGCCAGGTGGCATAGGCGAGAGGTACAAACCGTAAGTATTTATTACGTAATCCTGAGACACGAAGATACCGATATAGAGCAGTGCAAGGCCACTGACAACACCCGCCAGTGCCAGCGCGAAAGCTTCGAGTATCAGCAGGCTCGCGATGTGCCAGGGTCTGGCACCAACCGACCGCAGGATTGCCATCTCGCGGCGGCGTTCGTTGAGGCTGGTGAGGATGGCCGTCAGCATGCCGATCAGCCCCGTCAGCACCACGAACAGCGAAATCACGAACAGAGCCTTTTCAGCCGTGCCCATCAGACTCCACAGTTCCTGCAAGGCCACGCCCGGCAGAATCGCAAGCATGGGTTCGCCACGGTATTCGTTGATCTCGCGCTGCAGACTGAAGGTCGAGATCTTGCTTTTCAGGCCGAGCATGAATGCTGTGATCGCCGTCGGCGTCAGGTCCATGTTACGCGCCTGATCGGCAGAGATGCGTTCATTGCCACGAGCCGGCGCGCCGTTGTGCCAATCGATGTGGATGGCTTCCATTCCGCCCAGGCTGATGTGCAGTGTGCGGTCTACCGGTGTGCCGGTGGGTTTGAGGATGCCGACCACGGTGAACGGCTTGTCGTCATGCTTGACCAGACTGATCGCCGCTACGCCGTGAGCCAGCACCAGCTTGTCGCCCAGCTTGTAATGCAGCGCCTTGGCGACCTCCGAACCGAGCACGACTTCGAACGGATCGGTCTTGAATTCACGCCCTTCGGCCAGCTCCAGATGCTGTTGGCGGCCAAACTGATAATGCTCGAAGTACGACGCGTTGGTGCCCATCACCCGGTAGCCGCGATGCGAGTCGCCGAGTGAAATCGGAATCGCCCATTTCACCTGCTTGCTCTCGGCAAAATGTTCGAAGCTGTCCCAGCGGATGTTGTTGGTGGCGTTGCCGATGCGAAACACCGAGTACAGCAGCAGGTTGATCGAGCCGGAGCGTGCGCCGACGATCAGGTCCGTGCCGCTGATGGTGCTGGCGAAACTGGTACGGGCTTCGGTACGCACCCGCTCGACAGCCAGCAGCAGGCAGACCGACAGGGCGATGGCAAAGACGGTGAGGAGCGCGGTGAAGCGGCGGTTGGCCAGGCTGGCCATGGCCAGACGAAACAGATACATCTCAAATCTCCACGGCAACGGCGGCGCGATTGAGGTCGCTGAGCGACAGGTTGCGATCGAACAGCGGTGCCAGGCTCTGGTCATGACTGACGAACAACAGGCTGGCGCCAGCTTCGCGGCATTCGGCGAACAGCAGGCGAATGAAGGCTTCGCGTGAGTCGGCGTCCAGTGCAGAGGTCGGCTCGTCGGCGATCACCAGTTCCGGTTGACCGATCAGGGCGCGTGCTGCCGCGACACGTTGTTGCTGGCCGATGGACAGCGAGTCTGCACGTCGGGTCAGCATGGCCGGGTCTTTCAGACCCAGGTGAGTCAGCAGGGTCGTTGTCGCTTTTTCAACGCTGCCATGCCGCTGTTTCGCACGCTCGGCGCGGACTTTGGAAAAGTGGCAGGGCAGTTCGATGTTCTCGCGCACCGACAGAAACGGCAGCAGGTTGAACTGCTGAAAAATATAGCCGGTGTGGTCGACGCGGAAACGGTCCCGCGCTGCTGCGGACAGGCTCGAAAGCTCCTGCCCCAGCAGGCGGATGGTGCCGCGAGTGGGTTTTTGCACACCGCCCAGCAGGCCCAGCAGCGTAGTCTTGCCGCTGCCGCTCGGGCCTTTGAGGAACAGGGTTTCGCCGGTTTCCAGGCGAAATTCGGGGATGTCCAGAAGCTGCGGCTGACCCGGCCAGTTGAAGCTCAGGTCGGACAGCTCGATCAGTGCTTGGGTCATGGTCTGACTCACGCTCGGTTGAAAATCAAAAGACCGGGCCAGGCCCGGTCAATGTGCCGCGAAGGGGGATCAGAACTTCAGCGTAGGGTTCGCTGCAATCACTTCTGCACCCGACTGGCCACTTGGCGAGATCAGTTGTACCTGAAGCTTCTTGGTGTCGGGGAATGTTTTGAAGATCTGCGACAGGTCGAGCTTCTTCAGGATGGCAGGTGCATCACAGACGAATTTGTAAGTGCCATGAATTTCGCTGTGTTCGTGATGATCGGCGTCGCCGTCTTTGGCGTGTTCTTCGTGATCATCATCCTTGTCGCCGAACAGCGGGCTTTCCACTTTGACCGACGTGGCCGAGCAGTTGGCGGCATCGGCGATGCTGAACAGCGCATTGGGCTTGAGCAGAAACTCACGCGCCTTGGCCAGCTTGGCCTTGTCTTCAGCCGACGTTGCCTCGTGCTCGAACCCGACAATGTTCATGGCCGGGCTGTCGAATTCGAACTCCAGCGTCTTGCCTTCCAATACTACGTCCAGACGCCCGACACCGTGCTCATGAGCGCCAAGGCTGCCGTGTTCTGCGCCGTGATCATGATCGTGTTCTTCAGCGGCATGGGCGACAGCAAGTGGCAGCAGGGCGAAGGGCAGGGCGAGTAGCAGACGGCGCATAACAGACTCCGGTGGTGCGTTTTCGGGAAAAATCGTTATGTGATCTTATAACAAGTCATGCGTGGCGTGAGGTGTTTTTTCCTGAACGACGGTGCTTCCAGCAACGAGGGCTGGAATAGCGCAGGTCCGGATTATGCCGAACCGTTCTCACGGACCAGGTCGTCAGATCCTACCCTGAATGGGGTAGCCACTGAATGAATGCAGGATGCGTCGTCAGTGGCAGCAATACATCCAGGGACCTGCGCCGCCTCAAGGAAGACCCCTCATGAAAAAGCTCCATCCCAACGTCGAAACCCTGCGTGCGATCTACAAGGATCTGGCCCGCATCGCCGAGTTCGCGGATCACGACATTGTGCTGCACAAGGCGGATCGAGGTGCCCGGGGCGGATTGTCCATGGTCATCGGCAGACGGTCGGTGCAGAACCATGAGCTGGACCTGATCGAGCACACCCGCCAGACCCTGTACATGGACGTCCACGAAATCGTGGCCGATGACCACTTCGGTTCGGTCATGGGCTACATGCGCGCCACCTGCGAGCGCAAGAAAATCGCCATGCCGTTCTGCGGTCTGTGGCGCTTTCGCGATGGAAAGATCGTCGAGCACTGGGAAAACGTTTACGACATCAGGGCGTTCGGCAGCTTCATGATGGGCGATGAGTCATTGATGAGTCGCTGGCTGTGTGACTGAACGTGGGAATGCGCGCCCACGTGTGGGAGCATGTGCGTCTGACTGTCAGCAGGTGCATATCATGTTGCGTATTCGTGGAACCGTGGGCCAGTGGCCGGTGGATTTGACACTGGAACTGGACGAAGGCGATTGGGCCCAGTTGGGCGCGCAGTTGAAGGCCTCGGCGCCTGAAGAGGCGCAGGCAGTGGTCGAGAGCAGGCCGATCAATCAGGACGACAAGGTCTGGCAGGTGGCGCAGGACCTGTTGCAAAAGGCCGGACAGATGAGCGGGCCGGACCTTCTGGCGCAACTGGAAGGCGTCGCGGGCAGCACCGCAGCGGGCAAACGCCTGTTGGTGCGTTTGCGGCATTGCGCGAATGTGAAAGTCGAGAGCGGGGCAGATGCGCCGCTGTACAGCTGGGTGGCTGCCAAATGACTCAACGCTGACCGGTGTCTGGCATCCTTGGGATACCGGCACCGGCCAGCGTCTTGCTTAGTACAGCGCTGCGAACAGCTTGCGACGGTACATCGTCACCAGTGGATGGTCGTTGCCCAACAAGTCGAACACCTGCAGTAGCGTCTTGTGTGGCAGACCTTCAGCGTAATTGCGATTACGGATGAACAGCTTGAGCAACCCGTCCAGCGCCGCTTCGTACTGCTGACGGGACAACTGCTGGATGGCCAGTTGATAGGACGCTTCGTCGTCCTGCGGATTTTGCGCCAGACGGCTTTTCAACTCGGCAGCATCCGGCAGGGTGGCGGCTTCGGCAAGAAAGGTCAGTTGCGCCTTGGCGCCCGCGAGTTCGGCCTTGTGGGCGTCACTCTTGACGGCATCCAGCACCTGACGCGCTTCACTCAGCTCGCCACGTTCAGCTAGGCAGCGCGCGTACAGAATCAGCGCCGCAGCGTTGGTGTTGTCTTCGCCCAGCACGACTTTGAGCATGGCTTCAGCGTCGGCAAAGCGGCTCTCTGCAAACAATTCCTGCGCCTGCTTGAGCGGATCGGCAGCGGGCGGCGGTGGCATGACCACGTGTTGTTCGAGAATCTTGCGGATTTCCGATTCCGGCTGTGCTCCGGCAAAACCGTCCACCGGCTGGCCATCCTTGAACAGCACCACGGTTGGCAGGCTGCGGATGCCGAAACGGGCGACGATGTCCTGCTCAACGTCGCAGTTCACCTTGGCCAGCAGCAATTCACCCTGGTAGCTCTCGGTGATCTGTTGCAGCAGAGGCATCAGCACCTTGCACGGCGCACACCACTCGGCCCAGAAATCCACCAGCACGGGTTGGTCGAATGACTTGTCGATCACCAACTGATCGAAAGTCGCCGTGGTTGCATCGAAGATGTAAGCAGTGTCCTGGCTCATGGCGCGTCTCGGAGAATCTGAATGCCGCCAACTATAAAGCCCGCCGGGGAATGCTGAAAGGGAAGTCTCGGGGAGAGCGGGGGTGATCAGTAGATCAGGTTGGTCGGACACCGACTCAAACTGTGGGAGGCGGCTTGCCGGCGAAGCATTCTTTCAGGCGACGCTTCAGTGGCTGTCCTGACGCCATCGCCGGCAAGCCGCCTCCCACATAGAGTGTGGTTCTCATGCTGCCTGCATGTTGTCTGGCAAATTGGGCCTGTCCTTGAGGGCCGTTATGCGCGTACGGCGTGATACAGGCTCACATCACGAAACTCGTGCGGCTCGGCCAGATCGGGCAGGGTCAGCGCATGGAGCATGTCCAGGCGTTCATAGGCAGGGTGCTGAAAATCCCGAACCCTCGAGTCTGCCACCAGCGCTTCACGGCCGCGCCTCAGGAAGTGGTCGAGCAAGGGCAGGTTGGCGCGGTCGTAGAGTACGTCTGCGACCAGAATCAGGTCGAAGCGGTCGGCCTCGGCGAAGAAGTCCGCCGAGTAGTTCAAGCGCACGTCGTTGAGGTCTGCGTTGGCCTTGCACGCAGCGATTGCCAACGGATCGAGATCGCAGGCCACCACTTCCAGCGCGCCCGCCTTGGCGGCAGCAATGCCCGCGACGCCTGAGCCCGCACCGAAGTCCAGCACGCGCTTGCCCTTTACCCAGTGCGGCTGCTCGGCCAGAAAACGCGCCAGCGCCAGACCGCTCGCCCAGCAGAAACTCCAGTAAGGCGGCTCTTCCAGGATGCGGCGCGTCTCGTCCGGGCTGAAGGCGCGGTCCATGTTGTCGGCGTCGATAAGCCACAGCTTCAGCGTGGTCTGCGGCAGCGCTGTCACTACCAGCCGGGCATCGCCGAGCAATTCGTGCAGCGCCTGCTGAAGGTGTTGCGGAGCGGTCATGGTGCCTTGACGAACTGCAACTGCCCCAAGGCCTGGCTGGTGGCCTGCTGAATGCGCATCGACGGCAGATGCAGAATCAGTTGCCCCGACTGGCTGGCCCGGCCACGCAACTCGACCCGGCCATCCACCGGAAAGGCTTCCGGGTTGAAGCGCAACTGGAACGGCAGCGACTGCCCGTTACCTTGCAGCTTGGTGCTGGTCAGCAATTTTTGCGGACGATTGCGTTCATCGACCACCAGCATCGCCAGCTCGACTTCGGCCCCAGCTGGTACACCCAGCAATTGACCGCTCAATTCGCGCTGATAAGGCTGCAACGGACCTGGGCCGGTGGGAAGTTTGATCGCTGGCGCAACAGGCTTGGCCGGGACCGGCTCGGGGGCGTCATTGCTGCTGCAGGCGGCCAGCAAGCCGAACAGTCCGAGCAGAAAAAGGGGGCGTAGCGTCATCAAGAGCTCCACAAGACAAAAAACGAAAGGCTGTACGACGCCGGATACCGATGCAGTATTACCGAGCTCGGGCAATTTCACATCACGATATTGCGCGTCTATATACCGTAAACCCCAAGCCTTGTCTTGCCAGCGGGATGCGCTACCATGGCGCTCCTCATTCTTTTGTTGCCTGCCACCATGCACTGTCCCTTCTGCGGTGCCAATGACACCAAAGTCATCGACTCCCGCCTAGTCGCCGAAGGCGAACAAGTCCGCCGCCGTCGCGAGTGTCTGGCCTGCGGCGAACGCTTCACCACGTTCGAAACCGCCGAGCTGGTGCTGCCGCGCCTGATCAAGACCGACGGCAGCCGTCAGCCCTTCGATGAAGAGAAATTGCGCGCCGGTATGCAGCGTGCCCTCGAGAAACGCCCCGTCAGTGTCGAACGTCTCGAAGCGGCGCTGGCGCATATCAAGCACAAGCTGCGTGCGACCGGGGAGCGTGAAGTCAAATCCCTCGTCGTCGGTGAACTGGTCATGGGCGAGTTGCAGAAACTCGACGAAGTGGCCTACATCCGGTTCGCCTCGGTTTACCGGCGCTTTCAGGACCTCAACGAATTCCGTGAAGAAATCGACCGCCTGGCCCGCGAGCCTGGCAAGGAATGAGTGCATTGCTGACTGAACAGGCTGCTCTGGACGTTCATTACATGGCCCGGGCGCTGGAACTGGCGCGAAAAGGGCTGTATTCCACGCACCCCAACCCTCGGGTCGGTTGCGTGATCGTGCGGGAAGGACAGATCGTCGGCGAGGGCTGGCATGCCCTTGCTGGCGAGCCTCATGCCGAAGTCCATGCGTTGCGTCAGGCTGGCGAACAGGCCAGAGGCGCAACCGCCTACGTCACCCTTGAGCCGTGCAGCCACCATGGTCGTACGCCGCCCTGCGCCGATGCGCTGGTGAATGCCGGGGTCACACGGGTCGTGGCGTCCATGCAGGACCCCAACCCAGAAGTGGCCGGTCGTGGCTTGCTGCGATTGATGACCGCAGGCATTGCAGTCCAGTGCGGCGTGCTCGAAGCCGAAGCGCGTGCCCTGAACAAGGGCTTTATCAAGCGCATGGAAACCGGCCAGCCTTATGTGCGGGTCAAGCTGGCGATGAGTCTGGATGGCCGCACGGCCATGGCCAGCGGTGAAAGCCAGTGGATTACAGGTCCCGAAGCGCGTTCTGCGGTTCAGCGTCTGCGGGCGCAATCGAGTGTGGTGCTGACCGGTGCCGATACCGTGCTGGCCGACAAGGCCCGCCTGACCGTGCGCCCGGACGAGCTGGGCCTGAACGCTGAGTTGACTGCATTGGCGGCGGCTCGTGCACCACTGCGTGTATTGATCGACGGCCGTCTGCGCGTGCCGCTCGACGCGCCATTCTTTCAGGCAGGCAGTGCGCTGGTCGCCACCTGCGCCGCAGCGTCGGCCCGGGGTCGTTATCACGATGAAGGCCACGAGATTGTCGCGATGGCTGACAGCGCAGGTCACGTGGACCTGCGCAAGTTGCTCACTGAACTGGGGACTCGCGGCGTCAACGAAGTACTGGTCGAAGCCGGTCCGCGGCTGGCGGGTGCGTTCACGCGTCTTGGGCTGGTGGACGAATTCCAGATTTTCATCGCCGGCAAGTTTCTCGGTTCCTCGGCCCGACCGCTGCTCGACCTGCCGCTGGCGCAGATGAGCGAAGCGCTGGAACTGAAGATCGTAGAAATGCGCGCCGTCGGCAATGACTGGCGAGTCATTGCTCTCCCTGTTCCCGTACCCGGCGTATAATTCCAGGCTTTCGCTAAACGCGAAGCCCTTGTTCTCCAGGAGGACTCATGTTTACCGGCATCATCGCTTCCATCGGCAGCATCCGCGCACTGACCCCTAAAGGCGGCGATGTCCGCGTTTATGTGGAAACCGGCAAGCTCGACCTGAGCGACGTCCAACTGGGCGACAGCATCGCCGTCAACGGCGTGTGCCTGACGGCCGTCGAACTGCCCGGCGACGGCTTCTGGGCCGACGTCAGTCGTGAAACCCTCACCGTCACCGCCTTCGTTGACCTCAAGTCAGGCAGCCGCGTGAACCTGGAAAAGGCCCTGACGCCAACCTCGCGTCTGGGCGGTCATCTGGTCAGCGGTCACGTCGACGGCGTGGGCGAGATCGTCTCGCGTGAAGATAACGCCCGCGCCATCCAGTTTCGTGTGCGAGCGCCGCGCGAACTGGCCAAGTACATCGCCCACAAGGGCTCGATCACGGTCGATGGCACCAGCCTGACCGTCAACTCGGTCAACGGCGCCGAGTTTGAGCTGACCATCGTCCCGCACACGCTGAGCGAGACCATCATGTCCGACTACCGTCCAGGCCGTAAGGTGAATCTGGAAGTCGACCTGCTGGCGCGCTATCTGGAGCGTCTGCTGCTGGGCGACAAGGCCGCAGAGCCGGGTCACGGCACCATCACCGAAAGCTTTCTGGCCGAGAACGGCTACCTCAAATCCTGAATTGATTGAAGGGGGTGCCGCGTGGCGCTCAACAGTATCGAAGAGCTGGTAGAAGACATTCGCCAGGGCAAGATGGTCATCCTGATGGATGACGAAGACCGCGAGAACGAAGGCGACCTGATCATGGCCGCCGAATGCGTCAAGCCTGAGCACATCAACTTCATGGCCCGTTTCGCACGTGGCCTGATCTGCATGCCGATGACCCGCGAGCGCTGCGAGACCCTGAAGCTGCCGCTGATGGCGCCGCGCAACGGTTCCGGTTTCGGCACCAAGTTCACCGTGTCAATCGAGGCCGCCGAAGGCGTGACCACCGGCATCTCGGCTGCAGACCGCGCGCGCACCGTGCAGGCTGCTGCTGCGAAGGACGCCAAGGCAGATGACATCGTCAGCCCCGGCCATATCTTCCCGCTGATGGCTCAGGCAGGCGGCACGCTGGCCCGCGCCGGTCATACCGAAGCCGCGTGCGACCTGGCGCGAATGGCCGGTTTCGAACCGAGCGGTCTGATCTGCGAAGTCATGAACGACGATGGCACCATGTCGCGTCGTGCGGAGCTTGAGGCATTTGCCCTCGAACACGACATCAAGATCGGTACCATCGCCGACCTGATTCACTATCGGATGATCCACGAGCGTACCGTTCAGCGGATTGCCGAGCAGCCGATGGACAGCGAACTGGGGCATTTCAACCTGGTGACCTACCGCGATTCGGTCGAAGGCGATGTCCATCTCGCATTGACGCTGGGCAAGATCTGCGCGGAAGAACCGACCCTGGTGCGTGTGCACAACATGGACCCGCTGCGCGACCTGCTGATGGTCAAGCAGCCAGGCCGCTGGAGCCTGAGAGCCGCCATGAGCGCGGTCTCCAAGGCTGGCAGCGGTGTGGTTCTGCTGCTGGGTCATCCGCTGGATGGCGACGTGGTGCTGGCCCATATCCGCGAAACGGCCGGGCAGCAACCGATCAAGACACCGACCACTTACAGCACCGTCGGCGCGGGTTCGCAGATCCTTCGTGACCTGGGCGTGCGCAAAATGCGCCTGATGAGTTCACCAATGAAGTTCAATGCGATATCCGGTTTCGATCTGGAAGTTGTAGAATACGTGCCCTCCGAATAAATACCGGCAGGTCGATGCACGCGAAAGCCTGTTTTTCGTGTCCATCGGCCTGACAGTTGTGATTCGTGGCCTAAAATCCTCCAAAGTCCGCCTCAAGGCGGGCTTGCTCTTTAATACGAGACTCACCGAATGACCTTGAAGACCATCGAAGGTACCTTCATCGCCCCCCAAGGCCGCTATGCCTTGGTGGTTGGCCGTTTCAACAGCTTCGTCGTGGAAAGCCTGGTGAGCGGTGCCGTTGATGCGCTGGTACGCCATGGCGTGAGCGAAAGCGACATCACCATCATCCGTGCGCCGGGTGCTTTCGAGATTCCACTGGTTGTGCAGAAAGTTGCGCAACGCAGCGAGTTCGCCGCCATCGTCGCGCTGGGCGCGGTCATTCGTGGCGGCACCCCGCACTTCGAATACGTCGCCGGTGAGTGCGTCAAGGGCCTGTCTCAGGTTTCCATGGAATTCGGTGTTCCGGTTGCCTTCGGCGTGCTGACGGTCGATTCGATCGAGCAGGCCATCGAGCGCTCCGGCACCAAGGCTGGCAACAAGGGCGCTGAAGCTGCCTTGTCCGCCATCGAAATGGTCAGTCTGCTGTCGCAGCTGGAGGCCAAGTGATTTCCGACGATACCGATCAGTTCAACCCGCGCGATGCCAAGTCGCCCGAGGCCGCCAAAGGCAAGAGCGCCAAGCGTCGCGAAGCGCGTCAGATGGCGACCCAGGCCCTGTACCAATGGCACATGGCAGGTCATTCGCTGAACGAAATCGAGGCACAGTTCCGTGTCGACAACGACTTCAGCAACGTTGACGGCGCTTACTTCCGTGAGCTGCTGCACGGTGTTGCCACCAACAAGACCGAGATCGACACAGCGCTGTCGCCTTGCCTGGACCTGACCATCGAAGAACTCGATCCGGTCGAGCTGGCGGTTCTGCGCCTGTCCACCTTCGAATTGCTCAAGCGTATCGACGTTCCTTACCGCGTCGTGATCAACGAAGGCATCGAGCTGGCCAAGGTCTACGGCTCCACTGACGGCCACAAGTTCGTCAACGGCGTGCTGGACAAGCTGGCGCCGCGCCTGCGTGAAGTCGAAGTGAAGGCCCACAAGCGCTGATCAGCGCCTGACCTTCATGGGAGAGTTCGAGCTGATCCGTCATTACTTCGCCGCTGCGCCCTGTGCGCAGGCGCGCGAAGAAGTGGCGCTGGGCATCGGCGACGATTGCGCCTTGCTGGCGTTGCCGCCCGGCGAACAGATGGCGATCTCCACCGACACCCTGGTTGCCGGGGTGCATTTTCCCGAAGTCTGCGACCCTTTTCTGCTCGGCCAGCGCGCGCTGGCGGTGTCTGCCAGTGATCTGGCGGCCATGGGCGCGCGTCCTGTCGGCTTCACCCTGGCTTTGACCTTGCCGAGCGTCGATATCGACTGGCTCGAGGCATTCGCGTTCGGGCTGAGCCGGATGGCGCAACATTGTTCGTTGAGCCTGATCGGCGGCGACACGACCCGTGGACCGTTGAGCCTGACGCTGACTGTGTTTGGCGGCGTGCCCGCCGGGCTGGCGCTGACACGCAGCGGTGCCCGGGAAGGCGACCTGCTGTGCGTCGGTGGTGCGCTGGGTGACGCTGCCGGAGCCTTGCCGCTGGTCCTGGGTGAGCGCAACGCCGAGCCGTCTGTTGCAGAGCCTTTGCTGGCGCGCTATTGGTCGCCTCAGCCGCAACTGGCGCTCGGTCAGGCGCTGCGTGGCAACGCCACGTCCGCGCTGGACATTTCCGACGGCCTGCTCGCCGACTGTGGACATATTGCCCAGGCATCGAACGTCCGACTGTTGATCGAGCGCGACACGCTGCCAATGTCCGCCGAACTGCTCACGCTTTTCGACACTCAGTCCGCTCGGCAAAAGGCTCTCAGCGGCGGCGATGACTACGTGTTGGCGTTCACGCTGCCACCGGTTCATCTGGCAGCCTTGCTGGAAGCCGGCTGGCCGGTGCATGTCATCGGCCGAGTCGTTGCGGGGCAGGGCGTCGCGCTGATTGATGGCGACGGACAGGACGTCACGCCGTCGACCCGTGGTTACCAGCATTTTCGGGGTGGGTCGTGAATGTCCCGCCCGCTTGGGGTTCGATTGGGTTCTATCGATCGAACTTTACGATCTGAATGCCCGAGAATTCAGCCTAAGCGTCTGCAGGAACCTGCTGTTACAATGCAAATCTTGCGAATTTCCAGTCTTCATACTGATTAGGAGCACACGGTGCCCGTCGTATTTGTCGCCGCTTCCAAACTGCCCACACCTTTTGCAGAATTTGCCATGCACGGCTTCATCGAGTCGGCAACCGGGCGTGAACACGTTGTCCTGAGTCTGGGTGACGTGGCAGATGGCACCCCTGTTCTGGGTCGTATTCATTCCGAATGCCTGACCGGCGACGCCTTGTTCAGTCAGCGTTGCGATTGTGGTTCCCAGCTTGAAGCTGCTTTGCGCGCCATTGCTACTGAAGGCCGCGGCGTGCTGTTGTACCTGCGTCAGGAAGGTCGTGGTATCGGCCTGATGAACAAGATTCGCGCCTACGAATTGCAGGACGGCGGTGCCGACACCGTTGAAGCCAACGAGCGTCTGGGTTTTGCGGCTGATCAGCGCGACTACGCGATCTGCCTGCCGATGCTTCAGCATCTGGGTGTCCAGTCGCTGCGTCTGATGACCAACAACCCGCGCAAGGTCAAAGCCTTGACCGACATGGGGATCAAGGTTGCGGAGCGCGTGCCGCTGCACACCGGTCAGAATCCGCATAACAAGCTGTACCTGGCCACCAAGGCCGGCAAGCTGGGCCATATGATGGGCAACGAGCATCAGAGCGAGGTTGGGCCCGCTTGACCCGCAGTCAGGTTCGCCAGCGACTGGCGATGGCATGGTGGCGCCAGCTCGGCCTCACCCTTGCGCCGTTGCTGGTCGTCTGCCTGTTTTTCGGCAGTAACGAACCGATGATGACCGTGCTGGCTCTTCCGCTGTTCGTCGCAGGCGTGGGTTCGATGTTCGTCAGCCTCAAGCCGTTCGGGGCTTACAAGCGTGCGTTGATCACCACCCAGACCGCACTCGACACCCCTCAGGAACCCGCCGCCTGGCTGCACCTTGCCGCTGTTCGACGTCTGGCCTTCCTCTACGCCGGGCTCCCTGCCTGGATCGCCGCCATTGCCGTGCTCTTCGGCCTGCACCCATTGCCCGTCTGCCTGCTGGCATTTGCGAGCGTGGTGCTGCTGTATCTGTACCGGATTCCATCGCAGCTAGGCTGACGGCAGCGGGGGAGCGCGGACGCGGAGCGTCCTGAGCGGTGTTAAACACAAAAAAAGCGCTCAATGAGCGCTTTCAATGTTTTCGCGTCAATCAACCAATCAGCGTCAGCCGCTTGTTGATCGCCGCTTCGATGCCTGGCGCATCCAGGCCACACTCGGCCAGCATCTGCGCAGGTTTGGCGTGTTCGACGTAAACGTCCGGCAAACCAATGTGCAGCACGGATTTGAGGATGTTTTCTCGCGCCAAGAACTCACTGACCGCCGCGCCCGCGCCACCCATGATGGCGTTCTCTTCGAGCGTGACCAGCAGTTCGTGATTGGCGGCTGCCTCACGAACCAGTGCTTCATCGAGCGGCTTCACGAAGCGCATGTCGATGACTGTAGCGTCCAGCTTCTGCGCAACGACCAAGGCTTCGGCCAGTTGCACGCCGAACACCAGAATCGCGACGCCCTGACCCTGACGACGCACGATGCCCTTGCCGATTTCAACAGGCTCAAGGTCCTTTTCGATCACGGCGTTTGGACCCATCCCACGCGGATAGCGCACGGCGGCAGGGCCGTTATGCAGGTAGCCGGTGCTGAGCATCTTGCGCAGTTCGTTTTCGTCGCTCGGCGTCATCACCACCATGCCGGGGATGCAGCGCAGGTAAGACAAGTCGAAGCTGCCCGCATGCGTCGGGCCGTCTTCGCCCACCAGACCGGCGCGGTCGATGGCGAACAAAACGTCGAGATTCTGCACCGCTACGTCATGCACCAGTTGGTCATAACCGCGTTGCAGGAAGGTGGAATAGATCGCGACCACCGGCTTGCTGCCTTCACAGGCCATGCCCGCAGCCAGCGTGACGGCGTGCTGCTCGGCAATCGCCACGTCGAAATAACGCTCAGGGTAACGCTCACTGAAATCGACCAGATCCGAGCCTTCCTTCATGGCTGGCGTAATACCCACCAGCCGTGAATCCGCTTCAGCCATGTCGCACAGCCACTGACCAAACACACCGGAATACTTTGGGCCGCTGACCTTTTTCGGGATCGCGACAGGCGCATTCAACGGTTCGAGTTTGGTGATCGCGTGGTAGCCGATCGGGTCGATTTCGGCCGGACCAAAACCCTTGCCTTTCTTGGTGACCACATGCAGGAATTGCGGACCCTTGAGGTCACGCATGTTGCGCAACGTGGCGATCAGCGTCGGCAGGTCGTGACCGTCGATAGGCCCGATGTAATTCCAGCCCAGCTCTTCGAACAGCGTGCCGGGAACCAGCATGCCTTTTGCGTATTCCTCGGTGCGACGGGCGATTTCCCAGGCACCGGGCAGGCGCGAAAGCACCTTTTTGCTGCCTTCACGCATGCTTGCATACGTGCGGCTGGAAAGGATCTTGGCCAGATAGTTGGACAGCCCGCCAACGTTGCGCGAGATCGACATGTCGTTGTCGTTGAGGATGACCAGCATGTTTGCGGCCACTTCCGGGGCGTGGTTCAACGCCTCGAATGCCATGCCCGCCGTCAGCGCGCCGTCGCCGATCACGGCGATGGACTTGCGGTCGCTGCCCTGCAGGCGCGAGGCAATCGCCATGCCAAGAGCCGCGCTAATTGAGGTGCTGGAGTGACCAACGCCGAACGTGTCGTACTCGCTCTCGCTGCGACGCGGGAATGCCGCGACACCGTCTTTCTGGCGCAGCGTGGACATGCGCGCGCGACGGCCCGTCAGGATCTTGTGTGGGTAGGCCTGATGGCCAACGTCCCACACCAGGCGGTCGTCCGGCGTGTCGAACACGTAATGCAGGGCGATGGTCAGCTCGATGACGCCGAGACCGGCACCAAAATGCCCTCCGGTCTGGCCAACGGAGTAGAGCAGTTCCAGGCGCAGCTCATCGGCCAGGGTTTCCAGCTCGGCTTCACCCAGAAGGCGCAGGCCATCCGGTGTATTGGCTCGGTCGAGCAACGGCGTAACCGGGCGCTCGCGGGGAATCTCTTTGAACGTCGTGGGCATCAGGCGAATCGTTATAAGTAAAAGAGGCGGCAGTTTACCTTATGCATCGCAAGCTGCCCATGAAGTGCATCAGCGGCGTCCGGCTGAACCGGACCTGATGACTGTGACCGGATGAAGCGCTGTTGATTCACCCGATTTCGATGGTCGGTAATGCTGATCAGTGACGGCGTTCAACGATGTAACGGGCCAGTTCTCGCAAAGGTTCTGCTGCATTACTGAACAATTCTAGTGCAGTCAGCGCCTGATCGCGAAGCTCCAGGGCGTAGCCTTTGGCAGCTTCAAGCCCCAGCAAGGCAGGGTAGGTCGGCTTGTCGCGTGCAATGTCGGCGCCCTGGCGTTTGCCGAGGGTGGCAGTGTCACTTTCCACGTCGAGAATGTCGTCCTGCACCTGAAAAGCCAGGCCTACGGCCCGGGCATACACTTGAAGTGCATCAAGTTGTGTCTGGTCTGCGCGGCCGCTGGCCAGTGCGCCCAGTCGAATACTGGCTTCGATCAACGCGCCGGTCTTGTGGCGGTGCATGTATTCCAGTGCAGCCTGATCCAGCTTCAAACCCACCGAACCCAGATCGATCGCCTGACCACCCACCATGCCGGCCGGACCGGCTGCTGTCGCCAGAGTGCTGACCATCTGCAGGCGCGTCTGCGCGTCACGTGAGGTCAGGTTCGGCGCGAGCAGGGCGGTGAACGCCAGACTCTGCAGGCCGTCGCCCGCCAGAATCGCGCAGGCTTCGTCAAACGCCTTGTGGGTCGTGGGTTGGCCGCGACGCAAATCGTCATCGTCCATCGCAGGCAAATCATCATGCACCAGCGAATAGGCATGGATCAGCTCGACCGCACAGGCCGCGCCGTTGGCATCTTCCGCGACACCACCCAGTGCCTCACATGCTGCATAGGCCAGCAACGGGCGCACGCGTTTGCCGCCATTCATAACGCTGTAGCGCATGGCGTCGTAGAGGCGTGTCAATTCAGGGGTTGGGGCTTGAAACAGACCTTCGAGCGCCGCGTTGACGCGGGCCTGGCTTTGCGCTTGGTAGCTCGCGATCATTCAGGCAATTCCGCGTCGTCGAAAGGCTCTTCGGCCAGTTCACCATCGCGCTCCAGCAACACCTGAACCTTCTGCTCGGCAGCGGTCAGAGCGCTCTGACAGTCGCGCGTCAGACGCACGCCCTGTTCGAAGGCGGTGAGAGAGTCTTCCAGTGACAACTCGCCATTCTCCAGTCGCTCTACCAGCGTTTGCAGATCAGCGAGAGACTGTTCGAAATCCAGTGCAGCTTTCTTGCGGGCCATGAGGGCATTTCCGGTAGAGATTAAACCGGGCGACACTAGCAGAGCGACGCCCGTGGGGCAAATGACGGCGACCTGTTCGGCAGCCGGATGACAGCGCTGTAGCGCTTTCAGATTAGCCCGCAGGGTTCAGACTGCGGCGAAACCTGACCGCAGGTCGGCGATCAGGTCGTCCGGGCTTTCCAGACCGATTTGCAGGCGTAGCATCGGGCCGTCACCGCGATCGGGGCCATGTTGTTCAATCTCGGTGATGAGGCTTTCGAAACCGCCCCACGAATAACCGATCCCGAACAGCTTCAGGGCACCGACGAAACGGTCGAGCACCTGACGATCGGTCGTCTTGAATTCGAAACTGAGCAAACCATTGCAGCCATGGAAATCCCGCTTCCAGATGGCGTGGCCCGGATCGCTCTCGAGCGCCGGATACAGCACTCGCGCCACCTGCGGTTGCTCCAGCAGCCACTGCGCAACCTGCAGGGCATGACGCTCATGCATAGCCATACGTGCCGCCAGACTGCGGGCGCCACGCAGCACCAGATACGCATCGTCCGGGCTGACCGTATTGCCAACGGCGATGTTCATGGTTTTGAGGGTTTTCCAATGGGCTTCGGTAACGCTGACACTGCCCATCATCACGTCCGAATGCCCGGCCACGTACTTGGTCAGCGCCATCAGTGAAATGTCTGCACCCAGCTCAAGCGGCTTGAACAACACGCCAGACCCCCACGAGTTATCCACAGCCAGCAACAGATTTTTCGCTTTGCACAGCCGCGAAAGCGCAGGCAGATCACACATGTCGAAGGTCAGCGAACCGGGCACTTCGGCGTAGATCATGCGTGTGTTGGGCTTGATCAGAGATTCGATGTTGCTGCCATTCGCGGCGTAGTAATCGAACTGGATGTCGAACGCTTTCAGCATCGTGTTGGCCAGACGCCGCACCGGCCCGTAGACCGACTCTGTCATCAGCACATGATCGCCGGGACGCAAAAACGACTGAAACATCTGAGCGACCGCAGCCAGCCCGGTGGGATAAAGGCAGGTGCCGTGGGCGCTTTCCAGTTCAGTGATCAGGTCCTGCAACGCAAACGCCGTCGGGTTGCCGTTGGCACCGTACGTCAACGAGCGCTCAGGCCCGGCCGTCCGCACTTCCGCTTCGCGCAAGGCCGCGAGGCTGTCGAACAGGACCGTACTGATCCGCACGACCGGCGGATTGACCGACAACCCCGGACCGCTGCCTGCACTGCGGCCGCGTTGCGACAGGGCGGTGTGGGCGCGTGGGTCTTTGTCGTGCGGCATGTGGGGCTCCGGTGTCAGATGGCGGATCAACAGCGCATAAGGTTAAGCGATGTTGGCCATCGTGTCGGCACTGATGTGATGCTGGTTGAAGCATCACAACAGCGCCGCGTGACGCCTTACTTATCCAGATCAGACGCCTGGTGCCGCTCTGGAACCTGCTCCGATTCCTCGCCCCAGGTGCGATTCACCTTCTTGCCGCGTATCACTGCAGGCCGCGCTGCGATTTCTTCGGTCCAGCGGATCAGGTTCGGGTATTCGTGCACCGATAGAAACTCTGCCGCCGAATACACCTTGTTCTGCACCAGCGCGCCATACCACGGCCAGACGGCGATGTCGGCGATGGTGTAAGTGTCGCCTCCCAGATAACGGCTTTCTCCAAGACGACGGTTCAGCACGTCCAGCTGACGCTTGGCTTCCATCGCGAAACGGTTGATCGGGTATTCCAGTTTCTCAGGCGCGTAGGCATAGAAATGCCCGAAACCGCCGCCCAGATAAGGCGCTGCACCCATCTGCCAGAACAGCCAGTTCAATGTTTCGGTCCGCCCGGCCGGATCGGCGGGCAGGAAGCTGGAAAACTTCTCCGCGAGGTACAGCAGAATCGATCCCGATTCGAACACACGCACCGGCGTGTCGTGACTGCGATCCACCAGCGCCGGGATCTTCGAGTTCGGATTGACCCCGACAAACCCACTGGAGAACTGATCGCCCTCGGAGATCTTGATCAGCCAAGCATCGTATTCCGCGCCGCTGTGTCCCAGTTCCAGCAATTCCTCCAGCATGATCGTGACTTTGACGCCGTTCGGCGTGGCCAGCGAATAAAGCTGCAGCGGGTGCTTGCCGACCGGCAGTTCCTTTTCGTGCGTAGGGCCGGCGGTGGGACGATTGATGCTGGCGAAGGTGCCGCCTGACGCGGCTTCGTGCTGCCAGACCTTGGGCGGAGTATAGGGAGTGTCAGTCATACGGAAGGCCTCAGTGAGTGGTGTGAGGTGGGAATCGTTGAACGCTGAAGGTATGAGTTGAAAACCGCGTCAAGCGTTCGATTGCAGATTTTTCAGTCTGCAACGGCGAGCTGTTGTGCAGCAGATTGCTGCAAAAATCGCGGATATCGTAGTTTTATTTTATCTATGAGTAGTCTCGAATACAGGCTGTTGTCGTTTTAATGACGTCAAATAAATGATGCCATTATGATGGCCTTTCTGTATTCTCGCCGCGCCCTTCTGCGCGACGCCACTGCCCGCTATTACAGTCAGGTTCTACCACGCACGGAAGCTTGTCCAATACGCTGTTAAAGGAATGAACTGTGATCCCTGTTCTGCGCAAGACCCTGCTCGCCCTCTCGGTGGCCGCCTACGCGATGCCCGCATTCGCCGAAACCGTTCAACTGACCAATGCCGGCTTCAAAAGCCAGGGCCAGACTCACACTGGTAACCTCGACATGGGCGGAAGTTATAGCGGGAGCGGTTTGCAGACTATCGTCGGTCTCAACGGTTCGAGGGTCGACAAGGATCTGATTCTCAATGCCGCCATCACCAGCAGCGGCGGAGAAGGGGTGAAAGGTGTCAGCGTAGAGGGCGGCAAGATCGTCGGCACCTTCTTCAATCGTGGCCAGATCGATGTCTCCGGCAAGGGCGCGACGGGTGTTGACCTGACCACCAGCAGCTCGGGGGCTTTTGCAGAGCTGGGCTATTTCAACAACCAGGGCACCATTGTCGCTACAGGTGAAAACGCTGAAGGCGTGCGGATCGACGGCGCCAGCTTCACCGGCAACACCACGCACCTGACCAACGACGGGACGATACGCGGGCAGGGTACTGCCATCGCCATCGGTAATACTCGCTTCAATTTGCCGGGCGCTCAGCCGTGGTTCCTTGAAAGAGGCGATTTCAATATCTTCAACAATGGCTCGATCATTTCTGCCGACAAGGCCATCGATGCCTCAGCAAGCAATCGCCCGGTCGAACTGATCCTGCGCAAGGGCAGTGTCATTGTCGGCAACCTGATAGACCTGAGTAATATTGAACTGGAAGGTGACACGTCCTTCACGGCGACCAATACCAGCACTGACGGCTATAACATCCGTCTGAAAAAGGATGGTGTGATCGCAGTAGGTTATATCGACAGCCCGTCGACCACCTTTACGCTGGAAGCTCCGCACACCAGCATCAATGGCGGCATTTACGTCGCAGGCAACTCTGCGCTGGCCCTGAATCTCAGCAGTGCCACCAACGTGAATACGGCCGTCCTGAGAGTCACCGACGCCGCCCAGTTCGAACCAGGTGCCCAGATCAGGCTGGCCGCCAAGGGTGAGGATTTCAGCGCCACAGGCACTACCTACAAACTGCTCGAGGCAGGCCGAATTGATCTGCTTGACAAAGAGGGTGTGAAAGTCGACCCGAACGGTAAGCTTGATGTCGTCAGCACATCGGCGCTGCTCAACGTCGACAGTTACACCGTCAGCGGTACTCAAGTGGTTGCGGTGGTGACGGCCAAAGGCAAGGAACTGGTTGCCCAGATCGTCACCGATAACGGCGGCTCGACCAATAGCCAGAAAACGCTGGTCAACCTCGTCGATGACAGCATCATCGGCAAAATGAACGATAGCGATCCGTTCAAGCAAGCCTTGCTGAACGCTGATGAAGCTCAGGTTGCCAGGCTGGCCTCGCAACTGACGCCGGAAATCAACGGCGGCGCAACCCGTGCCGCGACCACCAGCCAGAGCCTGATCAGTGGCGTCACCGGCAGCCGCACCAGCTCGATACGCGGCGCGTCGTCGGGCGAAGGCTTCAAGGAAGCGGGCGTATGGGTCCAGTCGCTTTACAGCGACGCCACTCAAGGCCAGCGTGACGGCGTGGCGGGCTATAACGCCTATAGCCACGGCGTTGCAGTCGGCGCTGACGGCAAGTTGAACGAGAACCTGACCGTGGGTCTGGCGTACAGCTTCATCAATACCGACGTGAATGGCAAAAACGGCAACAAGACCGAAGTCGACAGCCATGCATTCACCCTGTACAGCGGTTTCGAACTGGGCAACTACTTTGTCGATTCCAGCCTGACCTACGGCCTCAACGACAATCAGGGCAAACGCAGCATTGCCGGTACGCGTGCCAAATCGGACTATGACAGCGACCTGTTGGGCCTGAATCTGGTGGGCGGCTACACCTACCACGTCACCCCGCAAACGCTGATCGAGCCACGATTGGCTGCGCGTTACAGCCAGGTGAACATCGACGGCTATCGCGAGAAAAACTCGTCGGCCGCGTTGAAGGTCGAAGACCAGCGCTATGAAGCCATCGAGCTGGGCGCGGGTGTACGAGTGGCGGGCAGTTTCGTTCTCGGCGCGGGCACGCTGGAACCGCAAGCCAAACTGATGGCGTATCACGACTTCGCCGCCGACGAGGCCAAGAGCACATCGACCTTCCTGCTCGGCAGCACACCGTTCGTGACCAGCGGTGCCAGGGCGGTACGTGACAGCTACGAAGCAGGCGTGGGTGCGGATTACAAACTGGGGGCGATCACCCTTGGTCTGAATTACGACTACATCGGCAAGTCGGATTTCGATGCCGATGTGTTCTCGGCAAAAGTGCGTTACGACTTCTGATGACTAACTCCCGTCCCGGCCCTTATCGCTGGGGCGTTTTCTTTCAGGCTTTGATGGCGCTGCTGATCGGCGCCCTCATAGCAGGCTGCCAATCGCCGCGTCAGGCATTGCAACAACTGGCTGACGAGCATGGTCGGCAACTGCAAATCCTGCCCGGCCAGCCGTTCGGGCTGGCTGCGCTGCTGCCGAACCATGTCCCGCCTGCGGGCCGTCTGCGCGTTTACCTTGAAGGCGACGGTCATGCCTGGGCCACTGCGACCCAACCCAGCCTCGACCCCAGCCCCCGAAAATTGCTGGTGCCGCGTCTGGCCATCGACGACCCGACACCCAACGCCTACCTCGCACGACCTTGCCAGTTCGTCACCTCGGCTGGCTGTAAGACAGCGCTCTGGACAGATCGACGTTTCTCGCAGGAGGTCGTCACCAGCCTCAGCCAGGCACTTGACCTTCTGAAACAGCGTTATGGCAACCCGTCATTCGAACTGGTCGGCTACTCCGGCGGGGCCGCCCTGGCGCTGCTGCTGGCTGCTCAGCGAGATGACGTGACCCAAGTCCAGACGCTCGCAGGCAACCTCAGCCCGCGCCTATGGGCACACACCCATCACCTGACACCCCTTGCAGGCTCACTCGATCCACTGGACTACCCGCGTCGGTTGGCGGGCATCCCTCAACGGCATTTCTCAGGGACTCTGGATGAAGTCGTTCCGACTGCGCTGGCACAGGCGTATCGCGAGCGGTTGCGCAGCGGTGTGTGCAATCAGGTGGTGGTGGTTGAGGGCGTGAGCCATGAGGCCGGATGGGACAGGGTCTGGAGGCTTTGGAGAGATCGGGGGCTGGACCGGTCTGGTGAATGTGCGGATTAGCGGCTGACGTCTGGCATTCTTCAGTGGGAGCTGGCGTCAGCTTGCGCACCTGAAGCCATCAGATGATTGCCTAGCGCGTAGACGGTGCAAGCGGGTCCATCACCAATAACATTCTTTTGACAGTATTCCATCGCCCTGGCAGCGGCATCGTCTTGAGTTCGTTCACCCTTACTCCAGCCCCAGACACCTTTGCCATTGGTTGCGAACGCTTTCTCGTACGACTGGTTTTGCGCATATGCACGCAAGGCGTCTTTTGCTGCAGCACTCAGTTCTGCGGGTGCGGGAAGATCGGTTGCAGGCAGTGCCACGATTTCGTGAGATGCAAGCTGCTGTTTGTTCAGAAAGTCGGAAACGGTATTCCACCACGTTTGTTCAGGCGCCCATTCTATAAAGACATGACCGTTTTTTTCGAATGCCGGAGCCTCCTGAAACTCACCAATGCCTCCGGCAGAGAGATAGGTATCAAACATCTCTCTGCTCAGCGGCATAGGAAACACCTCGTCATTGACGGCATAAAGCCAGAGGGCAGGCATATGTGATCGCCTGCCAAAGCTTGCGATGGATGCTAACAAGTGCTCTTTGTCGCAAACCCCACCCGACTTGATTGCGCCACGACCACCATCGAAGTTGATGATCGCTTGCACGCCCGGAGGATTGTCGGCACCGGCAGCCAATACCGCGAAGCCTCCTGCAGATTGCCCCATCATGATGGCTTCATCAGGCGAGGCCCACGATTCAAGCCGGATGGCGCTCAGAGCGGCGATGAGATCGTCGGCTGCAATTTTACCGGCCTTCGCATGATGGGGGTGCTCGCAGGTTCCAACCTGGTGCTGGTAATCGGTGACGCCTGAAGACTTTCCATACCCTTGGCGCATGACCACAACTGACGCGTAACCATGGCGAGCAAAGGCTATTGCCGCGGATGAAAATCGGTTAGGGCTGATCGCGCGATCAATCTGATTGCCATCGGTGCCATGGGTGATCAACGCAACCGGCCAGCGTCCGGGCCTGTCGGGGCGTGTGACAAATGCATCCAGCGTCGCCGTCTGTCCGTCAGGCAGAAGGACGTTCAGGACAAGAGGCTCTCTGACAAGGCCGTCAATCTGGTCGTTGACCTCAGGCGTTTGTGTCCAGCCGGGCGTTGTCCAGGCAAGCAGAGGAACCAGCACTATCCAGGCTAGAGACGGTTTTTTGAACGCCATTTGACGAGCCTCTCAAAAGCTTTCAAAGAGTGATTTCCGCAAAGATCAGGGCCTTGCGCCGGGATCGTTTCCCACCAGGGTTATCTGAGCATGGCGGGGTGTCAGTTTCTGGCACCAGGGTTTGGGCTGAGGTGCTTGGCCTTCACAGTGGGTCCTGCGCTTTTCTCAAACGCTCATCCAGCAGATCCACTAACTCGCGTTCACTCATCGAGCACTGCATGGCGTAACACGAAACCAGCAACTCCAGTGGATGAATACCGATTCTGGTGGCGAGCTGGTCGAGTTTCTCCAACGTCGGGCTCTTCAGCCCGCGCTCGATTTCAGACAGATAAGTGCGGCCACTGACCCCGACAAAGTCCTCTTGCGTCAGTCCCTTCGCCTCACGCGCCTCCTTGAGTGCGGCGCCGATTGCTTTACTCAGTTTCATAGCGCTGCCCCTTTACAAAAGAAAGGGATTTCGCTTGAATGCATGTTATAGCACTACACGCTATAGCATTCGTTAGCGCGAATGTGTTTCATAAGGACGAGTCGTCGCGAGAGCGCAAGGATCAGAAATCATGAGCCAGAATAAAAAACAGAAACCGCTTCGCAGGGCTGCATCAACCCAACTGCTGTGTAAAAACTGCCGCGTTTTCCAGCGCAGTCGTTCAGGTGTTCGCAACCGTGTTGGGGCATCTGTTGCCAGGTCTGGATCGACGAATAGGCATCATGTCGTCAGTGCTATGTACGGCTACCTCATGACCAGTTGGGATGAGCTGCCCGATCAGAACAAGCGGGCGTTGGGGTTTGATTTTATCGTGGGCAGCGAAGGGGAGGAGGCAGCGCTGAAGAGGTTGGCGGGGATTTTCATGGAGTATGCGGATGTCGCGTTGCGACGGGCGTTGGTGGCGCGGCGGAGGAGGCTGGGCTTCGCAGACTGATGCAGCGCAACCAGTCGCCTGCCTGGAAAACGTGCTGGATGCAGGACTCATGCTTCTACCGAGTCAATTGTCCAACGCTGTGTTAATCGTGTATCTATCCCCCTCCGCTGTCCCCCCATTCTGGCTCTGCGTGCAGTCGTCCGTCTTCTGGGCGTATGGACAGATGAGCAGGGGGACTAATAACTTATCAAAAGGTAATACCTTTAGATAACGAGGGTTCGGCTATGGCCACTTCAATCAAAATTGATGACGAGCTGAAAAGTCGCATTCAGCACTTGGCTGGTCTGCGTCAACGTTCGCCCCATTGGGTTATGCGCGAAGCGATAGCGCAGTACGTCGATCGCGAAGAAGCTCGCGAGGGCTTCAAGCAGAAAGCCTTGGCGTCGTGGGCCGTCTATCAGGAAACGGGTCGGCATATGACCGGCCAAGAGGCTCGGGCCTGGCTCAATACCTGGGGTACTGAGGCTGAGGCGGAGCTTCCCAAGTGCCACGATTGATTATCACTGAAGGTACTGCGCAAGGCTTGGAGTGTTGTCGTCGGTTGCTTGTCGAAAAGGGTCCACAGATAGCGCAGCGAGCGGCCCAAGTGATTGAGCGACAATTTGCTCGCTTGGAAGGAGGCCCGAAGTAGGTCGCCCATTTCCAGATCTGCCGGAGTTACGTGAGCTAATTATCGAGTTTGGTGATTCGGGTTATGTGGCGCTCTATAGGCATCAGCGCGCGGGTGATGCTGTCTATGAATTGGCCTTTCGGCATCAGAAAGAAGTCGGTTACTGAGCAAGGCTGCGTATTTTTAGAGGTTTGGGATCGGCCTGCCTAGTCTCCAGAAAGACCTGAGTAGCTCGGTTGTTATTGGTTCAATTCAATAGTGCGGTCCCCCCCCCACCTGTCCCTCACTTCATCCTCGGATGAGGTCAAATGGCGTTGACACCATCGGACAGGGAAATGTCTGAACCCCCGGAATAGCTAAGCTTTCAGGAAGATTCTTGGATGGGGCAGGATTATTTCAGACATTAAAAAGCCGGCTTGTGGCCGGCTTCTCGTGGGCAATTTTGGTCTATTTTTGGTAAACCGCAATCGCCTGCAAAAGGTGCATTCGCAAGGAATGCTGATAAGAGAGCAGGGCAGATGCGTCATCTGCCGTGCCGTGGCATCGCCGCTGGGCGGGGATGCTTTGGATGGCGGACAGCATACTGATTTTTGCCGCCCATGCCCAGCCTTGATGTGCCATCACGCCCGTGTCAGAACAGCAGCATCGCATTTCTACGGCTGTTGAGGGTGGACCACCAGAAGATCCAGCCCAGGATGCGGATGCGTTCGTCTTCGATGTCTTCGGCGCTGAAGATTTCGTCGGGGTATTCGGCGTCGTTGTGGCTGCGCAGGCGCAGGCCGCCGTTGGGCAGGCGGTAGAGGTAGCGCACGCGCAGGATGCCACCGTGTTCGATAGCGTAGATTTCGCCGTCGATAACCTGCGTCAGCTCGCGGTCCACCCCCAGAATCGAGCCATCCTGGATCTTGTCGGCCATGCTGTTACCGACCATGGCGACGCACAGACAGTTTCTGGGGTCGATGCCCATGGTTTGCAGGACCTGCAGCGGCAGGCGGATTTTTTGTCCTGGGGCTTCGGCCAGGACGGTTTTGCTGACGCCATGGGTGGATTCGATTTCCTTGAAGATCTGAATTTCCACGTCTCCACGCAGCATGTTTCTTCCTTGATCCTGATGGACGATCAGTCGAGTGTCGCCGCCGTTGTTTTCATTGGCGGAGTCGGTCGGGTGTTTGGGGCCTTCGCCGGTGCGCAGCCAGCGGGCGTTAACGGTTAATAATTCAGCCACCTCATCAATACGCGCCATGGGGACGCCGCGCTTGAACCAATTATTGACGTGTTGCGGCGTGATCTTGCGGTTGGCAGCAAAATCAGTCGCAGTGAGGTGGCACTCTTTGAGAAGGATGCGGAGTCGATCGCCTGATGTATTCATGGGGCCGAGTTTACTGGCGCGATCAGGGCGTTTAAATGAACGAGGTGTTGATGTCGGCGTTGTCGCTGGGGGTGTACGGCTAGAGGTATTACAGACGGGACGTTTGTTGTGTAGGCATGTTCCGTAATCGCCGAATTTTGGATAAACGCTGCGGGATTTGTTCAGGCCGGGTGTGCGGGCGTTGACGGGATGTTTATTGCGAGAGAGCGATTAAACGCATTTTTAAACGCGGGTTTTGAAAAAAATCGCAGCAGAGGGGGCGTTGCGAGGGGAGGGTGTTACGGACATCTATGCCAAGACACCCGCAACGCAGGTGTCTCGACATGGCAAACCGTCAATCAGCCTTTGAAGGCTGCAACCGATTTGGTGATTTCAGCACGGGCGGCTTCTGCGTCGCCCCAGCCTTCGATCTTGACCCATTTGCCTTTTTCGAGATCCTTGTAGTTCTCGAAGAAGTGCTTGATCTGCTCAAGCAGCAGGGCTGGCAGGTCGGTGTACTCTTTGACGTCGACGTACAGCTGGGACAGTTTGTCGTGCGGGACTGCGATGACTTTGGCATCGCCGCCGCCGTCGTCGGTCATGTGCAGGATGCCGACCGGGCGTGCGCGGATGACCGAACCTGGGGAAACCGGGTATGGGGTCACGACCAGCACGTCGAGGGGGTCGCCGTCATCCGCCAGGGTGTTGGGGATGAAGCCGTAGTTGGCTGGGTAGAACATTGGGGTGGCCATGAAACGATCAACGAACAGGCAATCGGTGTCTTTGTCGATTTCGTACTTGATCGGCGCGTGGTTGGCCGGGATTTCGATCGCGACGTAGATGTCGTTCGGCAGGTCTTTACCTGCCGGAATCGTGCTGTAGCTCATTGGGCTTTGCCCCCGTAGTTGACCAGACAGATTTTGGCGCGAACCGCCAAAAAGTGGTCCGGATTATAGGCATATTCTGTTTTGGTTGCCACGCGCGGGGTTGGACGTTTCAGTAGGTGTCCTTGTAAGCCGTGTCCTGCTCTTGCAAAGCCTTCAGCCGGGCGAGGGTGTCCTGGCGGTAGAAGGCTTTGAGTTGGTCGTAGACAGCGGGATAGCTGGTGTGCAACAGGTCCGGGGCGCTGAAAAAGTATTCGCTGGTGACGGCGAAAAATTCGGCGGCGTCCTGAGCGGCGTACGGGTCGATGGTGGTTTCGGCGTCTGGGTTCAGGTCGAGCTGACGGTTGAGGTCGTCGAAGGCACTCTGCATGATGCTGGCCCACTCGGTAATGCGCATATCGCTGTGCAGCGGTGGCAGACCGTTGGCGTCGCCGTTGAGCATGTCCAGTTTGTGTGCCAGCTCGTGGATCACCAGGTTGTAGCCGTCCCAGTCACCGCTCGACACCACGCCTGGCCAGGCCAGAATCACCGGGCCTTGCAGCCATGCCTCGCCGCTGTGTTCGCCGTCCCATTCGTGTTCGATGCCGCTGGCGTCGCGATGACGCTGCGGGCTGACGAAGTCGTCAGGGTAGAGCACGATCTCGTGAAAGCCCTGATACCAGTTCAGGTCGCCGAGATTCAGCAACGGCAGTTGCGCCTGTGCGGCCAGAAACAGCCGGTGTTCATCGTTCAGTTCCACACCCGGCAGTGCGGTCAGGTGCTTGTCGTGCAGAAACAGCACGCAGGCATCGCGCAACTGCGCTTCCTGTTCGGCGCTCAGGCCATCGAGGATCGGCAGGCGCTGGCGAACGGTTTGCCACAGCTCAGTGGAAACCGGGTGCTTCGCCAGCGTGCGTTGCCTGCGCCAGTTGCTGAATGACCACATGGGTCAGCTGACGTCGACAGAGCGGCCTGTGCGGCTGCGCACGACGCCGATGATCATCGGCAGCAGGGAAAGCACGATGATTGCCAAGACCAGGAACGTCAGGTTCTGCTTGATGAACGGCACGTTGCCGAAGAAGAAACCGAGCGTGACCAGACTGCCCACCCACAGCACCGAACCCAGCATGCTGAAACCGACGAAGCGCGGGTAATGCATGCGGCCGACGCCCGCCACGAAGGGGGCAAAGGTGCGGATGATCGGCAGGAAGCGCGCCAGCGTGACGGTCTTCCCGCCATGACGCTCGTAGAACACCTGGGTGCGCAGTAGGTAGTCGCGACGGAAAATCTTCGACCTGGGGTTGCTGAACAGTTTTTCACCGGCCGTGCGGCCGATGACGTAGTTCGTGCTGTCGCCCAGTATCGCTGCCAGCATCAACAGCCCGGCGAGCAGAACCGGGTCCATGCCGCCACCGGCTGCCACGGCACCTGCGATGAACAGCAGGGAATCGCCCGGCAGGAACGGCATGATCACCAGACCGGTCTCGCAGAAGATCACCAGAAACAGAATCGCGTAGATCCACGTGCCATAGTTGGTCACCAGCATGTCGAGGTAAACATCGAGATGCAGGATGAGGTCGAGCGGGTTGAATTCCATTGAAGCACCTGAGGCGAGAACCCTTGACCGGGTCGCATGCGGAAGAAACTACGTGTGCAGTACGCGCGGCATTATAGAAGGAGAATGCGGGCAGAGGGCCGCAAGCTTTCAACAGAGATGTTACAACTGTTACGAGGCAGGAGGTATGGGCGAGCAAAAGCGGAAAAAACCGGATTGCTCGCGAACAGAATCAACGGTCCGAGTTGATCGGCAGCACGTAGTTCTTGAACTGGGTGTCTTCCTTGAAGCCAATCGACTCGTAGACTTTCTGCGCCACGTCGTTGTTGCTGCTGGTCGACACGCGCATGCGCACGGCCTGGGTTTCCTTGGCCATTTTCTTGGCTTCTTTCATCAGGTGGTCGGCGACCAATTGTCTGCGGGCGTCTTCGGCGACGTAGATGTCGTTGAGAATCCACACGCGCTTGAGCGACAGCGAGGAATAGCTGGGGTAGAGCTGGCAGAAGCCCAGCAATCTGTTCTCGTCATCCTTCGCCAGCGCGAGATAAATCACTGACTCTTCGCGGCGCAGGCGCTTCTCCAGAAAGTCCCGTGACGAATCCGGGAATGGCAGCTCGCCGTAGAATTCACGGTATTTGACGAACAACGGGCAGAGCAGGTCCAGGTGTTCGAGCGTGGCTTTTATGATCCGCATGGTCGGGCCTCAACTTCACTATGGGCTAATGCAATGCGCCAGGATGGTCACAGCGATGCTGACTGGCGGCTTTAGAAAGCGCAATCTAATGCGGGTCGTCGGGACCGGCGAGCAGGAAATTGCCAGTGCGTCTGTTCAGGTTGTCGGCGGCCTCGTCGGATTCCACAGTCTTGAGCTCGGCTTCGTCCTTGAGCTTTACCCCTGACACCTGACGGCGGCAGGCCTCGCGCATCAGGTACAGCAGGCGATGGGCTGCCATCCCGTAGCTCAGGCCTTCCAGGCGAATGTTGGAGATGCAATTGCGGTGCGCATCGTTGAGCCCCACTTTCGGTGCGTAGGTGAAATACAGGCCCAGGCTGTCAGGAGAACTGAGGCCGGGGCGTTCGCCGATCAGGATCACCACCATTTTTGCGCCAAGCAGCTCGCCGATCTCGTCGGCGACGGCCACGCGACCCTGTTCCACCATGATCACAGGCGACAGCGTCCAGCCTTCTGCTTCAGCCTGTTCTTCCAGGCGCACCAGAAAGGGCACCGCGTGGCGATGAACGGCCAACGCCGACAGGCCGTCTGCCACCACTATCGCCAGATCGAGCCCGCCCGGATGAGCGGCGGCGTAGTCGCGCAGCTGGCTGGCGGACTCATCGTTCAGGCGTCTTCCCAGATCCGGCCTTTGCAAGTAACTGTCACGGTCGGCGGCGGCGCTGTGCAGTAACAAGGTTTCGCGGCCTTTTTCAGCCAGTTGAGCACTGATGCCCGCATGATCGAACGCCAGATGCACCGCATCGCGTGCCTGGGCATGGGCCAACTGAAAGTCCAGTTGCGCCGAGGTCGGCAGGCTGGTGCCGGTGCGGCCCAGGGCGATACGAGCCGATGTCAGGCGACGCAGTTCCAGCCAGGGATTGGGCGGCGTGGCGTCCGGCTTGGCTTCAATGTTTTCCATTTCATTCACAGGCGGTTCCCTCATGCCAGATGCGCCAGGGCGTGGCGGAAGGCGGGCGGCAGGCTGTCGCCGAAACGCACACGTCCGTCGGCCTGCGTGAAGATGCCCATTTTTTCCAGCCAGGCCTCGTATTCCGGAGCCGGACGCAGGCCCAGGCTTTGCCGGGCATAGAGCGCGTCGTGGAACGAGGTGGTCTGGTAGTTGAGCATGATGTCGTCGGAGCCGGGGATGCCCATGATGAAGTTGATCCCGGCGACGCCCAGCAGCGTGAGCAGCGTGTCCATGTCGTCCTGATCGGCTTCGGCATGGTTGGTGTAGCAGATGTCGCAGCCCATCGGCACGCCCAGCAATTTGCCGCAAAAATGGTCTTCAAGCCCGGCGCGGATGATCTGTTTACCGTTGTACAGGTACTCGGGGCCGATGAAGCCGACCACAGTGTTGACCAGGAACGGATTGAAATGCCGTGCAACGGCGTAGGCGCGGGTCTCGCAGGTCTGTTGATCGACCCCATGGTGCGCGTTCGCCGACAGCGCACTGCCTTGCCCGGTCTCGAAATACATCAGGTTCTGCCCGAGCGTGCCGCGGTTGAGGCTCAGTCCTGCTTCGTAACCTTCCTGCAGCAGGTTCAGGTTGATACCGAAGCTGGCGTTGGCAGCTTCGGTGCCGGTGATCGACTGGAACACCAGGTCCACCGGCACGCCGCGGTTGATCACTTCGATGGAGGTGGTGACGTGGGTCAGCACGCAGGACTGGGTCGGAATCTCGTAGCGCTGGACGATGGCGTCGAGCATTTCCAGCAACGCGATGATGGACGAGGTGCTGTCGGTGGCCGGGTTGATGCCGATCATGGCGTCGCCGTTACCGTACAGCAGGCCGTCCAGCACGCTGGCTGCAATGCCGGACGGATCATCGGTCGGGTGGTTGGGCTGCAGGCGGGTCGACAGGCGACCGCGCAGGCCGACGGTGTTGCGAAAGCGCGTGACGACGCGGATTTTCTGCGAAACCAGTACCAGATCCTGTACACGCATGATCTTCGAAACGGCGGCAGCCATTTCCGGCGTTAGACCGGGAGCCAGTGCTCGCAGGCTGGTTTCATCGGCTTGATCGCTGAGCAGCCAGTCGCGAAAGCCGCCGACGGTCAGGTGGCTGACAGGCGCGAAGGCGAGGGCGTCGTGGGTGTCGATGATCAGACGCGTGACTTCGTCGTCTTCGTACGGAATCAGCGCTTCTTCAAGAAAGTGCTTGAGCGGGATGTTGGCCAGCGCCATCTGCGCGGCTACACGCTCGCCATCGTTCTGCGCTGCGACTTCGGCCAGAAAATCGCCGGAACGCGCAGGGCTGGCCTTGGCCATGACTTCTTTGAGGCTGTCGAAGCGATACGTCTGCGCGCCGACAGAATGAGAAAAGCTCGCCATACAGATTCTCCATGACGTCCCGCTGCTCGCGTCGGACGTGGTCTTTCGGCCGAACCGGTGACGTCCCGGTTCAAACGACTGTGGGAAGCGATGTAAGCAATTAATACTCCATCCTGACGATGAGTGCGAGTTTGCGGGGCGTAGCGGGTAAGTCTGAGGGAAGATGCGTCATGCCGGAGCATTGCCTGGCAAAAGGGCGCACGACGATAGTGCGCACATAGCTGAGCGTGCCCATGCAGAGCTCTGATCGTTATGCATAAATCTGCCTCGACACTGATCGTGCCTATCGCTCCGCGTGGGCATGCATCCCGTGACGCTCCGCGTCACAAATGGCACAGATTGCGGATTCAGTGAGCCGAGCGCATGACGTGGATAACGCTGGAGCTTGTCCACGCATCTGCGCCACCTTCGAGAGCGGACGCGGAGCGTCCTGGGAGGCATTCCCACGCGGAGCGTAGGAACGATCAGCGTGATCTCAAACACTCGACTGTCACGCTTAGCATTACGAGATGCATGCCCAACGCTAAGCGATGGGCATGATCATCCCGTCAGTGGATCAGAAGAACCCCAGCGGATGGGTGTCATAGCTCACCAGCAGGTTTTTGGTCTGCTGATAGTGCTCGAGCGCGATCTTGTGGGTTTCGCGGCCGACGCCGGATTTCTTGTAGCCACCGAACGCCGCGTGCGCGGGGTAGAGGTGGTAGCAGTTGGTCCAGACACGACCAGCCTTGATGGCGCGGCCCACGCGGTAGGCGCGGTTGATGTCGCGGGTCCACAGACCTGCGCCCAGACCGAACTCGGTGTCGTTGGCGATGGCCACCGCTTCGGCCTCGTCCTTGAAGGTCGTGACGCTGACCACCGGGCCGAAGATCTCTTCCTGGAACACGCGCATCTTGTTGTTGCCCTTGAGCAACGTCGGCTGGATGTAATAGCCGCTCGACAGATCACCTTCCAGCTTCTCGACCTTGCCGCCGGTCAACAGCTCGGCGCCTTCGCCCTTGGCGATGTCGAGGTAGGACAGAATCTTGTCGAACTGCTGCTCGGACGCCTGCGCGCCGACCATGGTGTCAGTGTCCAGAGGATCGCCGCGCTTGATCTTCTCGACCTTGCGCATCACCGCTTCCATGAACTGTGGATAAATCGACTCCTGCACCAGCGCGCGGGACGGGCAGGTGCAGACTTCGCCTTGGTTGAAGAACGCCAGCACCAGACCTTCGGCGGCTTTCTCGATGAACTCCGGTTCGGCGCTCATGATGTCTTCGAAGAAAATGTTCGGCGACTTGCCGCCCAGCTCCACGGTGGACGGAATGATGTTGTCCGCCGCCAGCTTCATGATGTGCGAGCCGACCGGGGTCGAGCCGGTGAAGGCAATCTTGGCGATGCGCTTGCTGCTGGCCAACGCTTCGCCTGCTTCACGGCCATAGCCCTGCACGATATTCAATACGCCCGGTGGCAGCAGATCGCCGATCAGTTCGATCAGCACGCTGATGCCCAGCGGCGTCTGCTCGGCAGGCTTGAGCACGATGCAGTTGCCGGCTGCCAGCGCAGGCGCAAGTTTCCACGCGGCCATCAGGATCGGGAAGTTCCAGGGAATGATCTGCCCGACCACGCCCAGCGGTTCATGAATGTGATAGGCCACGGTGTTGCCGTCGATCTCGGCAGCGCTGCCTTCCTGCGCGCGCAGTACGCCCGCGAAGTAGCGGAAGTGGTCGGCGGCCAGCGGGATGTCGGCGTTCAGGGTTTCGCGAATCGCCTTGCCGTTGTCCCAGGTTTCGGTGATGGCCAGGATTTCCAGATTGGCTTCGATGCGGTCTGCGATCTTCAACAGGACCAGCGAGCGGGCCTGCACCGAGGTCGAGCCCCAGGCTTCTGCGGCTGCATGGGCGGCGTCGAGCGCCTTGTCGATGTCTTCGGCGGTGGAGCGGGGGAATTCGGCGATGGCCTTGCCGGTAACAGGCGAGGTGTTGGTGAAATACTGACCTTTGACCGGGGCGACAAACTCGCCGCCGATGTAGTTACCGTAGCGTTCCTTGAAATTGACGATGGCGCCTTCGGTACCGGGATGAGCGTAGCGCATGGTATGTCTCCTGGTTCTTGTTGTGAGGAAGTCTGTATCGATTCAGCTTTCAAACATCTGGCAGCAGGTTATCAAGAGTAGGCTATTTGCCTCGCCTTCGGGACCTGAACTTTAGCCTCATGTCTGTGCGCTCGACCAGACCCTGAACGACGTGACCACGGACAAACTCTGGGTGCCATTTCACCGTCCCTACGTTAACCTGCCGGGATGTTCTGAGAGGTTGGTCATGCACATTCATATCCTTGGTATCTGCGGCACGTTCATGGGTTCGCTGGCGGTGCTCGCCAAAGAGTCGGGGCATCGGGTCACGGGCTCCGACGCCAACGTCTATCCGCCCATGAGTACGCAGCTCGAAGCCCAGGGCATCGAACTGACCCAGGGTTACGACCCTGCGCAGCTCGATCCTGCGCCGGACCTGATCGTGATCGGCAACGCCCTGTCGCGTGGCAACCCTGCGGTCGAGTATGTCCTGAATAAAGGTTTGCCTTATGTGTCCGGCCCGCAGTGGCTGGCGGACCATGTGCTGCAAGGTCGCTGGGTTCTCGCCGTGGCGGGTACGCATGGCAAGACCACCACCAGCAGCATGCTGGCCTGGGTGCTCGAACACGCAGGCATGAGCCCAGGCTTCCTGATTGGCGGTGTCCCGCAGAATTTCGCGGTTTCTGCGCGTCTGGGTGAAACACCGTTCTTTGTGGTCGAGGCTGACGAGTACGACAGTGCCTTCTTCGACAAGCGCTCCAAGTTCGTCCACTACCGCCCGCGCACCGCAATTCTCAACAACCTTGAGTTCGATCACGCGGACATCTTCCCGGATCTGTCAGCCATCGAGCGCCAGTTCCATCATCTGGTGCGCACCATTCCGAGCGAAGGTCTGGTGATTCATCCGACTACAGAACCTGCGTTGTCGCGGGTCATCGAGATGGGTTGCTGGACACCCGTACAGACCACCGGGCAGGGCGGCCAGTGGCAGGCCCGTCTGTTGAGCGAAGACGGCTCGCGTTTTGAGGTGATTTTTGAAGGCCAGGTGCAGGGCACGGTCGAGTGGGACATGACGGGACAGCACAACGTAGCCAATGCCCTGGCAACCCTGGCGGCAGCGCGTCATGTGGGCGTGGTGCCTGCGCAGGGCGTCGAAGCGCTCAGTGCGTTCAAGAGCGTCAAGCGACGCATGGAGAAGGTTGCCGAGGTACATGGCATCACGATCTATGACGACTTTGCTCACCATCCGACAGCGATTGCCACCACGCTGGACGGTCTGCGCAAGAAGGTCGGCGACGCTTCGATCATTGCCGTGATCGAGCCGCGTTCCAACTCCATGAAGCTCGGCGCACACCGCGACGGTCTGCCGGAAAGCGTACAGCAGGCCGATCAGGTGGTCTGGTATGCGCCTGCCAATCTGGGCTGGGACCTGGGCGCCACAGCGGCCGAGTGTTCGGTGCCTGCGGTGGTCTGCGATTCGCTTGAAGCGATCATTGCGCGGGTCAAGAGCCAGGCTCAACCGGGCACGCATATTGTGATCATGAGCAACGGCGGCTTTGGCGGCCTGCATGGCAAACTGGCCGAGGCCTTGAAATGAGCGGGCCAGAGCGCATTACCGTCGCCATGACCGGCGCCTCGGGCGCGCAATACGGCCTGCGTCTGTTGGACTGTCTGGTGCGTGAGGATCGGGAGGTGCACTTTCTGATCTCCAAGGCGGCGCAATTGGTCATGGCGACCGAAACCGATGTGCGCCTGCCACCCAAGGCGATGATGATGCAGGCTTTCCTCACCGAGTACACCGGTGCGGCGGCGGGGCAGATTCGGGTCTATGGCCGCGATGACTGGATGTCGCCAGTGGCCTCGGGGTCGGGCTCGCCCAGCGCGATGGTGGTGGTGCCCTGTTCGACCGGCACGCTGTCGGCGATTGCGACCGGCGCCTGCAACAACCTGATCGAGCGAGCGGCCGACGTGACGCTGAAAGAGCGTCGTCAGTTGATTCTGGTACCACGCGAGGCGCCGTTCTCCAGCATTCACCTGGAGAACATGCTCAAGCTGTCGAACATGGGCGCGGTGATCCTTCCCGCATCGCCCGGCTTCTACCATCAGCCGCAGACCATCGACGATCTGGTGGATTTCGTGGTCGCGCGAATTCTCAATCTGCTGAACGTGCCGCAAGACATGTTGCCGCGCTGGGGCGAGCACCATGTCGGTGGCGATGAATAAGCTGCTGGTGATTGCGCTGGCGCTGGTCATGACCGGCTGCGCCACCGCACGCACGCTTAACGCCGCCAAGCCCGGCGCGCCGGTGGTTTACGCCGGTACGCGGCTCAACATGTATGCGCTGGAGGGCGGTTGCTGTGCGACCGACCGCTTCGGAGCTGAAGCGCCGAGCTATCCGGCACTGGACATGCCGGGCAGCGCCGTCCTCGACACGTTATTGCTGCCGTTGTCACTGCTGACAGCACTGGGTTTCGGTGTTCAGGCCACGGGCGGGCTTTGACGGTCGTTGAATGTTGATCGGGCCGATGCTCTGCGCTCATCGTGATACACACATCCGCCTCAACACCGATCGTGCCCATCGCTCTGCGTCCGCTTTGTGACGCGGAGCGTCAGGGGAGGCGTTACCACGCTGGAGCGTGGTAACGATCAGGGACTTCTTTATTTCCCCAGCTTGCGCAGCTCATCCGACTCGACAATGCGTTCGCCGTCCTGTTCTTCCAGCGCCAGTCGCCAAAGGGCGCGGGCCAGTTGGCAGGCTTCAATGGCGCCGTATTTGCCGGGGATCAGTTTGGCAATGGGCGCAGCCAGTTGCTCGGCCCAGCGGGTTTCCGGGCGATTGCCGACCAATAGAGACGGGCGAGCGATGGTCAGTTGCGGCCAGTCCTGTGCTCTGAGCGCCTGTTCCATCTCGCCTTTGATGCGGCTGTAGAACACGCTGGATCTGGCATCTGCATTGACGGCGCTGATGACCAGCAGGTGTCGGGCACCCAGTTCACGTGCCCGTTTGGCGAACGCCACAACCAGATCCAGGTCAACGGCCTTGAAGGCGTCTTGCGAGCCCGCCTGTTTGATGGTCGTTCCCAGGCAGCAGAACGCGATGTCCACGCGGCCACCCAGCGACGGCAGTAACGTGTCCAGGTCGCCCACCGGATTTTCAAGGTGAGGATGCACTGCCAGCGCCCGGCGTGTGGGGGCCAGAACGCGGCTGACGGTAGGTTCGTTGAGGAGGCGGTCCAGCAGATGTTCGCCGGTCAGGCCAGTGGCCCCTGCGAGCAGGATGTGTTGCGGCGTCAAGTACATAATGTTTCTCCCTTGATACTGATAAGCCTAGCGGCTACTCGAGGTCTTCGCTTCCTTGCGATTCAACGCCGTATTCAGCGCGCGTTCTGCCTGATTCCTGCGCAGCAGTTGCCAGCGGGCAATAACGCCCTTGGGTGCCCAGATCTGCGGCTCTGACGCTTCGAAGTTGTCTTCGGTTTCGCGTCGGGACACGTAGGCTTTGGCGTCATTGAAAGCCTGCTGCAGGTCATCGGTTTCGACCAGCGCCCTGCCGAATAGTGCATCGCCAAAATAGGTGAAGTCGGCCTCTTCCGAGCAGCCGAAGGAAACACGGTCAGCGCGGGACGCGGTCATGATCACCGTTCGCTCGTCTTTAAGGTCCGGGATGAAGCCGCCTGAATAGCAGGCCGAGATCACCACGACCTTGTCGCGGTTTTTCAGCGGAGCCAGCGCTGCAGCCAGTGCGTCGGCAGGCAGGTCGGCCAGTGACAGGCGCGGCTGGTCGAGCACCAGTTCGTGGTCCTGCGTGCCGTGGCTGGTCAGGTAAATGAAAATCAGGTCTTCAGGGCCGGTGCGCTGCGCCAACGTCTGCACGGCGCGGGTGATGGTCTCGCGGGTCGCCATCGGCCGGTCGTCCATATGGTCGCGATGATTGACCAGCCTGATCTGCCCGACTGCGCCAAAACGCGTGGCCAGCAGGTTGCTCACGTAATCCGCTTCGCGCATGAACACGCTTTGCTTGCCGTCGCCGCCCACCACCAGGCTGTACAGTTCGGGTGCGGCGGTGGAGGCGGGCACGGCTGCAAGCGCCTTCTCCAGCAGCGAACCCTGAGCAAGCAGACCTGTTTCCAGCGCGTCGGGCAACAGCTTGCCTCTGGCGTCGCGGATACGTTGACCGTTGGCCCAGATGCCACTCTGCACCGTGCCGTCGGCCGCGGTCAGTACGCCTTTGCCTTGATAGGTGTCATCGGCAAACTCACCGACATAGGTGCTGCCGTCCGGCAGGTGCAGCTTTCCCTCGCCTGCGAAGCGCCAGTTATCGAAGCTGCCCTGATAGCGGCTGCCGTCGGAGCCGATCAGTTCGCCCTTGCCGGTCAGCGCGCCTTCCTTGAATTCGCCGCTCCAGACGTCGCCGTCACTGTTCTCATAGCGACCCTGGCCGTCGAGCTGACTGTTGCGAAAGCGGCCAACGTACTGGTCGCCGTCCGCGCTGGTGAAGCTGCCGTTGCCCTGCAACTGGCCATCGACGAACATCCCGCTGTACTGATTGCCGCTGGCGTCACTGCGTATGCCTTCGCCGTTGGGCTTGCCGTTGGCGAACAGGCCTTGGTACTGGCTGCCGTCCTCCAGTTCCAGGCGACCCGGGCCGTCATACAGGCCTTCCTTGAACTGGCCGCGGTACATCAGGCCCTTGTCCTTCTGGGTACCTTCGCCTTCGCGGCGACCCAGCCTGAAGCCGCCGACATAGCTGGCGCCGCTGCTGGTGGTGAGCTTGCCTTGGCCGTTGAACAGACCCTGTTCAAAGCCGCCCTTGTAAATGTCGCCGTTGCTTGCATGCAACTCGCCGATGCCTTGCCTCTGGCCGCGATCAAACTGGCCTTCGTACCAACTGCCGTTGGCGTAATCGATCCGGCCCTGCCCCTGCAGTACGCCGTCGACCAGATCGCCACGGTAGCGCCCGCCATCCGCGAGACGGCCGTCTGGAGGCAGCAGTGATTCGCCATCACCGCAGCCTGCGATCAAGAGTGTCAAAGCCAGTGGGGCGAGCGCGCGCATGTGAGATCCCGGAAGAGTGATTCAGGATTGAGCGTGGCTCTGCTTTTGCAGATGTTATGTCTCAACCGTCGGCGAGTATGCCGCAGTGAGTAACGGGTACGAAACAGTCTGTTACGACTGTTTCGTTTTTCAGACAGGTTACACGAAGCACATCGACAGCGGCTCGGCGACAAACGCCGGTTTTTCCTGTCCCTCGATCTCCATGGTGGTGGTCGCCTTGAGCAGCCACTGGCCGGGCTTCTTCTCGGTAGCATCGGTCAGTTCGACCTTCAGGCGCACACGGGAATTGACCAGCACCGGCTGAACGAAGCGCACGGTATCCAGTCCGTAGTTGATCACCATCTTCATGCCTTCGGGCAGTACTAACAGATCACCCATCAGTTGGGGAATGAGCGACAGCGTGAGAAAACCGTGAGCGATGGTTGCGCCGAACGGGGTGTTTGCAGCCTTGACCGGATCGACGTGGATGAACTGAAAATCTCCTGTCGCCTCGGCGAACAGGTTGATGCGTTCCTGATCGATGGTCAGCCAGTCGGAACATCCCAGTTCCTTGCCGATGTAGTTCTTGAGCTCTGTAACCGGTACAAAAGGCATTTCACTCTCCTTGTCATGTGATGTTGTAGCGTGATGCCGCTGCCCGCGTAGGACATTGCCTGCGGGCGAACCACTAGATCAGCAGAGGGTTGCAGGTTGGTCAAGGAACGTCATGCAGGCGAATACCTGCACATAGGCACTGGCGCGTCATGTTTATAATGCGGCCGAGAATTCGCCGGATCTGTCTAGTGTGCTGGAGTGCTCATGTTGCTAAGGGGTTTGACCTGGCTGGTGCTGTTCCAATTACTGGGGACAGCGCTCAACCATTTGTTTCTATCAATACTGCCAGGGCCGATCATCGGTCTGGTGCTGCTCATGGCGTTTCTGATGATGCGCGGTGAGGTCAGTGAGCAAGTCAGCGTGGCCGCCAGCAGTCTGTTGCGTTACCTGCCGTTGCTGCTGGTGCCGCCCGCAGTGGGCGTGATGGTCTACGCGGGCGCCATTGCTCAGGATTTCTGGGCCATTTTCGGCACCTTGTCGTTGTCGCTGATGATTTCCCTGACGTTCGCCGGCTGGCTGATGCAGAAGCTTATCGAGCGTCAGGCCCGCCGTCGGGAGCCGTCATGAGTCTGGACTGGCACGGCGCGTGGGTCTCGGTGATCCATCATCCGCTATTCGGCATTGCCATCACGCTGGGCGCCTATCAACTGGCCATGGCCGCCTACGAGAAAACCCGCTGGCTGTTTCTGCAGCCGGTGTTGGTCTCGATGCTGGTGGTGATCGGTATTCTGCTGACGTGTGGTCTGGACTACGCCGAATACCGTAAAAGCACTGAAATACTCGGGGTTCTGCTCGGGCCGGCCACCGTCGCGCTGGCCGTGCCGCTTTATCTGAATCTGCGCCGCATTCGGCAGTTGTTGTGGCCGACCTTGACTACGCTGGTGATTGGCGGCGTTTTTGCCACGGGGCTTTGCGTGGGACTGGGCCTGTTGTTCGGCGCTGATCATATGATTCTGATGACCATGGCGCCCAAATCGGTGACGTCGCCCATCGCCATGCTGGTGGCGGAGCAGATGGGTGGCGTCGCAGCGCTGGCGGCGGTATTCGTATTGATTACCGGCGTGTTCGGTGCCATTTTCGGCCCCGGTCTGCTGTCGCTGGCGGGTGTCGAGAATCAGGCTGCACGGGGCATGGCCCTGGGTCTGACAGCGCATGCGGTCGGGACTTCCGTCGCGCTGCAGGAAGGAGAAGAATCAGGGGCTTTCGCTGCACTGGCGATGAGCCTGATGGGGGTTGCGACGGCAGTGTTTCTGCCGTTGGCGATGTCGTTGGTCGTTTAAAGGGGCTTTTTATGACGTTGCCTTTGTTTCCATTGAACGCTGTGCTGTTTCCGGGTTGCGTGCTTGACCTGCAACTGTTCGAGGCACGCTATCTGGACATGATCGGCCGCTGCATGAAGCAGGGCGCAGGGTTCGGTGTGGTGTGCATCACTCAGGGGAGTGAAACGGGCTCTGCGCCCGGCGGCTACTCGCTGATCGGCTGCGAAGCGCTGGTTCAGGATTTTCAGCAGCAGGACAATGGCCTGCTGGGTATTCGCGTGGTCGGCGGACGACGCTTCCGCGTGGTGGCCGCAGAGGTGCAGCGCGATCAGTTGCTGGTGGCAGACGTGGAGTGGCTGGACGAGCCCGAAGAGCGCCCGTTGCAGGAAGAGGATGCCGATCTGGTTGCGCTGCTCGAAGCGCTGGCCGAACACCCGATGGTTGCGTCGCTGAACATGGGCGTCAGCGCCACGGGTCAGCAGTCGCTGTCCAATCAGCTGGCGTATCTGCTGCCGTTTACCGAAGAAGACAAGATCGAACTGCTGGAAATCGACGATCCCGAAGAGCGCCTGGATGCCATTCAGGAATTGCTGGATGAGATGCAGGGCGATCTGCAGGCCTGAGCCTGCGTTGGCATTCCGCCCGGGACGCTCCGCACTCCATTACGTCCGGTCACGCAGATGTTTCGGCGTGACCCCTTGGACGCGGAGCGTCCCGAGATGCATTCCCACGCTGGAGCGTAGGAACGATCAGCGTTAGGGCCTGGAGTCGTATGAATGATCGTGCCCACGCTCTGCGTCGGAACGATCAGCGTCAGTCCTCAATACTGATAGCGCAGCACCCCGTGCGACAGGGCGTGCACGGCAAACGAGCCGAGCAGGGCGGTCAGGGCCGGGATAATCAGCCACCAGACTTTGGGTGACATGGCTGGCAGCGACTCGTTGCGCTGGATGATCGCAAGACTCGCGGCGCAGATGCAAAACGCCAACAGCATGCCTGCCAGAATATCCGTCGGCCAATGCACGCCCAGGTACACCCGCGACAGGGCAATCGCCAGTGCCGGAATCCCGAAGACCAGCAACCACGTCAGGCGCAGCCGCACCGGCTGGCCACGTCCGGCCAGCACGGCGACGGTCATGAACAGCGCGAATGCCGCCGAGCTGTGCCCGCTCGGCATGCTGTAAGTGGTGAGCGGATCGAGCAGCACTTCCGGGCGAGCCCGCGCAAAGAATGCTTTCAACGTGCCATTGGCAATAGCGGTGCCCAGTGTGGTCGCCAGCGCGAACGCTGCATGACGCCATTGTCTGGCGATCAGCAGCACAATGATCAGCAACGCGGCAGCAAACAGCTGAGTCCTGAAGTCGCCCAGTCCAGTGACCAGCACCACAATGTGTTGAGCCGTTTCGCTGCGGTGCTCCTGCACCAGCGTCATGAGTCCGTTATCGAAATCCTTCAGGTACGGCCAGCCCACGAACAGCGAGGCGACCAGCAGCAGGCTGGTCAGCGAGATCACTTTGGTTGCATAACGCTTCTGGCGAATGCTGCTTTGAATGCTGAGCCCGATCAGCAGTGCCAGACCTGCACCGACTACAGCGGCCTCTGGCCAGAAGCCATCCGGCAGCGGCAACCGGATGGCCGCCCCGGCGGCCCAGCCCGGCATCAGGTAGGCAATCGACCAGCCGGCGGCGGCCACTACGCTCACCGCCGCAAAGCGCGGGAACGGCATGTCGCACATGCCTGCGATCATGGGCAGCATTGGCCGCAGGGGGCCGATGAAACGTCCCACCAGCAGGCTGGCGATGCCGTATTTGTGGAAATAGGATTCCGCGCCCGTCATCCATTCCGGATGGGTGCGCAGCCCCGGTAACTGGCGGATTCGCTGATGGAAGCGACGGCCGATGAAGTACGACACTGCGTCGCCCAGCAATCCGCCAAGGAAACCCAGCAGCAACACCTCGCTCAACGGCAGGATGCCGCTGCCGGCCAGTGCGGCAATGGCAAACATGATGACCGTGCCCGGCACGACGATCCCGACAATCGCGACGCATTCTATGAACGCCACTACAAAGATCGCGACGGCGACCCACGAAGGGTTTGCCGTCAGCCAGCCGGTCATGCCATTGAGCAGTTCGCCCATGGGTCAGTTTCCTTGATCGAGAAGTAAGTAGTCGCGGCCTTCGACCTGGCCGCGTCTGAGAGGATTTCGGGTGCAGAAGCGGGCGTAATCGGCATCGACGAAGCGATACATCAGGTGCTCATCGCGCCCGGTTGGGATGCCCAGTCGTGTGGTCTGGATGATACGAGTCGGGTGCTGGCCGACATCCTCGACCAGAAGCTTCTGTGGATCGAAACGCTTTGCGTCCCACATCGGCACTTTAAGGCCCAGCGCCTTGCACAGCAGCGTCTGACCCGCACACAGCCGCTGTGGAGGGCGGATGGCACCGCTGGCGTCAGGGTTGTTCAACTGCATCTGCGCCAGCGCGTTTTCATCGCTGACCGAGTCGGTCCATGGGTACGCCGACTTGATCAGCACCGCATTGCCCGGCCCTTCGGCGCTGAAGTTCAGTGAGTCGCCGCCCCGGGCGTAATACATATAAATGTGACCGCCCTCGAGAAACAGTGCCTTGCGCTTCTCGGTATAGCCCAGCGAGGCATGGCTGCCTTTCTCGGCGCAGTAGTAGGCTTCGGTCTCGATGATGCGCGCCGCCAGCCACAGCTCGCCGACCTTGTGCCGGATGACCTTGCCCAGCAGCTCGCGCGCCAGGGTCTGGGCGTCGCGATGAAAGAAGCTGTCGGGAAGTGCTGTCGGCATAGGCTGGCAACTGAAATAGGAGGCTGCCGATAATAACAAGCGCTGCTTGAATTGCAGCTGAATGTGTCGTGTCGGCAAACTTTGTTGTTTCTGAAAGTGACTGGGCTCAGGCACGCCTGATGCGCGTCATGGCGGTATCTCGACCGTTGCGAATGGCGACAGTTGCAGAAAAGTGCGCACTGTTATCGACCATCCGCCTGTCTGCGCTGTCGTTCGAGCGGCTCGACAGCTATAATCGGCCGCTTTCCTCTTTGCCAAGACCACTGAGACCATGACTGAGTCCGTTCTTGACTACATGACCCGCTTGGGTCGCGCCGCCCGCGAAGCTTCGCGAGTGATCGGCCGTGCCAGCACCGCGCAGAAAAACCGCGCGCTGCTGGCCACTGCTGCCGCTCTGGACGAAGCCCGTGCCGAGCTGTCCGCCGCCAATGCGCTGGACCTGGCCAACGGTCAGGCCAACGGTCTCGAGCCGGCCATGCTGGAACGTCTGGCCCTGACCCCCGCACGCATCGACGGCATGATCGTCGGGTTGCGTCAGGTCGCCAGTCTGCCGGACCCGGTCGGCGCGATTCGCGACATGAGTTATCGGCCGTCGGGTATTCAGGTTGGCAAGATGCGCGTGCCGCTGGGTGTTGTAGGCATCATCTATGAGTCGCGTCCGAACGTGACCATTGATGCCGCCAGTCTGTGCCTGAAGTCGGGTAACGCGACCATCCTGCGTGGCGGATCAGAAGCCATTCATTCCAATCGCGCGATTGCCGCCTGCATCGAGCGTGGTCTTGCCGATGCCGGGCTGCCTGCTGCCGTCGTGCAAGTGGTCGAAACCACCGACCGTGCTGCCGTCGGTGCGCTGATCACCATGCCCGAGTACGTGGACGTCATTGTTCCGCGTGGCGGCAAGGGCCTGATCGAACGCGTCAGCCGTGACGCCCGTGTTCCCGTCATCAAGCATCTGGACGGCATCTGTCATGTCTACGTGAGTGCCCATGCCGATCTGGCGAAGGCGCAGAAGATCGCGTTCAACGCCAAGACGTATCGCTACGGTATCTGCGGCGCGATGGAGACCCTGCTGGTCGATCAGACCGTTGCCGCCGAGTTTCTGCCGCCCATGGCTGCGCAGTTCCGTGAGAAGGGCGTCGAGCTGCGTGGTTGCGAGCGCACCCGCGAGCTGATTGATGTCAATGCGGCAACCGAAGAGGACTGGCACACCGAGTACCTGGCGGCGATTCTGTCGATTCGTGTCGTCACCGGTCTGGATGAAGCCATCGAGCACATCAACCATTATGGTTCGCATCACAGCGATGCCATCGTGTCCGATCATCAGGGTCAGACGCGCCGGTTCATGGCGGAAGTCGACTCGAGTTCGGTGATGGTCAACGCGCCGACCTGCTTTGCCGACGGCTTCGAATACGGGTTGGGTGCCGAGATCGGCATTTCTACTGATAAGCTGCACGCCCGCGGACCGGTCGGCCTGGAAGGGCTGACCTGCGAGAAGTACATCGTGATCGGTGACGGTCAGCTGCGCGGACAAGCCTGACTTGAGCGAGCCCATGACAACGCTGCCCAGACGTATCGGCATGCTTGGGGGGACGTTCGATCCGGTTCATATCGGCCATTTGCGCGGTGCGCTGGAAGTGGCCGAACTGCTGGAACTCGATGAGTTGCGCCTGACGCCCAGCGCCAGGCCTCCGCATCGCGACATGCCGAGTGTCACGGCCGAGGATCGTCTGGCGATGGTCCGCAGTGCAGTACAAGGCGTGTCACCCCTGACGGTGGATGACCGTGAACTGAAACGGGACAAACCGTCGTATACCCTCGACACCCTGGAATCGATGCGCGCCGAACTCGCGCCTCAGGACCAGTTGTTTCTGTTGCTGGGTTGGGATGCCTTTTGCGGGCTGCCCTCCTGGCATCGGTGGGAAGAATTGCTGGAGCACTGCCATATCGTGGTGCTGCAACGCCCGGACGCGGACAGCGAGTCGCCGGATGCCATGCGCAACCTGCTGGCGGCACGCGCAGTCAGCGATCCCAAAGCCCTGAAAGGGCCGGGCGGCAACATTACATTCGTCTGGCAGACGCCTTTATCGGTGTCTGCCACCCAGATCCGTCAACTGCTGGCCAGCGGTAAGTCGGTACGTTTTCTGGTGCCAGACGCGGTACTGGCCTATATCGATGCGCACGGGCTTTACCGTGCGCCGAACACTGATGGGTCGCCCTGAAACTGCTTTTTTTACAGATAAGCGTTTGGGCGCTCCCACACATACGAGCTGAATGAGTTTTATATGACAAAGCAAAAAATGAGCAGTGAAGAAGTCGTCGCCGTGGCAACCGCCGCACTGGAAGACGTCAAGGGCGCAGACATTCTGTCCATCGATGTCCGTGACAAGACCAGCATCGCCGACTACATGCTGATCTGCACCGGTACGTCCAACCGCCAGCTCAATGCACTGGTCGACAGCGTTCGCGAGAAGGTCAAGGCTGCCGGCCTCATGCCGCTGAGCGAAGAAGGCAAGGGCGACAGCGACTGGGTCCTGCTGGATCTGGGCGACGTTATCGTTCACGTGATGACTGCCGCTGCACGCCAGTTCTATGACCTGGAACGTCTGTGGCAGGGTGCCGAGCAAAGCCGCGCTGCCAGCGCTGCGCACCATACTCCGGGTAACGAATAAGGCATTATCGTGCGTTTGCGTCTGATCGCCGTTGGTTCGCGCATGCCCAAGTGGGTGGAAGAAGGTTGGCATGAGTATGCCAAGCGGATGCCGTCCGAGCTTGCGCTTGAACTGGTGGAAATTCCGCTCAATACCCGTGGCAAGAACGCCGACGTCGCGCGCTTTATCCGTCAGGAAGGCGAAGCGATGCTGGCGAAGGTGCAGCCGGGCGAGCGCATTGTCACGCTGGAAGTGCAGGGCAAACCGTGGAGCACCGAACAGCTGGCGGTCGAACTCGATCGCTGGCGCCTGGATGCACGCACGGTCAATCTGATGGTGGGCGGTCCCGAGGGGCTTGCGCCGGAAGTCTGTGCCCGCAGCGAGCAACGCTGGTCGCTGTCGCCGCTGACCTTGCCGCATCCGCTGGTGCGTATCCTGATCGGTGAGCAGATGTATCGCGCCTGGACAGTTCTGTCCGGGCACCCTTATCACAAGTAGCATCGTTTTTACTGTGAATACGGCCTAAATGTCTCAACCGATCCGCCTCAAAGACCATGAGAAAGACGCACGCCTGGTGCGCGGCAGGGTCGTGTTCGGTGCTGTGGCGGTCGTGTTGCTGGTGTGCGTGCTGATCGCTCGCCTGTATTTTCTGCAGGTCATTCAGTACGACTACCACTCGACGCTCTCGGAAAACAACCGTGTTCACGTTCAGCCGATCCCGCCCAGCCGGGGCCTGATCTATGACCGCAACGGCGTTGTGGTGGCGGACAACCGGCCCAGTTTCAGTCTTTCGGTTACGCGTGAGCGTTCCGGCGACTGGTCCGCAGTGCTGGACACCATCGTCGAGATACTGCAGCTCACGCCTGACGACCGGATCATTTTCGAAAAACGCATGAAGCAGGGGCGGCGTCCATTTGAGCCCGTTCCCATTCTGTTCGAGCTGACGGAAGAGCAGATTGCCCTGATTGCGGTCAATCAGTTCCGCCTGCCGGGCGTCGAGGTCGTGGCGCAACTGGTCCGGCATTATCCGCAGGGGCCGCATTTCGCGCATTCGGTCGGCTACATGGGCCGCATCAACGAGAAAGAGCTTAAAAGCCTCGACCCGGTCAATTACAGCGGCACCCACCATATCGGCAAGACCGGCATCGAGCGTTTCTACGAGCCCGAACTTCACGGTCAGGTCGGTTACGAGGAAGTCGAAACCAACGCTCGCGGCCGCGTATTGCGGGTGCTCAAGCGTACCGATCCGATCCCCGGCAAGGACATTGTCCTGAGCCTGGACATCAATCTGCAGGAAGCGGCCGAGGCTGCGCTGGGCGGGCGTCGCGGCGCCGTCGTGGCGCTGGACCCGAAAACCGGTGAAGTGCTGGCGATGGTCAGCGCACCCAGCTTCGACCCGAACCTGTTCGTGACTGGTATCAGCTTCAAGGCGTACGCCGAGCTGCGTGATTCCATCGACCGGCCGCTGTTCAACCGGATTCTGCGCGGGCTCTATCCACCGGGTTCGACCATCAAGCCTGCGGTCGCCATTGCCGGTCTTGATGCAGGTGTCGTGACACCGGGATCGCGTGTGTTCGATCCGGGGTTCTATCAACTGCCCAATTACGACCACAAATACCGTAACTGGAACCGTACCGGTGACGGCTGGGTCGATCTGGACACCGCCATCATGCGCTCCAACGACACCTATTTTTACGACCTGGCCCACAAGCTGGGCATTGATCGGCTTTCCACGTACATGAACAAGTTCGGCATCGGCCAGAAAGTCTCCCTGGACATGTTCGAAGAATCCCCAGGCCTGATGCCGTCCCGTGACTGGAAACGGGCCACTCGCCGTCAAGCCTGGTTCCCCGGCGAAACCCTGATTCTCGGTATCGGTCAGGGCTACATGCAGGCCACGCCGCTGCAACTGGCTCAGGCCACTGCGCTGGTGGCCAACAAGGGCGTGTGGAACCGGCCGCATCTGGCCAGAACCATCGAAGGCAAGCCGCCGGTGGATGAGAACCCGATGCCTGACATCATCCTGCGCGACCCGGCCAACTGGGCCAGGGTCAACCACGGCATGCAGGAAGTGATGCACGGTGCGCGCGGTACCGCACGCAAGGCGGCCATCGGTGCGCAATACCGCATCGCCGGCAAAAGCGGTACGGCACAGGTCGTGGCGATCAAGCAGGGCGAGAAGTACGACCGCACCAAGGTTCAGGAACGGCATCGTGACCACGCCCTGTTCGTCGGCTTTGCGCCTGCCGACAATCCGAAAATCGTCGTCGCAGTGATGGTGGAGAACGGCGAGTCCGGCTCCGGCGTGGCGGCACCTGTTGTTCGTCAGGTGATGGATGCCTGGCTGCTCGACGAGAACGGCCAGCTCAAGCCTGAGTACGCCGATTCCATGAATCTGGAGGCTGCGGCCCGTGAAGAGTAATTTCGACCGCATCCTGTCCAGCGAAGACGTGATGCGCCGCCGCGCCACTTTTTTGCAGCGTATTCACATCGACGGTCCGTTGCTGATTCTACTGCTGACGCTGGCGGCGGGCAGCCTGTTCGTTCTGTATTCGGCGAGCGGCAAGAACTGGGACCTGCTGATCAAGCAGGCCAGCTCGTTCGGCATCGGTCTTGTTGCCATGGTGGTCATCGCCCAACTGGAACCCAGGTTCATGGCCCGCTGGGTGCCGGTCCTGTACGTGATTGGCGTGCTGTTGCTGGTGGTCGTGGATGTCATGGGGCACAACGCCATGGGCGCGACGCGCTGGATCAATATTCCGGGCGTCATCCGCTTTCAGCCTTCCGAATTCCTCAAAATCATCATGCCGGCGACCATTGCCTGGTACTTGTCCAAGCGGACATTGCCGCCGCACCTCAAGCATGTGGTGGTGAGCCTGGCGCTGGTCGGAGTGCCGTTTATTCTGATTGTGCGCCAGCCGGACCTCGGGACTTCGTTGCTTATTCTGGCATCGGGTGCCTTCGTGCTGTTCATGGCCGGTTTGCGCTGGCGCTGGATCATCAGCGTACTGGCCGCAGCTGTGCCGGCGGCCGTGGCGATGTGGTTTTTCTTCATGCACGACTATCAGAAGCAGCGCGTCCTGACCTTCCTCGACCCGGAAAGCGATCCGCTGGGCACCGGCTGGAACATCATCCAGTCCAAGGCGGCCATCGGTTCGGGTGGCGTCTTCGGCAAGGGCTGGCTGCTGGGCACCCAGTCGCACCTGGACTTCCTGCCGGAAAGCCACACTGACTTCATCATCGCGGTACTGGGCGAGGAGTTCGGTCTGGTGGGCATCTGTGCGCTGCTGATCATCTATATGCTGCTGATCGGTCGCGGGCTGGTGATTACCGCCCAGGCGCAGACATTATTCGGAAAGTTGCTCGCAGGGGCGCTGACCATGACGTTTTTTGTTTACGTTTTCGTCAACATCGGTATGGTCAGTGGCCTGCTGCCGGTTGTAGGTGTCCCGCTGCCCTTCATTAGTTACGGCGGAACTTCGCTCGTGACCCTACTGTCAGCGTTTGGGGTTTTGATGTCGATCCATACGCATCGTAAATGGATCGCTCAGGTTTGATTAAGGTGAACAACTCAATGCAAGCAATGCGTAACTGGGCTCGATATGCTCCGGTGGTCGGCCTGGTGGGCATCCTTGGATCGGTGCAGGAGAGCATTGCCGGGGATTACGATGGCTCGCCTCAAGTGGCCGAATTCGTCGGCGAGATGACCCGTGACCACGGTTTTGCCGGCGAGCAGTTGATGGGGTTGTTCCGGGAGGTCGAGCGCAAGCAGGCCATCCTCGATGCCATTTCCCGTCCTGCCGAGCGCGTGAAACAGTGGAAAGACTACCGCCCGATGTTCATCACCGACACGCGCATTGCCCGCGGCGTCGATTTCTGGCGTCAGCATGAGGCCGCCCTGGCGCGTGCCGAGCAGGAATACGGCGTTCCGGCGCAGATCATCGTGTCGATCATTGGCGTTGAAACCTTCTTCGGTCGCAACACCGGCAATTACCGCGTGATCGATGCACTGTCGACGCTGGGTTTCGACTATCCGCCCCGCGCGCCGTTCTTTCGCAAGGAACTGAGAGAGTTTTTGTTGCTGGCGCGTGAACAGCAGGTCGATCCGTTGACGCTGAAGGGTTCATACGCCGGTGCCATGGGCCTGCCGCAATTCATGCCGAGCAGCTTCCGCGCCTACGCCGTGGACTTCGACGGCGACGGCCACATCAATATCTGGACCGATCCTGATGATGCCATCGGCAGTGTGGCCAGCTACTTCAAGCGCCACGGCTGGGAGGGCGGACAGCAGGTCGTCAGCCGTGCAGATGCTCGTGGCGACCGCGTTGACGAGGGATTGAGTCCGGGCCTTGATCCGGTGATGTCGGTCGGGGAGTTGCGAGGGCTGGGCTGGGCGAGTCATGATGCGCTGCGCGACGACATGCCGGTGACAGCGTTTCGCCTCGACGGCGACAAGGGTCCCGAATACTGGATGGGTTTGAACAATTTTTATGCAATCACCCGTTATAACCGCAGTGTGATGTACGCCATGGCCGTGTATCAGCTGTCTGAATCGTTGGTTCAAGCTCGAGGCGTCAAGTAATGCGGGCATTGCCGATTCGTACATCATTGAAATTACTGGCGTTCTCAGGGCTGGCCCTGCTGGTCGCCAGTTGCTCGTCTCCATCGCGTACCACGCAGCAGTCGCCCAAGGGCGGCGCGGTGGTGCGCTCGATGCCGGGCCTGGACATCAACCGTGCCCACAAGGACGGCGCGCCGTGGTGGGATGTGGATGTTTCACGCATCCCGGACGCGACGCCGACCCTGCACACCGGTCCCTACAAGGCCAACCCTTATACCGTGCTGGGCAAGACCTACTTCCCGATGAGCGAGTCCAAGCGCTACGTCGCTTCGGGCACCGCGTCCTGGTACGGCACCAAGTTTCATGGCCAGAACACCGCCAACGGCGAGGTTTACGACCTTTACGGCATGAGCGCGGCGCACAAGACGCTGCCACTGCCTAGTTACGTCAAAGTGACCAACCTGGACAACAACCGCACGGTGATTCTGCGGGTCAACGACCGTGGTCCGTTCTATTCGGATCGCATCATCGACCTGTCCTACGCTGCTGCGAAGAAGCTGGGTTACGCCGAAAGCGGTACCGCGCGGGTCAAGGTCGAAGGCATCGATCCGCAGGAGTGGTGGGCGCAGCGCGGGCGCCCTGCGCCGCTGATGCTCAATCAGCCGCAAGTGGTGGCACAGGCGACACCGCCTGCGTTGAGTACCTCCACCGGAACGGTCGAACAGTACACCCCGCCACCTCAGCAACACGCTGCTCCCGTCGTGCCTGTACAGGTTGACGCAAAAAAAAACGATTCAGGACAAGCCGCTGGGCTATTTCTCCAGGTCGGAGCCTTCGCGAATCCGGACGCTGCGGAGCTCCTGAGGTCGAAGCTGAGCGGGATGGTTCGAGCGCCGGTTTTCGTGAGTTCGATAGCACGCAATCAGCAGACGCTTTATCGCGTCAGGATGGGACCCGTCGGCACGCCGGGTGAAGCCCAGCAGTTGCAGGACAGCGTTCGGTCGGCCAACCTCGGTCAGCCGAGCGTTGTGACATCGGACCAGTAACGGATTTTATGACAGTCGCCCTCCAGCAGTAGTGGAGGGCGAGTTGCAGTTGCAGGCTTCTCGCCTTTGCCTCTTGGCAGGCGATGCAGGCAACTGCCCACGAGGTCGTGTGTCGAACAGACGACTTTGTCAGCCAGGGTTACAGCCTGGCGCCACGAGCCGTACCGAAGTGTTTTCGCTTCGCCGGTCTGTTCAGCTTTGCCCGCAAGGGCATGTTTGCCCATTAGCATTTTCGAGAGACGGATGAACATCACCACCTTTGCAAAACGTTTGTGCCTGCTTGTACCCCTGATAATCACTCCGGCTGCCTGGGCCGCAGAACAGATGACACCGGCCGCGCCGCAGCTGGCCGCCAAGGCCTATGTGCTGATGGATGCTACCAGTGGCAACGTCCTGGTCGAGAACAACGGTGATCAGCGTCTGGCGCCTGCGAGCCTGACCAAGCTGATGACCGCGTACATCGCGACCCTGGAAATCCGTCGTGGCCAGATCGGCGAGAACGATCCGGTGACCATCAGTGAAAACGCCTGGCGCACAGGCGGTTCGCGGATGTTCATCAAGGTGGGCAGCCAGGTAACCGTCAGCGATCTGCTGCACGGCATCATCATCCAGTCGGGTAACGACGCCAGCGTCGCGATCTCCGAGCACATCGCCGGTAGCGAAGACGCGTTCGCCGACATGATGAACAAGACGGCTGGCGATCTGGGTATGACCAACAGCCACTTCATGAACCCGACCGGTCTGCCGAACCCGGACCACTACTCGTCGGCTCACGACATGGCCAAGCTGGCCCGCGCGATCATTCACGAAGATCCGGCTCACTACGCGATCTACTCGCAGAAAGAGTTCTTCTGGAACGGCATCAAGCAGCCTAACCGCAATCTGCTGCTGTGGCGCGACAAGACCGTTGACGGTCTGAAAACCGGCCACACCGAAGAGGCCGGCTACTGCATGGTGTCCTCCGCTGTGCGTGACGGCATGCGTCTGATTGCCGTGGTATTCGGTACCAACAGCGAGCAGGCCCGTGCAGCCGAGACCCAGAAGCTGCTGACCTACGGTTTCCGCTTCTTCGAAACCCAGAACTTCTACCAGAAGGGCACCGAACTGGCCCAGGCTCCGGTCTGGAAAGGTACGGCTCGTCAGGTCAAGGCCGGTCTGGCTGAAGATCTGAGCATGACCATGCCAAAAGGCGACATGAAAAAACTGTCTGCCAGCATGACCATGAACCCGCAACTGGTTGCGCCAATCGCCAAGGGCGACGTGATCGGCAAGGTTGAAGTGAAGATGGAAGACAAGGTGGTTCACACCGCTAATCTGATTGCGCTGGAACCTGTCGAGGAAGGTGGCATTTTCCGCCGCGTGTGGGATAGCATCCGCCTGTTCTTCTACGGCTTGTTCAACTGACCTTATTAGTAATCAATGCCGACCTTCTCGCGGCCTGCTCATGATCTGAGCGGGCCGCGTGTCCGTCGTCACGGCTTGTGAGACCTTTACTGCCATGACCGATACCGACGTCAAGTCGCACAAAATCGAATTCCCCTGCGCTGACTACCCGATCAAGGTGATCGGCGACACCAGCGTCGGCTTCACCGATGCCGTGATCGAGGTCTTGAGCCGACATGCCAAGATCGACATCAAGACGCTCGCCGAGCGTCAGAGCAGCAACGGCAAGTACACCACCGTACAACTGCATATCGTCGCCACGGGCGAAGACCAGTTGCGCGATATCAATAGTGCTCTGCGCGCTACGGGTGTCGTGCACATGGTGCTCTGATGGGTGACGCTCTGGGCTTTCGTGATCTGGGTCTTATCGATTACGAAACCGCCTGGCACGCCATGCAGCGCTTCACCGATGGCCGCGGCAAAGACGCGGCGGACGAAGTCTGGCTGGTGCAGCATCCTCCTGTTTTTACCCAGGGACAGTCCGGCAAGGCGGAGCATTTGCTGTTGCCGGGCAATATTCCTGTCGTACAGGTCGATCGTGGCGGCCAAGTGACTTATCATGGACCCGGTCAACTGGTGGCGTACCTGATGCTGGATGTCAGGCGTCTCGGTTTCGGCGTGCGCGATCTGGTCACCCGGATCGAAAACACGCTCATCGCCCTGCTGGACAGTTACGGGGTGACGGCAGCCGCCAAGGCGGATGCACCGGGCGTATACGTGAATGGCGCAAAGATCGCATCGCTGGGTTTGCGCATTCGCAACGGTTGCTCGTTTCATGGTCTGGCGCTGAACGTCGACATGGACCTTGAGCCGTTCCGCCGGATCAACCCCTGTGGCTACGCCGGGCTGGCAATGACCCAGCTGAGCGATCACGCAGAGCAGATAGAATTTTCCGAGGTAAGTGCCCGACTGCGCGCGCAGCTCGTCAGACACCTCGACTACGCTGAGCAGGCGACCCTAACGGGCGGAATAAACGAATATGACTGACACCGTGCAAACCCTGATCCCGGCGCTCGACGTATCCGAGCGTGTGGCCCGTCCGAAAGTCGAAGCCGGCGTCAAGCTGCGCGGCGCGGAGAAGGTTGCGCGCATTCCGGTGAAGATCATTCCGACGGTCGATCTGCCGAAAAAGCCTGACTGGATCCGTGTACGTATTCCGGTTTCCCCGGAAGTCGACCGCATCAAGCAACTGCTGCGCAAGCACAAGCTGCACAGCGTCTGCGAAGAGGCGTCCTGCCCGAACCTGGGCGAGTGCTTCTCCGGCGGCACCGCGACCTTCATGATCATGGGCGACATCTGCACCCGTCGCTGTCCGTTCTGCGACGTCGGCCATGGTCGTCCCAAGGCGCTGGACACCGATGAGCCAATGAACCTGGCTGTCGCGATTGCCGACTTGCGTTTGAAGTATGTCGTGATCACCTCGGTTGACCGTGATGACCTGCGTGACGGCGGTGCCCAGCACTTTGCCGACTGCATCCGCGAAATCCGCAAGCTTTCGCCGGGCGTGCAGCTCGAAACGCTGGTGCCGGACTACCGCGGTCGTATGGACGTGGCGCTGGAAATCACGGCTGCCGAGCCACCGGATGTGTTCAACCACAACCTGGAAACCGTGCCGCGCCTGTACAAGGCTGCGCGTCCGGGTTCGGATTACCAGTGGTCGCTGACCCTGCTGCAACGCTTCAAGCAGATGGTCCCGCACGTACCGACCAAGTCCGGCCTGATGCTGGGTCTGGGCGAGACCGACGAGGAAGTCATCGAAGTCATGCAGCGCATGCGCGAGCATGACATCGACATGCTGACCCTGGGTCAGTACCTGCAGCCTTCGCGTAACCACCTGCCGGTGCAACGCTTCGTTCACCCGGACGTGTTCGCCTGGTTCGCCGAAGAAGGCTACAAGATGGGCTTCAAGAACGTCGCTTCAGGCCCGCTGGTACGTTCTTCGTACCACGCCGATGAGCAAGCCAAGATCGCCAAAGCGATGCTCTGACGATACGCGGCAAGACAAAAAAGGCCAGGTAGTGATACCTGGCCTTTTTTTATCTCTGGATTATTGAGCTGGCAGGGGCATGATCGGCGTGCCTGAGATCACTCTGATCGTTCCTCACGCTCCGCGTGGGAATGCCGCTCAGGACGCTCCGCGTCCGCTCTTGAATGTGGCGCAGATGCGCGCCCAAGCTCCAGCGTTATCCACGTCATGCGCTCGGCTCACTGAGTCTTCAGTCTGTGCCATTTGTGACGCGGAGCGTCACAGGATGCATGCCCACGCGGAGCGATGGGCACGATCAGTGTCGAGGCAGACTTGTGTATAACGATGAGCGCGGAGCATGGGAACAATCAGTGTCGGGAAGGTGATCGTGCCCACGCTCTGCGTCACATTCTCACGGCTTGCGCAGGTTGTTCAGCAGTTCATGCGTTGGGTAGCCATCGGCGGGCCAGCCGAATGATTGCTGTGCGCTCCGGATGGCCTTGCGCGTATTGGCGCCGATGATGCCGTCTGGCGCGCCTGCGTCGTATTGACGGGCAGAGAGCAGGGTTTGCAGCTCGATGCGCTCAGAGCGGCTCAGCGGCACGTCTCCGCGTGGCCAACTGCCCACGACATAGCCTGCGCCCTTGAATCGATCAGAAAGCAGACTGATCGCCAGCGCGTAGGACGTCGAGTTGTTGTACTTGAGGATCGCGCGGAAGTTATCCAGCACCAGGAACGCCGGACCGCGATAACCGGCTGGCAACAGCAGCGCTGCCTGTTGCTGACTGGCCGCGACCGGAATCGCTGAACCGTCAGGCTGTTTCAGACCCAGTTGCTGCCATTCGGCCAGGCTTTTGCGAGTCGTCGAGTCGGCCAGTGCATAGTCGAAACCTGAACTCAGAACGACCTCAAAGCCCCATGGCTGACCGCGCTGCCAGCCGGAGCTTTGCAGGTAATGCGCAGTGGAGGCGAGGGCGTCGGCTGGCGTGTTCCAGATGTCGCGGCGGCCGTCGCCATCGAAGTCAACGGCGTGGGTGTTGTAGGTCGTCGGAATGAACTGGGTCTGACCCATCGCGCCAGCCCAAGAGCCCAGCATTCTGTCTGGCGTGATGTCGCCATGCTGAAGGATTTCCAGTGCGGCGAGCAATTGGCTCTGCGCAAAGCCCGGACGGCGGCCTTCGTAGGCCAGCGTTGCCAGTGAGCGGATGACTGACTGCGAACCCTGGAACTGCCCGAAGTTGCTCTCCATGCCCCACACCGCGACCAGCGCCTGACGGTCCACGCCGTACTGCTGTTCGATCTTCTGCAGATCATCAGCGTATTGCGAGAGCAGTGCCTGACCTTTACGCACGCGAGCGGCAGAAATCGCACCATCCAGGTATTCCCACACCGGACGGCTGAACTCGGGCTGGCTGCGATCGGCCTTGACGACGCTCATGTCCGGCGTGACCCCGGTAAAGGCCTGATCGAAGACGTCGGCGCGGATCCCGGCCTTCAGAGCCTGAGCGCGAAAACCTGCCTGCCATTCGGCGAAGCTGACGGCGGGCTGAATGGTCAGGGAGTCATCGACAACCAGTGCGGGTGTTGGCGCAACGGCCGGAGCGGCGGTCTGGGCTTTGGCGGCTTGGAGAGGCGTGGCATCGGCTGCAGTGGGTTTTTCTGCGCAAGCTACCAATGCGATAAGGCTGGAGGCGGCGATGAGTTGGCGCAACTGCGGGCGATGGGTAAAACAAGAAGGCATGCTTGAGTCCAAGGGTATTACCGTTAGGTGCAGACCATAACACGGCCAAGCATCCAAAAGCGCCCCGGAGATGTTGCTTGATATCAGGCCGCTATAACGGAAGAAGCCTCCCAGCTTTTAGACTGGAAGGCTTCGCGGCGGTAGCTGCCTTTGCCCTTGGCGGGTTGTTCCTGTCGGCTGCGGAACAACGGTTGGGCGATGATGGATTTGGCCTTGTTCGGCCGCTTTGGCTTGCTCATGGCAGGGTGCTCCTTGGGAAGGGTGTTGCAATGTGCCGGGAATGATCGGACAGGGTAGGGCGTGTGTCCAATAGAACTCTGCTATGGCCGTATTGGCGCAACCCTGTCATGACCCAAGCGCTTGCAACACCTCGTCCACGCTCCACAGCACCCGATCCACTGCCGGCAATTCGGGCCGCTTCAGGATCAGTACCGGCAAGCCGCGTTCGCGCGCGATGTCGAGCTTGGGTTCGGTGGAGCCGCTGCCGCTGTTCTTGCTGATCAGTACATCGATCCGGCGTTGCTCGAACAGCTGTCGTTCGTCCTCCAGATGGAAGGGGCCGCGCGCGCCGATGACGTCGCAGCGCTCGTTACCGGGGTAGCTGTCCAGTGCGCGAAGGGTCCAGAACTGATGCTCGGGGATTTCTTCCAGATGCTGCAGCGGCTCGCGACCCAGGGTGAAGAAGGGGCGTTCGAACGGCGCCAGCGCCGCGACCAGTTCCGGCCAGTCAGCCACTTCCCGCCAGTCATCGCCGGGGCCTGCTGTCCAGGCGGTGCGGCGCAAGGCCCAGCAGGGAATGCCCGCGCTCTTCGCCGCGAGCGCAGCGTTGTGGCTGATTTGTGCTGCGTAAGGGTGTGTGGCGTCCAGCAAAAGGTCGACGTTCTGCTCGCGAATGTACTGCGCCATGCCTTCGGCGCCGCCATAACCACCGACTTTCAGTTGGCACTTCAGATCGGTCGGCACCCGTCCGACGCCCGCCAGACTGTAAATATGCTCTGGCCCCAGCGTTCGGGCGATGGCCAGGGCTTCGGTAATGCCACCCAACAACAGAATGCGTTTCATACGGTTTCTCCACGTGACGCAACGCCCGCCTGCCCGACGATCCCGCCCTGGCGGTCAATGGCAAACACCTCGACCTGCACGCTGGCGGGCACTACGTTTCGGGCGAAATTCAGGGCGTGCTGGCAGACGGCGTCACCCAGCGGCACACCGACCGCAGCACTCATCGCCAGGGCCTGCTGACTCGTGTTGGCGTCGCGTATCTGCTGTTGCAAGGCAGCATCGGCCCCGACATCTGCCGCCCAACGTGCAAGCTGTGGCAGGTCGATGCTGGAATGACGGCTGTGCAGGTCCATGTGCCCGGCGGCGAGTTTGCTGATCTTGCCGAAGCCGCCGCACAGGCTGAGTCGAGTCACAGGCACCTTGCGCAGATGCTTGAGTACTGCGCCGACGAAGTCGCCCATTTCGATCAGGGCGATGTCTGGAATGTTGTAGACCCGGCGCATCGTGTCTTCGCTGGCGTTGCCGGTGCAGGCGGCGATGTGCACGTAGCCGTTGGTGAACGCCACATCGATGCCTTGATGAATCGAGGCGATATAGGCCGCGCAGGAAAACGGCCGGACAATGCCGCTGGTGCCCAGAATCGACAACCCGCCGAGAATCCCCAGGCGCGGGTTCATGGTCTTGAGCGCCAGTGCTTCACCACCCTCGACCCCGATCGTGACCTCGAATCCCCCTTCATAGCTCAGCGATTCGGCCAGATGCATCAGATGCTCGGTCATCATGCGACGTGGCACAGGATTGATGGCGGGCTCACCAACGCCCAGCACCAGACCGGGGCGGGTCACCGTGCCCACGCCTGCGCCCGCGATGAAGCGCACGCCGGGCTCGGATTCGAGTTTGACACGGGCGAATACCAGCGCGCCGTGTGTGACATCAGGATCGTCGCCTGCATCCTTCAGCGTGCCCGCCTCGGCGTAGTCATCCACGCAGCGGCAGAACTCCAGGCGCATCTGCACCTGCTTGCCCTTGGGCAGCACGATCTCCACCGCATCGTTCACCTGTCCGCTGAGCAGCAACCTGGCCGCAGCGAGGCTGGTCGCAGTCGCGCAGCTCCCCGTGGTCAGGCCGCTGCGCAGCGGTGCGGGTTGTTCGGCGGTCTCGTCGCGCATCAGGGCTTGACCACATCCAGCAGGGTGATCGGCAGGGCCTGACGCCAGGTATCGAACTCGCCCAGTGGTTGGGCGTGGGCGACGTGGATGCGGGTCAGTTCGCCGCCGTAACGCTCGCGCCAGGCCATCAGTGCTGTTTCGCTTTGCAGCGTGACCGCATTGGCGACCAGCCTGCCGCCAGAACGCAGCTGCTCCCAGCAGGCGTCCAGCACGCCGGTACGGGTCACGCCACCGCCGATGAAGATTGCGTCCGGCCGTTCAAGACCGCTCAGGGCCTGAGGCGCCTTGCCGCGCACCAGTTGCAGGCCGGGCACGCCGAGTGCATCGCGATTGAACTCGATCAGTTGCTGGCGTCCTTCGTCAGCCTCGATGGCCAGCGTGCGACAGGTCGGGTGGGCACGCATCCACTCGATGCCTATCGAACCGCAACCTGCGCCGACATCCCACAGCAACTCGCCCGGCACCGGGGCCAGACGCGCCAGTGTGATTGCCCTGACGTCACGCTTGGTCAGCTGGCCGTCATGCTCGAACGCGCTGTCCGGCAAGCCTGCCAGCGTCGTCAGGCGCGTGGCGCTGGCATCGGCGCGGCAGTCGATGGCGACCAGATTCAACGCCGCAATGTCAGGGTTGCCCCATTCGCCGGCCAGTCCGTCGACACGTCGTTCGGCGTCGCCGCCCAGGTGCTCCAGCACGGTCATGTAACTGGGGCCGAAACCGCGCTCACGCAACAGACCGGCAATGATCGCCGGGCTGCTGCCGTCGTTGCTCAATACCAGCAGGCGCACGCCGTGATGAATGTGTGCGTTGAGCGCGGCGACCGGGCGGGCAACCACCGACAGCGTGACGACCTCCTGCAACGGCCAGCCCAGCCGCGCTGCGGCCAGTGAATAGGAAGAGGGGGCTGGCAGGACGCGCATCTCATCGATGGCGACGACACGACTCAGGCTGGCGCCAACGCCGAACAGCATCGGATCACCGCTGGCCAGCACGCAGACTTCGGCGCCGCGCTGTTCCAGAACGGGATTGAGCGAAAAAGGACTCGGCCATGTACGACGTTCCGCGCGGATGCAGGGCGGCAGCAAGGCCAGCTGACGTGGCCCGCCGAACACCTGATCGGCGTGCAGCAGAGCATGCCGGGCGTTCCTGCCCAGGCCTTTGTAACCGTCCTCTCCGATTCCCACGACTGTCAGCCAAGGCGACATGCACACCCCTCAATCCGAACTTCCGACAGAGCGCCTTTTCATGCCTGCGGACAAAGCAGGCATAATACCGCGCCCGACGGGGTACAAGTGCTCTAATCCACGTACGGCTCCAGCCGGTTCCTGCCAGGTGATCCCTTGAACGAGCAGAAGTACGCTCGCACATCCAGCGCAACGCTACGCCCCTCGGCCTGTCCGGGGTTGCTGCGTATCGTCCCGGCGCTGGACGGTGGCATCTGCCGGATCAAACTGCCCGGCGGGGTGCTGCTGGCCGCGCAGGCGCGGGCTGTGGCTCACGCGGCGCGGACTTATGCACAGGGCGTGATCGAAGCCACCAACCGCTCCAACCTGCAGATTCGTGGCGTAGGCGATGACCACGATGGGCTGATCCGTGTCCTGATGGACGCAGGTCTCGGCCCGGACAATCCCGACAGCGACGATGTGCGCAACCTGATGCTCAGCCCGGTGGCCGGCCTGGATGCGCAGAGCCTGTTCGATGCCCGGCCGCTGGCAGCGCAGATTCTCGCGGCGCTGGAAACGCATCCGCGCTTCCACGAGCTGTCGCCCAAGTTCGCGATTTCGCTGGACGCTGGCGAAGCGCTGGTGATGCTGGAGCATCCTCATGACCTGTGGCTTTCGGCGCTGAAGCATGGCGACCAGGTGATGCTGGCGTTCGGTCTGGCAGGCTGTCCGGCTCGTGACAAGCCTCTGGCTGCAGTGCCTCTGGTCCACGGTCAGGCACTGGTCGTGGCGTTGCTGGAGCTGTTTCTCGATCTGGCGCGCCCGGAGCACACCCGCATGCGCCATCTGCTGGCCGAGGTATCGACCGACGAAATCCTCAGTCGGCTTTCGGCGCGTTTGAACGTCGCCTTGTGCGTCGAGCCCGGGATTACGGACTGGCAACGTCCTGCCATCCAGCCAGATCGCCATATCGGGATTTATCCACAGGCCGATGCAGGCTTGGTCGCGGTGGGCGCTGCCGTACCGCTGGGACGTCTCGATGCCGGGATGCTCTCGGCTGTCGCTCAACTGGCCACGGAGCAGGGCGACGGCTCTTTGCGTCTGACGCCCTGGCAAAGCCTGATGCTGCCCAACGTTCCGGTCGAACGAGGGCCGGATGTGCTCGATGCGTTGCAGGCTGCCGGCCTGATCGGCTCGGTCGAGGAGCCGCTGGCGCACATTGTTGCCTGCACCGGCTCTGCCGGGTGCGCCAAGGGACTGGCCGACACCAAGGCTGACGCCCGATTGCTGGCCGCCAGCTTGCATGAAAGCCAGGCGGTGCACCTCACGGGTTGCCGACGTTCCTGCGCGGCGGCGCATGTGGCACCCGTGACCCTGCTGGCCGTCTCGCCCGGCCGCTATGACCTTTATTTTCGCGACGCAGCCCATGCCGGTTTCGGTGTGCTGCGCGCGCGTGACCTCACTATTGAAGCAGTCGGTGCGTTGTTGAACGCCGACTCACGGAGCAGCACTGCATGATTGATTACATCCGCGATGGTCAGGAGATTTATCGCAACTCCTTCTCGATCATTCGCGCTGAAGCGCGCCTGGACACGATCCCTGCCGACCTGGAAAAACTCGCCGTGCGCGTGATCCACGCCTGCGGAATGGTCGAAGTCATCGAAGACCTGCGCTTCTCGCCGGGCGCAGGCAAGGCCGGGCGTGAAGCGCTGGCGGCGGGCGCACCGATCCTGTGTGATGCGCGCATGGTGTCCGAGGGCATCACCCGCACGCGTTTGCCGGCCAATAACGAAATCATCTGCACGCTGCACGACGAAGGCGTACGCGAGATGGCGCTGGAATTGGGCAACACCCGTTCCGCCGTGGCGCTGGAACTGTGGCGTCCGTACCTGGAAGGCAGTGTGGTGGTGATCGGTAACGCACCGACGGCGCTGTTCTATCTGCTGGAAATGCTCGATGCGGGTGCGCCGAAGCCTGCGCTGATCCTCGGTTTCCCGGTTGGTTTCGTTGGCGCCGCCGAGTCCAAGGCCATGCTCGCCGCTGACAGCCGTGGCGTGCCGTTCGTGATCATGCAGGGCCGTCGTGGCGGCAGCGCCATGGCCGTGGCCGCCGTCAACGCACTGGCCACGGAGATCGAATGATGCAGGCACGCGGTCGATTGATTGGCCTGGGTGTCGGCCCCGGCGACCCGGAACTGATTACCGTGAAGGCCCTACGCCTGCTGCGCGAGTCGCCAGTGGTCGCGTATTTCGTGGCCAAGGGCAAGAAAGGCAACGCGTTCGGCATTATTGAGGCGCACCTTCAGGAGGTGCAGACGCTGATGCCGCTGGTCTACCCGGTCACCACCGAAGCGCTGCCCGCGCCGCTGTCGTACGAAAAAGTCATCAGTGATTTCTATGACGAGTCGAGCCAACAGGTCGCTGCACATCTGGATGCCGGCCGGGACGTGGCGGTAATCTGCGAAGGCGACCCGTTCTTCTATGGCTCCTACATGTATCTGCACGACCGTCTGGCCGAGCGTTACGAGGCTGAGGTGATTCCGGGCGTCTGCTCGATGCTGGGCGGCGCTTCGGTGCTGGGTGCGCCGTTGGTGTACCGCAATCAGAGCCTGTCGGTGCTGTCTGGCGTGCTCTCCCATGAAGACCTGAAACGCAAGCTCGCCGATGCCGACGCGGCGGTGATCATGAAGCTGGGTCGCAACTTCCATAAGGTGCGAGAAGTGCTGACCGAACTGGGCATGCACGAACGTGCGCTTTACGTCGAGCGGGCCACCATGGCCAATCAGAAGATCGTGCCGCTGGATCAGGTCGATCCGATGTCCTCGCCCTATTTCTCGTTGATCATTGTTCCCGGCGACAGGTGGCAAGGCTGATGGCGCACAACATTCCGGCCATCGTCATTCTCGGCAACGGCAGCCTTGCGACCGCACGGCGTATCCAGCGTCTGTATCCCGATGCAGTGATTCACGGTCTGGCTGAACGAGTACAGGGCGCTGATAGCACCTACACCGAATTCGGCGCCACCGTGCGTCAGCTGTATCAGCAGAACACCCCGATCATTGCGCTGTGCGCGGCGGGCATCGTGATTCGTACACTGGCCTCGCTGTTGCTGGAGAAGGGCGTCGAGCCGCCAGTGCTGGCCGTGGCCGAAGACGGTAGCGCGGTGGTGCCGCTGCTCGGCGGGCTGGGCGGCGTCAACGTCATGGCCCGCACGATTGCCGCAGGCCTCGCGGTCAATCCGGCGATCACCACCAGTGGCGAACTGCGATTCGGCACCTGCCTGCTCAATCCGCCGAGTGGCTATGCGTTGGGCGACCTGGAACTGGGCAAGCGCTTCGTGTCCGATCTGCTGTCCGGCGAACAGGTGCGTATCGAAGGTGACGCGCCTTGGCTGGCTCAGGCGCAACTGCCTGAAGATCCGCAGGCAGAATTGTCGATCCACATTGGCTCCGGTCTGCGTGAACTGTCGGCCAACGAACTGCTGATCTATCCGCGCAACGTGCTGGTGGCGGTGGACGATTGCTCGCCTGAACTGGCGTCTCGGGTTCGTCAGGCCCTGCGTGATGCCCGCATTGCCGAACAGTCTCTGGCCTGCCTGCTGGCGGGTGAGCACCACATGGCCAATGCGCTGCTGCATCAGGCTGCCGCAGAGCTGGACGTGCCGGTGCGTTTTGCCGCTGCGGGCTCGCCCAGTGAGATGGCGATGAGTGCGGTCCCGCAATTACTGCCACCTGTGAGCACTTCGGGCCTGGCTATCTCGGTCGCGGCTCAGCCGCTGGACGTCAGCCGCATCGGTCGTGGCCGTGGGCGTCTTGCTGTGATCGGCCTGGGGCCGGGCGCTGCTGATCTGATGGTGCCCGCAGTCAAGGCCGAACTGGCGCGGGCCAATGACGTACTGGGTTACGAAACCTACGTGCGCATGGCCGGACCGTTTCGTGCGGATCAGGTGTTGCACTGCACCGATAATCGCGAGGAGATGATGCGGGCACGCCATGCGTTCGAGCTGGCGGCACAAGGTCGCTCGGTGGTGGTGGTGTCGTCGGGCGATCCCGGTGTGTTCGCCATGGCCTCGGCCGTGCTTGAAGCGCTGCACGAGTCAGACAATCCGCAGTGGCATGCTGTCGAGCTGGAAATCCTGCCCGGCGTCTCGGCCTCGCTGGCCACCGCAGCCCAGGCCGGTGCGCCATTGGGGCATGACTTCTGCGTACTCTCGCTGTCGGACAACCTCAAGCCGTGGGACGTCATCGAAAAGCGTCTGGACCTGGCCTCTCAGGCGGACCTTGCGCTGGCGTTCTACAACCCGATTTCCCGCTCGCGGCCCTGGCAACTGGGCCGGGCACTGGAGATCGTGCGTCAGCACCGCACACCCGAGACGCCGGTCACGCTGGGCCGAGACATTGGCCGTCCGGGTCAGACCCTGCGCATCATTACGCTGGGCGAGTTGACGCCCGAGCAGGTGGACATGCGCACTATGGTTCTGGTGGGCTCGTCTCTGACCTGCGTCTTCGCGCGTCCCGACGGAAGTCAGTGGGTCTATACACCGCGCTGGTATGGAAAAAAGCCTTAGCCTCCACTGCTCAATACGTCTCATGTACAAACCTCATCAACCATTGAAAAGCCGAGGCTTCTTTTGTTGGTGAGGATTTGTAGGAGAATACTTGCGTGGTTTGAGGAGCATTCCCTAAAAGAAGTGGGCTTTATCAACGAGGCTTGTTGTTTTTTCTTTCCGTATCCGCAGTAGCGTTACTGTGCTTCGAAGGCATATATAAATGGCAGCGAAGGAAACTTATAAGTGTCCCGTGTCCATGCTGTTTCGGTCATTCAGTGGCTCAATGGGCTGGGTCCTGGTTTGAGTGCGAGGCAGGCCAAGTGCCAAGGTTGTGGGGTTTCGGTTTCGTCGATAGTTTTAATGAGAGGCCAAAAACGGCCCGTCTGAAACTCATTAATGCAAGGAATGCAAAATGATTTACGAAGAAACCCCATCGTTCCCGACGGATAAAGAAGCAGATACTTACTTTGAGGCGTTGCCGGCGCTGACGCAGGCTGATCATGTGATTGTGCCTCAGGCAATGGCCCTGTCGAGCAGCGTTGGTATGAGCGATGTTAATGATCCTGTTGGGCAGATAAATAAAGAATCGCCTGCGATCATCGCGTTTGCTGACGGCGTCAGTGCAGAGAATCGCGAGGCTGTCATGTTGTCCGTCGCCTTCGCCGAAACAGTTGCGCACAGCAAGTCGGATATCAGCAGTGATCCCATCAAGTGGTTAGAGGAATACTCCACTGCCATGCGTTACGGCGGATGGCTCACGCTCGGTGGGCATGAGTACGGTGAGTACACTACCCACGATCAGTCGCTGACCATGGATTCAGTGGTGCTTGAGCTGATCGGCGCAATTGCAGGCCCCAACAAGGCAACGCTCATTCAGTTGCTGAGTCTGACTCTGGATAAACTGCAGAAGAACGAACCGCTCATGAAGCTGTTCGAGCACAATAGTAAAAAGGGCAACACCTCGACGTTCCGCATCATGCCTTGCCTGGAGTCTGCCAGCGGCATTCCGGTGACCTATCTGCTGTCCATGCATTGCGACTACATGAGTGATTCGGGAGGCGCACTGTTTTGGAAATGGTCGGTTTCACGTCTTAAAATCAGGCGTCTGGTAAAAGGCCTGAACTTCGACAAGGCTTCGCATGAGCGTTACAAACCAAAAATCCTCAAGTATCTGGACCGGGATGCGGATGATTTCTTCGACGGACTGAACTAACGGTTGGGCTGGAGGTTGCTTTGCAGCAACCTCCATTCATTTAAGTGAGTGCAAGGATGCACGCGATGAATATTAAATATGAAAGGTTTGTGCTGGCCGGTCAGTTGCTGTCAGTGAACAGTGCGCTGTCTTTAAAGAGTCTGAGCGACACCAGCGACGCCCTGCTGTTTTGTCAACTGTACGCTGATCTCAAGACCCAAAAATTTGATGCGCCCTTCACTTGGTATTCCCTGCATGAGAAAGCGATGCAGGAGTTGAAGTGGGCCTCCTCATACTATCAGCGGCGTGCATTCGAGCCTGCGGACGATGCAGCTATTTCTTTTGAATGGCTGATCAAGCAGGGCACCTCAAGCCATCCAGAGACACAGGGGCACTTCAAGGAGTTACTGCGTTGTATAGCCATTCTGGCGCCTACTGATCATTGCTCAACCCTGTTCCAGCGGTTTACCGTGAAGGTGCGCGTCGAAAAGCCCGGGCATTCGACCTTTACCCTGCAGCTCAGTGCTCTGGATGGAGTGGCCACACTGACGTCATTATTCATGACATTCACGACGACAGCTGAAGCAGAGCCTGATGTGTACCGGCAGGTATTTTCTCCTGACAAAATTGTGGGCGAGATTGATCTGCGGTTTTCCACGCACAACTGGGACGTCAGTGGATATCAGAGTGTGCGTAAAAAGGTCCAGAGTTTTCTGGTCGGCAAAAAAGACGGTTTGATACTGCCTCTACTTTGTACGCCTGCATTGGATGAAGGAGATGAGTAACGCGCAGGCTCCGCTCCTGATGACTGGACATAGTCTGGTGTCCTTTTTTGCTGACGCATCGGAGCAAGAGACGAATGATATCCTTGATTGCCTGAATTACTCGGAAATCAGAGCAGGCCGTAAATTTGATCGTCAGCAAGACTGGTCCAAATGGATAAACCGGTATCAGGCAGGCCTATATCAGAACGGCTTCAGCCTGAGTGGCGCATTGAATAAAGAAACATTTCTAATTAACAAGCCTCGTGATTTGCTTGTTGCGACGCGAGACGTCATTCGCGGATCCGGCCATGCGGAGCTGGCGAGTCTGGCCAGCGAAGCGCTGGGAAAACTCCTGAGCAGCCATCAGATGAAGGCTTTTTTCGAGGATTGGTTCAGTACCAGTCGAGGCGAAAGCTTGCAGATTGTACCTTGCCGACAGTCAACGGCTGGCGCTGTCGATGTGCTTGTATGTGGCATTCATATGCAGACAGAATCAACAGGCGGTTCATGGTTTACCCGGCCCACGTCTACCCTGAACATTCGTATCGACGGTGGCGCCTATCGTTACTCTGCGGACAGTTACGAGCCCTTTCGTGAAAAGGTCGTCGATAATCTGGATCGCTACACACGTATCTACTTCGAGAACCTGGCCTGAGTCAGTCAGGTAATCAGATAACCCCGGACACCGGTAAAGATAATCTGCGCGGCCAGCGCACAGACGAAAAGCCCCATCAGCCGACTGACGATCTGCAGGCCCTGATCGCCGAGGATCCGCTCGATACGGTTGGAGAGGTAAAGCACCACACCGACTGTGAGACTGGCCAGCGCAATGCTCAGAATGGCGGTGAGCTTGTCATCCCAATGTGGCTGGCTCACGCCCATGACCAGCAGGGCGCCGATTGTACCGGGGCCGACGGTGATCGGGATGGTCAGGGGGACGATGGTCACGTCTTGCTGGATGTTGTCGGTCTGGATTGCGGACTTGCCCTGAGCCATGCCCAGCGCCGAGATGAACAGGACGCTGCCGGCGCCGATCCGGAATGCATCGACCGTGATGCCGAACACATCGAAAATCACCCGCCCGAACAGGTACAGCAGGACGCTTGAAACCAGCGTTGCCAGCGCGACTTTCCAGGCCAGGCGCTTCTGTTCCTTGCGCGAATGGCCACGGGTCAGGCTGATAAAGCAGGACAGGACGAAGAACGGGCTGTAAAGCACCAGCATCTTCAGGTAAACGCTGGACAACACATGGAGCATGGCATGGGCTCTTGGCAGCAGGGGGCGGGCGAGAGCAGTCTATCAGGCAGCGCGCTGCCTGACCTGACGTTGTCAGTTCTGCTGGTAGAGTTCGCCAGCCGATGTCAGGCCGCGAACCTTGTCGCGTTGCGCCACCCAGTGCTCGACCAGTTCACGCAACTGAGACAGTTCGATAGGCTTGGCCATGTGGCCGTCCATGCCAGCCTGACGTGCACGATCCTTGTGTTCGGTAAGGATGTGCGCGGTCAGGGCCACGACCGGCGTGCGTACGCGCTGATTGCCGACTTCCCAGGCGCGTAACTGCTCGGTGGCCGAGAACCCGTCGAGGATCGGCATTTCGCAGTCCATCAGCACCAGATCGTAGCGCTGCGCTTTCATGGCGCGGAGGGCTTCCTCGCCATTGCTGGCGGTATCGGGATGCAGGTTGAGCTTGCCCAGCATGCCGCGGATCACCTTGGTCGAGATGTTGTTGTCTTCAGCCACCAGAATGCGGAAATCGCTTGGCACACGAACCGGCATGTTCAGCACCGGCGCCGGATTGATCGGTGTGACGCCCTTGTTCAACTGGGTCAGTTCATCAGCCAGCGTGGTCTTGAGCGTGTAGCCTGCCACGGGCTTGGCCAGAATGCGTTTGATGCCCGCGTTACGGGCGATGATCTTGCTTGGCGCATTGCTGATGCCTGTCAGCATAATCAGCAGAATGTCGTGGTTGAGGCTCGGGTCTTCCTTGATCTTGGCCGACAGTTGCATACCCGTCATGCCCGGCATGTTCTGATCCAGCAGCACCACGTCGAAATAGTCCCGCAAGTGCGCCTTGGTGCGCAGCAGGGCCAGCGCTTCCTTGCCGGAGGCCACGGCACTCACGTTCAGGCCCCAGGCGCTGCATTGCTGCACCAGCACCTTGCGGCAGGTGTCATTGTCGTCGACCACCAGCACGCGGGCATCCTTCAGCGGACTGTCCAGATCGATGGTGGGCTGTTCCAGCAGCTTGGCGTCCAGCGGCAGCGTCAGCCACAGGGTATTGCCCGGCGTGCCGCTGTTCTGAATGCCGAATTCGCCATCCATCAGCACGATCAGTTGCCGTGCGATCACCAGCCCGAGGTGGCCACCCAGCTTGCTGCTGGCCAGGAAATTCTTGCTGTGCAGTTCCGCATGCAACAACGCGTCACGCTCTTCATCCGACAGCGACTCACCGGTGTCCTGCACGGAGATGCGCAGACGCGGCGTGCCGGACTTTGCGCTGTCCAGCGCAACGGCCAGCAGGATTTCGCCTTCTTCGGTTTTCTTCAGTGCGTTTTCCAGCAGGCTCAACAGTGTCTGGCGCAGTCGGGTCGGGTCACCGCCGATCACGCGAGGCACCTGCGGCTGAATCAGGCTGATGAGTTCGACCTGCTGTTGCTCGGCCTTGGCGCGGAAGATGTTCAGACAGTCCTCGACCAGTGCGCTGATGTCGAACTGCACGTCGTCCAGCTCGATCTGCCCCGATTCAAGCTTGGTGATGTCGAGAATTTCGTTGATCAGCGTGAGCAGTTCGTTGCCTGCGCTGTGAATGGTCTGCACGTAATCGCGTTGCTTGACCGACAGCGGTGTGCCCAGCAGCAGTTCGGTCATGCCCAGCACGCCATTCATCGGGGTGCGGATTTCATGACTGATCTTGGCCAGGAATTCGGCCTTGGCGTTGATTTCGGCCGTGCTGGCGGCCTGATCGCGGCTGATGCTGAATCGGTCCTCGGTGATGCTGCGCTGGCGCTCGCTGAGGGCGATGCTCATCAACAGCCCGCTGATGCAGAACACGCACAGCAGGGCGAGGATCAGCCACTGTGGCGGCACCAGACTCAGCCACAGCAGGCCGGGCAGCACGATCATGTAGCCGATGTTGAAGGTGATCATGCCCAGCACGAACAGACGCGCCGAGCGGTAGCCTTTCTGCCAGTGCCACACCGAGACCGCGAGGATGCTCAGTGTGGTCATGGAAACCAGTACGAACGTCAGGATGTTGATGGGCAGGTCATCGTCGAGCATCACAAGCAGCGCACCGATGCCCATGAGCACGGCATTGCCCAGCAGCAGACGATCCAGCACTTTCACGTTGCGATGCACAAAGAAGCAGTAGGTGTAGATCAGTCCGGCAATGGCGGCCATCAGCAAGGCGAGATGGGCGCCGGGAGTCTGTGCGATGTTCCAGGACTCGAGTGGGCTGAGCAGGTTGAGCAGCAGCAGGGCGCTCAGTGCCAGCAAGGCCTCACAGGCCGCCAGCCACAGGTTGCTGCGCGAACGTGAGTGTCCGTAGCGGGTCAGGTTCTGAACAATGAGCATGGCCAGTGCACCGAACAGCAGGCCGAACAGAAACGGCTCGGTTTCGTCGGCCGCGCTTTCGATGGCGGGCTCCAGCGTGATGCTGGGGCGCATTTGCTGGGTTGAAACCAGCCTGAGGTAGATGTCCAGCGGGACGCTGCTCTGCGGTACGGTCAGCAGAAAGTCGTTGGATGGCAGTCGCTGATCCTGCCTGGGTACTTCATTGCCTGTGCGCATGTAATCGACCAGACGATCTCCGTCCATGACGTACATGTCGGCGGTGGCAAGGTCGGGTGCGAAAATACGCAGCAGTTGCTCGTGCTGTGTCGGATGCTGTCGATAGTGCAGCCAGACAGCACTGTGTCTGCCCGCTGCAGTGACGCGTTCGAGTTCGACAGGGCTGAACTGATTCTGATAGCGCGCCGAACGGATTTCCTCCAGGTCCAGGCTTGCCTTTTCGTCGAGCAACGTTGACCAGCCCGATCCATGTTCGGCTTGAGCCGAGAGCATGAAGAGCAAGGTCATCAACCCGACGGTTGAGGCTATGGCAATCCTGAGCCAGCGCACAATGAAATCCCTTCGTGAGTGAATACCTGGTAAAACTGCGCAGCGCCGGGAACACCGGCCAGCCTCCGAAAAGGGCTGGCCTGGTCTTTTATTCCTGGCTCTCACCACGCTCACGGGCAATGGCCCGGTAGCCAATGTCCTTGCGATAGAAACAACCTTCCCAATCAATCTTTGCCGCCAGCGCGTAGGCGTTCTGCTGAGCGGTGCCCACGCTGTCGCCCAGGGCTGTCGCACACAGTACACGACCACCGCTGGTCACGACACGGCCATCCTGCAGAGCGGTGCCCGCGTGGAAAACCTTGCCATTGAGTTTAGCGGCTTCATCCAGCCCGTTGATGAAATCGCCCTTGGCGTAGTCGGCAGGGTAGCCGCCTGCTGCCAGAACGATCCCCAGGCTCGGGCGTGGATCCCATTGCGCTTCGATCTTGTCCAGCGCCTGTGCCAGGGCGGCCTCGACCAGCAGGACCAGACTCGATTGCAGTCGCAGCATGACCGGCTGCGTTTCCGGATCGCCGAAACGGCAGTTGAATTCGATCACCTTGGGGTTGCCAGCCTTGTCGATCATCAGGCCAGCATAGAGGAAGCCCGTGTAAACGTTGCCTTCCTCTGCCATGCCCCGGACGGTCGGCCAGATGACCAGGTCCATGACCCGCTGATGAACCTCGGCGGTCACCACCGGGGCAGGGGAGTAGGCACCCATGCCGCCGGTGTTCGGGCCGCTGTCGCCATCGCCGACACGCTTGTGATCCTGACTGGTGGCCATGGGCAGAACGTTCTTGCCGTCGACCATGACGATGAAGCTGGCTTCTTCGCCATCGAGGAATTCTTCGATCACGACGCGCGAGCCTGCGTCACCAAAGGCATTGCCTGCCAGCATGTCGCGTACGGCGTCTTCGGCTTCGGTCAGGGTCATTGCAACGATGACGCCCTTGCCGGCCGCCAGGCCGTCGGCCTTGATGACGATCGGTGCGCCTTTTTCGCGCAGGTAGGCCAGCGCAGGCTCGATTTCGGTGAAGTTCTGGTAATCGGCGGTCGGGATCTTGTGGCGTGCCAGGAAGTCCTTGGTGAACGCCTTGGAACCTTCAAGCTGGGCTGCACCGGCAGTCGGGCCGAAGCAATCCAGGCCGCGGCTGCGGAACAGGTCCACGACGCCAGCGACCAGCGGCACTTCCGGGCCGACGATGGTCAGCGAGACGTTCTTCTCGGCGAAGTCAGCCAGTTGCTCCAGCGCCAGCACGTCGATTGCAACGTTTTCGCACTTGGCTTCGATGGCCGTGCCTGCGTTGCCCGGCGCAACGAATACTTTCTCTACACGTGGATCCTGCGCGACTTTCCATGCCAGGGCGTGTTCACGACCGCCACTGCCGATAATCAAAACATTCATGTCAAAAACCTCGATGACGCTGATTCTGGGAGGTAACGCGGCAGTTCATCGTCAGATGACCCCGCGGTACGAGGTCGCAATGACGTAGGTGTATGCAAGGCGGATGGGGCTTCGCTGAGCGGAGTTGCCTCCTGGCAATGAGCATCAGCGGAGCCCCATCCAACGCAGCAGACGCCTGCGGCAGTGCGGCCGTTTCCTGAGTTAGTGGCGGAAGTGGCGCATACCGGTGAAAACCATCGCAATACCGGCTTCGTCTGCCGCGGCGATGACTTCATTGTCACGCATCGAACCGCCCGGCTGGATGACAGCGGTGATGCCGACCTTGGCCGCGTTGTCGATGCCGTCACGGAACGGGAAGAATGCGTCGGAAGCCATGACTGCGCCCTGAACCTGCAAACCGGCGTGCTCGGCCTTGATGGCGGCGATGCGTGCCGAGTTCACGCGGCTCATCTGGCCTGCGCCGACGCCGATGGTCTGGCGGTTCTTGGCGTAGACAATGGCGTTGGACTTCACGTACTTGGCGACTTTCCAGGCGAAGATCAGGTCGTGGATTTCCTGCTCGGTCGGGGCGCGCTTGGTAACGACCTTGAGGTCGTCGGCCGTGATCATGCCGATGTCACGGCTCTGCACCAGCAGACCGCCGTTGACGCGCTTGTAGTCCCACGCAGGGGTGCGCTCGCTCCACTGGCCGCAGGTCAGCAGGCGCACATTGGCTTTGCTGGCCACGATGGCCTGCGCTTCGGCGCTGACGCTCGGGGCAATGATCACTTCGACGAACTGACGCTCGACGATGGCTTTGGCCGTCTCGGCATCCAGCTCACGGTTGAACGCAATGATGCCGCCAAAGGCCGACTCGGTGTCTGTCGCGTAGGCCAGCTCGTAGGCCTGGCGGATACCGCCTTCCTCGTCCGGGCAGACCGAGACGCCGCACGGGTTGGCGTGCTTGACGATCACACAGGCAGGTTTGACGAAGCTCTTCACGCATTCCAGCGCGGCATCGGTGTCGGCCACGTTGTTGAACGACAGCTCCTTGCCTTGCAGCTGGGTGGCGGTCGCGATGCCGACTTCGGCAGGTTTGGCTTCAACGTAGAACGCCGCGCTCTGGTGCGGGTTCTCGCCGTAGCGCATTTCCTGTGCCTTGACGAACTGGGTGTTGAAGGTGCGGGGGAACTGGCTGCGGCCTTCGGTGCTCAGGGTCTGTGCCGTCTGATCGACACTGCCCAGGTAGTTGGCAATCATGCCGTCGTAGGCGGCGGTGTGTTCGAACGCCTTGAGCATCAGGTCGAAACGCTGGGCATAGGTCAGGCCGCCAGCCTTGAGGCTTTCCAGCACCTGGCCGTAGTCGCTCGCGTTGACGACGATGGCGACGTCCTTGTGGTTCTTGGCGGCGGAACGGACCATGGTCGGGCCACCGATGTCGATGTTTTCAATCGCGGTCGGCAGGTCGCAGCCCGGCTTGGAGACGGTGGCTTCGAACGGATAGAGATTGACGGCAACCAGGTCGATCGGATTGATACCGTGCTCGTTCATGATTGCATCGTCGATGCCGCGACGACCCAGAATGCCGCCGTGGATCTTGGGGTGCAGGGTCTTGACCCGGCCATCCATCATTTCGGCGAAGCCTGTGTAGTCGGCCACTTCCACTGCCGCAACGCCATTGTCCTTGAGCAGCTTGAACGTGCCGCCAGTGGACAGGATCTCGACGCCCAGCGCTTCAAGCTCGCGGGCGAATTCGAGGATTCCGGTCTTGTCGGATACGCTGATCAAAGCGCGGCGGATCGGCAGGCGGGTAGTCTGGTCGGTCATCTCGATTTCCATCAAAAGCAAAAGAAGTCAGCAAAAAAAGGCGACCGCTGTCAGGTGGGTCGCCTTTTCTGTTTTGAATGCTTAAAGCAGATCGTACTGTTTGAGTTTCTTGCGCAGCGTGCCGCGATTGAGGCCCAGCAGCTCGGAGGCCTTGGTCTGGTTGCCCTTGACGTAGTTCATCACGCTTTCCAGAAGCGGAGCCTCGACTTCCGACAACACCAGGTTGTAGACGTCAGTGACGGATGCGCCTTCGAGGTGGGCGAAATAATTGTGCAACGCCTTCTCGACACTGCCGCGCAGGGTCTGACCCTCTTCGCTCGGCGTGTTCAGGTGTTGTTTCAAATTGACGTTGTCGCTCACGGGTGTTGTTCCACTCACTAAAGTCTCGGTCATCATCGTCATGCGGCCACCTCTTTATCGTTCTGGTTATCCGGGCCCTTGCAGCCTTGGCTGAAGAACTCCCGAACGTTGGCGCACTGTGCTTCCGTATCTTCCAATCGATTGAATCGGGCGCGAAACTCCCTGGCGCCCGGCAAGGTTGCGAGATACCAGCCGACATGTTTGCGTGCAATTCGCACGCCCATCACGTCGCCATAGAACACATGAAGTGCTGCCAGATGCTCCAGCAGGATCCGCTCCACCTCACCGAGCTGCAGCGCCGGGAGTTTCTCGCCGGTACGCAGGTAGTGTTCTATCTCGCGAAAAATCCACGGCCGCCCCTGGGCTGCCCTGCCAATCAGTAACCCGTCCGCTCCGGTGGCCTGCAATACATACCGGGCTTTTTCAGGTGAATCGATGTCGCCGTTTGCAAATACAGGGATCGACACAGCCTGCTTGATGGCAGCAATCGTGTCGTACTCGGCTTCACCGGTGTAAAGGTCTGCACGGGTTCGCCCGTGGACCGCGAGGGCCTGAATGCCGGCCTGCTCGGCGATTCTTGCGACGGTGAGCCCGTTTTTGTTCTCCCGGTCCCAGCCGGTGCGTATCTTCAGCGTGACCGGCACATCGACCGCAGCCACCACCGCCTGCAGGATCTCGGTCACCAGTTGTTCGTCTTTCAACAGCGCTGAACCGGCTGCCTTGTTGCATACCTTCTTGGCCGGGCAGCCCATGTTGATGTCGATGATCTGGGCGCCCAGCTCGACATTGGCACGTGCCGCGTCCGCCAGCATCTGCGGATCTCCACCGGCGATCTGTACCGAGCGGGGCTCGGGATCACCTTCGTGGATCATGCGCAGACGCGATTTGCGGCTGTTCCACAGGCTCATGTCGCTGGTCACCATTTCCGAGACCACCAGCCCTGCGCCGAGTTGACGGCACAGCTGACGGAAAGGCTGGTCAGTGACGCCCGCCATAGGGGCGAGGATCAAGCCGTTCTGCAATGTATATGGGCCGATGCGTACCGCCGACATAGCCTTACCTATAGTGGGGCCGAATCATCCGCAGGCCGTGTAAACAACCGTTTCACACGGTCTGCAACGGGTCGTTCAGCCAGCTGCTTGTGCAACCGTCAGACCGAGCCGAGAGTTTGAAAAAGGGTGGGCATGATACCCGCTCTCGATGACTGGATAAAGGCTGAATTGGATAAAATCTGAACAACTTTTTCCATCTCGCCAAGACCGGGATTCCAGAGCGATTGTCAGAGAATGCCTGGCGAAAATGCTGGGTTGTTCGGGGAAAACAACAGATAAAGCAGGTCTGTGCAGGGTGGTTTCACCCTGCAGGATCGCTATTCGGGCGAACGGAAGTTCAGGCTGTAATTCACGGCCTTCGCCCCCGGATCGAGGATATCCAGCGCAATATGGATGGGAGTCTGCGGCGGCATCTCTTCCTTGCCCGCCATTTCACCGCTCAGGTATTCGCCCGGTTTGAACCGACGACTGGCAATGAGTTGACCGCTGGTGTCAGCAAAACGCAGCTCCAGCAGTGGAAACGGCTGGGAGAAAGAGGCCCGGTTATAGATGATTGCATCCACGATCAGGGCACCCTGAAATTCGGGATGACTGCGCACCACCAGATTGCTGCTTTTGAGCAGGGAAATGTCGACTTTCGACGGCACCTTGCAGCCAATCTGCGGGCACAACTGCTGGAACCATGGGCGGTACTGATCCTGACGTGCCAGTTGATCGAAGTGATACCAGATGTATTGCCCGGCAAGTCCCACGAGGGCCAGCAGGATCAGCAGTGCCCACGCAAGGCGACGGCCCGATCGCGGCTTTGGTGGCTGCCAGTCCAGTTGCAGAGGGTCGTCTGTCAGGTCAATCAGGGGCTTGTCGCGTACCGCAGGTTCATTGCGCGTGCGTTTGCTGCGCGGATCTGGTTCCGGCTCGTCGTTGACGTATTCGTCATCATGATCATCGATGTCATCGTCGTCGACTGCGGACCAGCGTTCGGCTTTTTCGGTTACAGGCTGTTTGCGCAGACTGACCGGCGGCGCCATAGGCTCGTCATCGTCCAGGTGGTTGCCTGCCGACAGCGAGGGTTCGGTGCGGTCGTTGTCTGAGTGCCTGTGCTCTTCATCATCATGATGCGCAGGCTCGTCGACCACTTCGGCCTGCAGTTCAGGTAGATGACTGACGTCATCGTTGTGCAGCGTGTCGACCCACGCGGATTCATCCGCCTTGGGGTTGTCACGCTGCGCCGTCAGCATGCTGTCATCGTTACGGTTGTGGCGCGCAAAGCTGTCTGACCGCGGGTTGTCGCGCTTTTCGAGGCGCGCCAGTTCTTCGTCCAGGTTCAGGTTGTCCAGGTCCATTTCGCTGACCTGCCACAGGTCCTCGTCTTCGTCCTGAACTCTGGCTGGCTCGACGCGGGCTGGCGCAGCAGGCTCTGCAGCGGGCACCTGCGCAACGGGCAGAGTGGGCTGAAGAGGCTCGGCAATCGGCGGGTCGACGATCAATGGCGCGTCGGTCTGCACCGGTTTCCCGGGCTCGTCGCTCGCTCGCTGCTCCAGCAATTGTCGGGCGGCGTTGAAGACCTGCAGGCAGGCGCCGCAGCGCACCACGCCGCGTGCCACGCTCAGTTGCGCGTGGCTGACTCGGAAACTGGTCTGGCAGTGAGGGCACTGGGTGACGAAACTGTCGGTCATGCGGCGGTCCGGTTCAGGCGGCGGTTAACGGCGACGGCCCGTGATGCGTACCCAGCCATCACGGTTCGCGATCGGGTCCAGATCGAATGTAGCAGCATAGGCTGCAGCCACGTCTTCTCCCTGCTCGGCCAGAATGCCGGACAGCGCTAGACGCCCGCCCGGCCTGACCAGTTCTGCCAGTTGCGGTGCCAGCGATACCAGCGGGCCGGCCAGAATATTGGCGACCAGTACATCGGCGGGTTCACGGGGCAGGTCTTCCGGCAGGTAGAGCGCAAAGCGTTGTTCGGCGATGTTGTTGCGCCCGGCGTTATCACGGGAGGCTTCAAGGGCCTGCACGTCAATGTCGGTGCCGACCGCCTGTTCGGCGCCCAGCAACAGTGCGGCGATGGCCAGAATGCCCGATCCGCAGCCGAAATCCAGCACGTTGCAGCCCTTGAGGTCCTGGCTGTCGAGCCATTCCAGACACAGTGCGGTGGTCGGATGCGTGCCGGTGCCGAACGCCAGGCCTGGATCGAGCAGCAGATTCACCGCCTCAGGCTCGGGTGCGGCATGCCAGCTCGGGACGATCCACAGGCGCTGGCCAAAGCGCATTGGCTGGAAGTTGTCCATCCAGCTGCGTTCCCAGTCCTGGTCTTCAATGACTTCGGCGGTGTGCTCGGGCAATTCGGCGTCAGTCAGCAGGCGCAGGTGCGCCAGCGCCAGATCGGCGTCCGTGTCGGCTTCGAACAGGGCCAGCAGGTGGGTGTGTGCCCACAGCGGGGTGGTGTTGAGTTCGGGTTCGAAAATCGGCTGGTCTTCAGCGTCCATGAAGGTCACGGACACGGCGCCGACTTCGAGAAGAGCGTCTTCGTAGGTTTCGGCTTGTTCTGGGCTGATGGCGAGACGGACTTGCAGCCAAGGCATGGCGGATTACCTTCGATTCAAAAATAAGTGCGGGCTTGGCCGCGAGAAGCGGGCAAGTTTACTTCCAAGCGGTGCAAACAACAAAGCCGCATCACTGCGGCTTCGTCGTTTTGAAACACACTGGCTTATTGATTGGCCAGTTTGTGCTCCAGGTAGTGAATGTTGACGCCGCCTTCGCAGAAGCCTTCATCGCGGGTCAGATCACGGTGCAGCGGGATGTTGGTCTTGATCCCGTCGACCACGATTTCGTCCAGGGCGTTGCGCATGCGTGCCATGGCCTCTTCGCGGGTCGCGCCCCAGGTGATCAGCTTGCCGATCAGCGAGTCGTAGTTCGATGGCACCTTGTAACCGCTGTACAGGTGCGAGTCGACACGAACGCCGTTACCGCCCGGTGCATGGAAATGCTTGACCAGGCCTGGGCTCGGGATGAAGGTTTTCGGATCTTCAGCGTTGATCCGGCACTCCAGCGAATGACCCTTGATGACTACGTCATCCTGAGTAAACGAGAGCGTGTTGCCGGCGGCGATGCTGAGCATCTCCTTGACGATGTCGATACCGGTGACCATCTCCGAAACCGGGTGCTCCACCTGAACACGGGTGTTCATTTCGATGAAGTAGAAGCGGCCGTTCTCGTACAGGAACTCGAACGTGCCCGCGCCGCGGTAGCCGATGTCGACGCATGCCTTGACGCAGGCAGCGAAGACGTCTTTGCGCGCCTGCTCATCGATGAACGGAGCCGGTGCTTCTTCCAGTACTTTCTGGTGGCGGCGTTGCAGCGAGCAGTCACGATCACCGAGGTGAATCGCATTGCCCTGGCCGTCGGAAATGACCTGGATTTCCACGTGACGCGGGTTGGTCAGGTATTTTTCCAGATAGACCATCGGGTTGCTGAACCAGGCAGCCGCTTCGGCGCGGGTCTGGGCAGCAGCTTCGATCAGGTCTTCTTCCTTGTGAACCACACGCATGCCGCGACCACCACCGCCACCGGCGGCCTTGATGATCACCGGGTAGCCGACTTCACGGCCGATACGCAGCGCAGTGGCTTCGTCTTCAGGCAGTGGACCATCGGAACCTGGAACGGTAGGCACGTTGGCGCGTTTCATGGCGTCCTTGGCCGATACCTTGTCGCCCATCAGGCGAATGGTGTCGGCCTTGGGGCCGATGAAGGCAAAACCCGATTTCTCGACCTGCTCGGCAAAGTCGGCGTTTTCCGCGAGAAAGCCATAGCCCGGGTGAATCGCCGTGGCGCCGGTGACTTCGGCGGCCGCGATGATTGCAGGGATGTGCAGATAGGACAGGTTGGCTGGCGCCGGACCGATGCAGACGGTCTCGTCTGCCAGGCCCAGGTGCATCAACTCGCGATCTGCCGTGGAGTGTACAGCGACGGTCTTGATGCCCAGTTCCTTACAGGCACGCAAGATGCGCAAGGCAATTTCGCCGCGGTTGGCGATCAGAACTTTTTCCAACATCGCAGGCTCTCCCCGGTTCAAACGATTGTGAACAGCGGCTGGTCAAATTCAACCGGCTGACCGTTTTCTACCAGGATGGATTCGATCACACCGGCTTTTTCGGCCGTGATGTGGTTCATCATTTTCATCGCTTCAACGATGCAGATGGTGTCGCCGACCTTGACGGTCTTGCCCACTTCAACGAATGCAGGCGAAGTCGGCGCAGGGGTGCGGTAGAACGTACCGACCATTGGCGATTTGACGACGTGGCCGTTCAGCGCAGGGGCCGATGGCGCTTCGGCAGCAACCGGAGCGGCTGTCGCAGGTGCGGCAACCGGTGCAGCTACAGGCGCTGGCGCCGGTGCGTAATACGGTTGCGCCGGGGTCTTGCTGTGACGGCTGATTCGTACGGACTCTTCGCCTTCACGAATTTCCAGTTCGTCGATGCCGGACTCTTCCAGCAATTCGATCAGTTTCTTGACTTTGCGAATATCCATCAATCATCAACTCCCAAGGGGTCTGTAAGTCAGTTCGGCAGCCGGTTCAAGCCATGAGGTCAGCGTCTGGCTGCACCATTCATGGCCTGGAGCCAACGGCCAATTGTTCCAGGGCGGCCTCCAGGGCCAGTCGGTAACCGCTGGCGCCAAGGCCGCAGATCACTCCTACAGCGACATCTGAAAAGTAGGAGTGATGGCGGAAAGGTTCGCGCTTGTGCACGTTTGACAAATGCACTTCGATGAATGGGATGCTCACTCCCATCAGCGCGTCACGTATTGCCACACTTGTATGCGTAAAAGCGGCCGGATTGATCAAAATAAAGTCCACACCTTCGTCGCGAGCGGCATGAATTCGGTCGATCAGTTCGTATTCGGCGTTGCTTTGCAGGTACATCAGATGGTGGCCAGCGTCGCGGGCGCGCTGTTCCAGGTCCTGATTGATCTGAGGCAGGGTGACGGTGCCGTAGACACCCGGTTCCCGAGTGCCCAGCAGATTCAGGTTAGGTCCGTGAAGAACCAGAATGGTCGCCATTGTGTAGTCCTTTTATTGTCTGCGAGCGTTTACGCCCGGCGACTATGCCGGAAGGGCAATGGACTGTCCAGTTAACAACAGTAGCCAGCACGATGAGCGATATTCGCGCAAAGTTTGTGACTCGGGCGCTAGATTTGGTCATTTGCTCCATTCAGGCGCTCGATCAGCCCCGCAGCGTCGATTTCGCCGACGACCCGAACGTTTTGTAGTTCTTCGCCGCTTTTGCTGAAAAACAGCAACGCTGGCGGGCCGAACAGCTTGTAGCGATCCAGCAGTGCGCGTTGCTCGGCGTTGCTCTCCGTCATGTCGAACTTCACCAGTCGATAGCCCGACAATCGTGCAACAACGCCAGGGTCAGGCAGCACTTCATGTTCGATGACCTTGCAACTGATGCACCAGTCGGCGTACCAGTCCAGCATCAACGGTTTGCCGTCGCGCTTCGCTTCGTCGAGCACGCGGTCCAGCTCTGCGGAGGTGGTGATGGTTTGCCATGGGTTGGCCGCCAACGCTACCGCACCGCTGCTGGCCGTCGTCTGCGCGCGGCCCAGCGGGCGTGTGGGATCGGTCTGGCCGGTCAATGCGCCGTACCAGCATGCCAGAGCGTAGACCAATAGCAGCAGGCCGATGAGTTGGGCGAGCTTTTGGCGAGGCGTTTTGTCGGTCAGTTGCAGCGTACCCATGAACAGTGCGACACCAGCGCTCAACAAACCGACCAGCAACAGGGTGATCTGGCCGGGCAGAACGCGACTCAGCAAGCCAATGGCCAATGCCAGCAGCAACACGCCGATGGCGTTTTTTACCGTGACCAGCCAAGGTCCGCTTTTCGGCAGCCAAGCGGCGCCACCGGTAGCCACCAGCAGCAGCGGAGCGCCCATGCCCAGGCCCAATGCGAAGAGTTTCAAGGCACCGCCCACTGCATCGCCGCTGGCACTGATATACAGCAGTGCGCCCGCCAGAGGTGCTGAAACGCAGGGCGATACCAGCAGACTGGAAACTACGCCCAACACCGCAGCGCCCCACAGCGAGCCGCCTTCGGTCTTGCCCGCAATGCGATCCAGACGATTGCTCAGGCCCTGCGGCAGGCGCAGTTCGAAGAGGCCGAACATGGCAATGGCGAAAATGACGAAGAAGGCCGAGAAGGGCACCAGCACCCAGGCCGATTGCAGGCGTGCCTGCAGATTGAGACCTGCGCCGAACATGCCCATCAGCGCGCCAAGTAATGCAAAACAGATCGCCATCGGCAGCACGTAAGCCAGCGACAGGCTCAAACCACGCAGACCACCGACCTGTCCGCGCAGTACCACGCCGGACAGAATCGGCAGCATCGGCAGCACGCACGGCGTAAACGTCAGGCCCACACCTGCCAGGAAAAACAGCGCCAGCTCTTTCCAGCTCCACGCGGTTTTTGCAACGGAGGCTGACGTGGAAGCAGGCTGACTGGCCTTCACATCACCAATGTCCAGGCGTTCGGTCTCGGGCGGATAGCACAAGCCCTTGTCGGCACAGCCCTGATAGGTGACAGCAAGGGTAAAAGGTCGCTCTTCGCCGGGTTTGCGCGGCAGGTCGATGTCCAGAATGCCGTGGTAGACCTCAACGTCGCCGAAGTACTCGTCGTGCTTCTGCTCGCCTTTGGGCAGTTGTGCCTCGCCCAGACCAATGTCGGCCGGCTCGGTGCGGAATTGAAAACGATGGCGATACAGGTAGTAGCCTTCGGTGGCGACGAAACGCAGCTTGATCGATTCGGGTGTGGTTTCGATGAGGCTCAGTTGAAAGGCCTGACGAACGGGCAGGAATTGCTTGCTGTTATCGAGGGCAGCGCCGCCCAGAGTCGGGGCGGGACGACTTTCCAGCAGGCTTGCGCCGAAGGCGGGCAAGGTCAGGATCAACAGCATCAGGCATAGCAAGCGGCGCATGGCAGTCCAGAATCTCGGAGCTCGAAGTTGGCGCATGATAACGGAGTGCTTCGCTGCGTGCTGCGGCAAGGATTGTAAGAGCCAATTTCAGGAGGACTCCGAAGGGCCGATCCTACTTGCCGGAAGAAACGCTGCCACCGGCTTTCTGGTCGTAATACGCCGGTATCTCATGCTTAAAGGTGTCGAGCCATCGTTGCAGGCTCAGATCACGCTCGGCAGAGGTGCTGGTCTGAGGTATCGCAGAAGCGGCAGAGCCCTTGGCCTGTACATTCAGCCAGGTTTCGGTCTGGCTCTGGCTCGCAGGCTGACTGTTTGACGAGGTGCCGCCATCAATGGCCCGAGCGCCAGATGAAAAAAAGATTGCGGCAGCGCACATGATGCAGAACGTCCGGGTCGTACGGGTCATGGTCGTGCTCCTTGGCCTGGCTGATCAAGCCTGGCGGTGATCGGGGTCTTCTGGGTCGCAGGCTGGGCGGCCGCGACCTTGAGCTTTTCAGCCCGCGCGGTCGCGTCGGTGATCTGCTCGGGCGTCAGGTTGGCCCGTGATGCCAGTTCGGCTGCCTGTTTCCAGTTGTCCTGATAAATCAGCAGGGTGACCAGATTCACCGCTGCCAGCGGATCGGACTGCTTGAGCTCCATGGCCGTCAGGAATTGAAAGCGCGCCTGTTCAAGCTTCAACTGATTCAGATAGACCACGCCCAGATCATTGCGGATTTTCTCGTCGGTGGGCTCCAGCTTGCTGGCCCTGAGCAAATGCTGCTGAGCCTGGGCATTGTCACCCCGTGCGGCGGCCAGTTGCCCCAGACCATGTTCACCTTGAGCCGCGCGACAGGTGCCGAGCAGGCTGCGGTACAGCGGTTCTGCCTCGTTGCTGCCCAGCAGCCGCAACACTCGGGCCTTGCGCAGGCGCACTTCGCCCAGGTTGTCCGGCAGCTCTTCCAGATGGGCGAGGCTGGCGTGCAGGCGGCCTTCGTCCGCCATGTTCTGGGCCAGATTCAGGGCCAGCTCCTGATCCGATGTCAGTTTTGGACAGCTCTGTGCCTGAGTGGATGACTGCATCCAGAGCGCGCTGCCGTCGCTGGCACAGCCGTTCAGCACTAACAGCCCGAGTAACGTGATGATTGCCTTCATTGCATCTCTTCCTTGAACAACCTGAACCTCAACCGCCCAGAGCACGGCTCAGGGCGACAAAACTGGGGCCTGCCAGCACGATCAGCAGTGCGGGAAACAGAAACAGCATCATGACCACCGACATCTTCGCCGACAGCTTGGAGATGTACTCCTGCAGGCGCGTCAGGCGGCGATCGTCGATCAATTGTTTGAGGGTCAGCAGCGATTTCAACGCACCGCCGCCCTGATGGATCAACTGGTTGAGAATCACGCAGGTGTCGCTGAATTCATCCACATCCATCAGGATCGAGGCCTTGCGCAGCTCTTCACCCAGCTCCAGACCCGAGTCGACCCGGGTAAGAATGACGCGGATTTCTTCCGACAGGACCGGCAGCAGGTCCTTGCCTTCACTGCTGAGTACTCGCAACGCCTGTTCCACCGCCATGCCGGATTCGAACAAAATGCGCAGCAGCGGGATAAAGGTGGATATCTCGACGACGACCTGTTTCTGGCGTGCCTTGGCGTAGGCGGCCAGAACCCTTTTGGGCAGCAGGTAGCCGATGCACAGCGCGAACATGGGCGCGACCAACGGTTGTGGGACCTCTTTGAAGAACAGCATCTGAGCCAGCACCACCACAGTAACCAGCCCGAACGGCACGCCGATCTGGCACGCTGCATACAAAGAGCGCTTGCTGGCCCGCCGCCAGCCGACCCGGTTGAGCAGCAGTTGCGTTTCTTTGTCCAGGCTGACAGTGCGCTGGCCCAGGCGGGTGTCACCCAGCAGGCGCAGCCAGCTGCCGATGCGGCTTTCGCGCACGGTCTGGCCCTTGAGACGCTGAACGACGAGACGCTCACTGCGACGTTGGCGGGCGATATTGGACAGCACAAGCAGTGCGGCAGCCACCAGCATCATTGCGCACAGTGCGATGGCCATTTCAGATACTCCGCAACATGCGCCACAGCGCCAGACAGCCCACTACTTGCAGGATGAAGGCTGCCATCAGCATGATTCGGCCGCCGCTGTCGTTCCACATGTGGATGAGATAAGTCGGGTTCACCGCGAGGAAGTAGCCCGCCATGCCCACTGGCAGCAGCGCCAGCACCACGGAGGTCATGCGCGTCTCGCCGGTCATGGCGCGCAATTGACGACTGGCCTGTTCCCGCTCGCGAATCAACCTGATCAGGTTTTCCATCAGCTCGCTGGCGTTGCCGCCGTAGCGGTGGTTGACGCGCAGGCCCAGTGCGAACAGGTGAAACTCGTCCCGTTCGTACAGTTCGGCAAAGTCCCGTGCAGCATCCGGCAGGCCGACGCCCAGTTGCACGTTGCGTTCGATGCGGCTCATGCCGTCCCGCAACGGCTGGTCGGCGGCTTCTATGCCATGCAGAACGGCGTCCGCCAGCGTTCTGCCGGACTTGAGGCTGCGAACGGTGTGATCGAGCAACTGCGGCAACTGCTCGACCATGCGTCGCACTCGCTTGTGGTAGCGCCACGAAACGAATAGCCGCAGCATCAAGGGCATGCCGATCAGGCCTGTCGCGGCGCCAAACCAGCCGAGCATGAGATAGCCGATCAGGATCATTCCCGCCCATGTCATCAGCACCAGACGGAAACGCTCGGTCGGGTGCCCAAGGCCTGCGCGCAGGAAAGCCCGGTCCAGATAGACCCAGCCCGGCCTTTCAACGATTGGCTTTACCTGGCCTGCAATCAGGCGCTCCATGATCCGCTCGCTGTCGGCGCGACTCAACGCCGTCAGAAACAGCCAGGCAGAGGCGCAGAGCAACAGCGCGGCGATGATGGCCAGCCACAGTGATGCGCTCATGTCAGGGCCTCCTTCGTCTCAGTATCCGGGGCGCAGTTTTTCGCCCGCGGCATGCATCGCCTCGCGCTGAAATCCGAACCCGGTGCGGCGATCCAGACGGAACAGGGTATTGGTGACATAGACGTCGTCACGGATGCCCACGACTTCCACCACCTCACTGACCGCACGGCGTCCGTCGGGCAGGCGCGTGAGCTGAATGATCACGTCCAGCGCCGCGCAGATCATCTGTCTGAGCGTCTTTTCCGGAATCTGTCGTCCGGTCAGACCGACCAGCGTTTCCAGACGCAGCAGGGCGTCCTGGGCATTGTTGGCGTGCACAGTGCTCATCGAACCATCGTGACCGGTGTTCATGGCGGTCAGTACGTCCAGCACCTCGACGCCGCGGATCTCGCCAAGAATGATGCGGTCCGGGCGCATCCGCAGCGAGTTGCGGATCAAATCGCTGGCGCGGACTTCACCGTGACCTTCGGCGTTGGGCGGTCGGGTTTCCAGACGGACAACGTGCGGGTGATTGAGCTGAAGTTCGGCCACGTCCTCGATGGTCACCAGACGCTGGTGCGTGTCGACCAGTTGGCTGAGTACGTTGAGCATAGTGGTCTTGCCTGTGCCGGTCCCGCCGCTGACCAGTATGTTGCAGCGCTTGCCCACGGCCTCGGCAAAGAAGTCGAAGATCGGCTGGTCGATGGTCTGCATCGCCACCAGATCCGCGCTTTTGAACATCTCGCGACGGAATTTCCGGATCGACAGGCAGGGCCCGTCCAAAGCAATGGGCGGGATGATCGCGTTGACGCGGCTGCCATCGGGAAGTCGTGCATCAACCATGGGGGACGATTCGTCGAGTCGGCGTCCGAGCGGGGCAAGAATGCGTTGCATGACGCGCTCGACGTGATGCGAGTCGATGAAACGCAGGTCGGTGTGATGCAGCACACCGTCACGCTCGACAAAGACCTTGCTCGGTCCGTTGACGAGGATTTCTGTTATCGAGTCGTCGCGCAGCAGGACTTCCAGCGGGCCGAAACCGGTCAGTTCGTCGACCAGTTCTTCTGCCAGACGCTCCATTTCGTAGCGTGAAATGGCCAGTCGCAGGCGTGCGACGTACTCGGCAACCTTGTCGATGACAAACTGCGCCAGCACCGGCCTTGAACCTTCCAGCAGGTTTTTGCCGCTTTCTTCGATGCCGTCGATGATGTAGCGGTGCAGCACCAGTTTCAGGCCCTGTCCGTCATCGGCGTTGTTTTGCGAGCGCGAAGAGACGCCAAACAGTTTTTCCGCCATTACCTGTTCCCCCATAGCCGGGCCAGCCAGCCTTGTCCGGGTTTGTCGTCGGCTTCGGAGTTGCTTGCCAGGTGCTCGCCCAGTCTGCGTAACCCGGAACACAGCGAATCCCGCGAGGCCAGCTCGAACAGCGTCACTCCCTGATTCTTGGCGTTGAGGCGCAATTCCGGGGCGTAGGGCAGCACGGCGCGTACCGGCAGGCCAAATGTCTTGCCGATGGTGTCCGAATTGGGCGCGACCGAACGCAGGTAGCGATCGACCAGCAGCCCTGCGTGTTGCAGCTTCATGCCTTTTTCGCGCCACAGGTTGAGCACGTTCAGATTGCGTCGACAGCCCAGCACGCTCTGGTCCGTGTACCAGAGCAACTGGTCGCAGTGACTGACCAGGGTGCGCAACGCTTCACTGTCCGGCTGACCAACGAGGTTCACGATCACGTGCTGAAAGTGCTGACGCAGGGCGCTGAGCAGCATGTACAGCTCGGCGGCGCTGGATTGCTCCAGATGATCATCGGCTTCGGTGTAGGCGAGGATTCGCAAGTCGCTTTCGTGTGTCGTGAAGGCGCTGTCGATCAGCGTTGCATCGAGCCTGCGCAAGTGGCGCAGGGCATCACCGAAACTGAACGAGGATTCCAGGCCGAGCATGGCCAGGCTGTCACCACGCGGCAGACCCAGATCCAGCAGCAGGGCGCGTTGTCCGCTTTTCTGCACTGTCATGGCCAGATGCGAGGCAATCAGCGCGCCGTCGCCATCGCTTTGCGCGCCATACAGCATCGACAGCCCGCTCATGTTGGGATTGGGTGCGACGGCGGGGAGGCGCTTGCTCAGGCGCCGGACCAGCCCCGCCACTTCGCTGGAGCGTGAACCGTAGGCCACGAAATCCCGTGCCCCGGCGCGCATCGCGTTGAGCACCAACTGGTTATCCATGCCATCGCCCAGCGCAACAATCGCCAGCATCGGTTTGGCTTCCAGCGCGCCCTCGATCAGCGCGCTCTGGTTCATCAGATGTTCCCGGTCCAGGCCCACGAACACCACGCTGGCAAAGGTGACATCCACCAGAGCCAGCAGGTCATCCAGACTGCCGGTGCCTGCGCTGACCACTTGACCCAGCGAGCCCAGCGCGCCTTGTAGCCACTCAAGGTCCGTGGTGTTGCGGGTGATTGCCAGAAACGTCTGGCTCAGGCTCTGACTCATTGGGACAAACCGCCCTGGCGATCAAAGTCGCCGTTTTCCAGGAAGTACATGCGTAGAAAGCTGGGGTCGTAGTTGCGCAGGCTTTCGCCGGGCAGCGACGGCAGCTGCGCATTGGCGGCCAGCGGCTGGACGAGGTGCGGGGTGACGATCATCAGCAGTTCGCGCTCGTCGCGCTGGATCTGTGAACTGCGAAAGAACGCGCCCAGAATCGGGATGTCGCCGAGGCCGGGAAACTTGTCCACCGACGAGACGTTGCTGGAGCTGATCAGCCCGCTGATCACAAAGCTTTCGCCGTCGGCCAGCGAGATGCTGGTGTCGGTACGCCGGATGTTCAATGCCGGAACGGAGGTGCCTGCGATGGTGATCCCTGCGGTAAAGTCCAGTTCGCTGACCTCTGGAGCGACCTTGAGCAGGATTCGGTCGCGGCCCACCACGGTCGGCGTCAGGGTCAGACGTACGCCGAACTCCTTGTACTCGATCGAAATGCCGTTGCCTTCGCCATTGGGCACCGGCACGGGAAACTCGCCGCCGGCCAGAAAGCTCGCGCTTTGTCCGTTGAGCGCCACCAGGCTCGGGCGCGCCAGCGTGTAGGCGAAGCCGCTGTTTTCCATGGCATTGATCATGCCCAGCACCTTGCTGCTGCCGCCGCCCCAGACGATGTTGAAGGTGTCGTTGTTCAGCGGAATGCTCGGCCTTGTCCCGCTGACGGTTCCCGGTGTGACGTTCACGCCAGGCACGGTGCCGGGTGCGCCGAACAGGAAATTGTTCGAGCCTTTGCCGAAGATCGAGGTGCTGGCTTCCTTGAGTTTGCGACGGCTCACTTCGATGAAGCGGATATCGGTCTGAACCTGGCTGGGCAGTTGCGCATCGGCAGAGGGCAGGGGCTGTACGTCTACCATCGAAGCGGTCGCACGGCCGCGCACGAACACCATGCTCTGGCGCGGGGCTTTGGAACAGGCCGTCCAGACCATCAGACTGGTCGTGCCGGGGGCAACGCCGGTGAGCAGAAAACCGTCATTGCTGCTCACATGCACATCGGCGATTTTCGGATCGCCCACGGCAATCCGCGTGATCGCTACCGGCGACTGGACGTTCTGCTGCACGCCCTGGCTGACTTCCACCACGGCGGGCAGCGCCGCGAGCCCGGTGCACTTTTCAGACGCTGCCCAAGCCGATTGGGCCGATAAGGCAGTTAACAGCAACGCCAGCAATCTGCGTTTTGTAGCGGACAGAGAACAACAGCTCATCAATGGCAATCCTTGCTCGATCAGGGAGTTTGTTGCGTAATCTGGTTACCGCGTATGACCTCGACTTCATGCTTTGTACGAGGTGCACCGGTTTGAATGGGGGCCGCTGCCGGGCTCAGGCTCAACTGGCTGAAACTGACCATCTGGCGATTGGCTGAATCCAGACGTTCGGCCACGGCGCGAGTTGTGTTCTCGCTGGCCCAGTAATCCTGCAGGTTACCCTCGGACGCGCTGCGCACGGCCAGACGCAGTGTACCGCTCTGGGTGGCAAGCATCAGTCGGGCGAGCAAGGCCTGAGGTACGGCCACCACCACAGTGCGAGCGGTGGCGCGGCGCTCTTCCTGTTTGATGCGGTCACTGGCGCTGATGGCATCGACCGGCTTGCCGTCAAGACCTGGTCCGAGCAATTCGCCCACACTCAGGACCCGCAGCGCGGGGACCGCCACCTGACTGGAGCGACGAGGGTTGTCGGCGTCGGTCGGCAGAAACAGCAGTACATCCACGTAGTCACCAGGACTCAACTGCCCGGCCGCGCCAGTGACTTCATCCACCGAGAGGGCCAGCGCACGTTCCTGCGGGCGAATCATGCGGGCCAGCGTGCCACCGACGTCGAAGCTGCTTTGGTTCAGCCAGGCCCCTGCGCTCAGCGCGCGCCAGCTCATGCGACCGACGGCAGCCTCGATGGAGTCGAAGCTGCCGACCGGTGCGACCTTGAGGCGTTCCACCGTCAGGTCATCCGCCGTGATCGGCGTGTAGGCCGGAACATCCCGCGCCAGCACAACGACGTTCTGGCGCAAAGTGTCTTCCATCGGAGCGGTGACCGGAGCGGCTGGCACTGCAACAGGCTCTGCAGGCGCCTGCGGAGCAGCGACGGGCTGTTCGGCTTCAGGCTGGCGACTCACGATGATTCCCAGATACCCGGCGATGATCGCGCCCAGCAAAAACAGCACGGCGAGCACCATGGTGATACGACTGCTCATGGCAACTTTCCCTTTGTCATCGCACGACAACCTCGAACCCATGCGTGAACTGCGCAAGCGGGCAAGGATGAACGCATCCATTTCGTTCTATGAAAGTAGCCCAATGCAGTCAAAACGCCATTCGGAGGCCTATCAAAGTGCCCACATCTTTGTCGGATTGCGTTCTTGCACGGGTGAGTGAAAGAGGAGGCGTAGTCTGGGCTGGCGGGATCTTTCAGCAAGTCGCGTGTAACGTCGACTATCACTTTTCGACTAATGCTTTATTACGATTGTGGGTTTGTGGATTGGAGACAATGCTGTAGGTGCAGACGGTTTCACATGTGCATGCATGTCGCGCCATTCCCGGCGCAAGGAGAAATAAGATGTTCCTTACCGCGCTTTACGTTGAGTGTCACACCCGGATCAGTTCATTTATCAAGGACAGGGAGGCGGCGTCAGGCATCGAGTATGCGCTACTGGCAGCGATGGTCGCGGTTGCGTTGGTTGCGTTTGTGCCGACCATCAGTGGGAAGCTCAGTACAATGTTCACCAGTATCCAGAATGCGTTGTGATTTGAGCGGTAATTGTCCGTGATGCTCTTTTTCACACGGGGAAATCTGGATATCCTGCTCGCGACGACTTATGTTTAAAGGTATTCACGATGGCCGTCCAGCCTACCCGCCAACAGCTGCTTCTGGTCGATGATGAAGAAGATGCCAATGAAGAATTGGCGGAATTGCTCGAAGGTGAAGGGTTCTGCTGCTTCACCGCATCGTCGGTCAAGATGGCCTTGCAGCAATTGACCCTTCACCCGGACATTGCTTTGGTGATCACCGATCTGCGCATGCCCGAGGAAAGCGGTCTGCAGTTGATCAAACATCTGAGGGAACACACCTCGCGTCAGCACCTGCCGGTGATCGTCACCTCCGGCCATGCCGACATGGACGACGTGAGCGACATGCTGCGGCTGCATGTGCTGGACCTGTTCCGCAAACCCATCTACCACGTCCGCCTGCTGGAAACCCTGAACAACCTCTTTCCCGAGCCGAAGATCTTTCAGGTTCAGTGAGTCCCTGTGCCTGTTCTGATCGGTACTGATCGTGCCCATCGCTCTGCGTGAGCATGCATCCAGTGACGCTCTGTGACACATTCGAGCGCGGACGCGGAGCGTCCTGGGCGGCGTTACCATGCGGAGCGCTCATCGTTATACACAAGTCTGCCTCGACACTGATCGTGCCCATGCTTGCGCTCAGCGTTATACCCAGGTCTTGCTGCGACCACGGACTACTGTGGGAGGCGGCTTGCCGGCGATGCTTTTTCTGACGCGACCTATCAGTGACTGAACTGACGCCATCGCCGGCAAGCCGCCTCCCACGGGGTATGGGTTCAGTCGTCACTTTCGTTTTGGCCCCCCGTTTTGCGCGTCTTCCGGACTTGTGTATAACGATGAGTGCGGAGCGTGGAAACGATCGCAGGCCCTCAATCCACCACGCTGAATTCCACCCGGGCCGTCTGACCGCTTTCGTCGAGCACGCTCAGTTGATAGCGCCCCAGTCTGTTCAGGGTCGGGGTGAAGTCCTGCTGGTTTTCGGTGTCCGCCACTTGTGCGCCATCGATGAACCACCAGCGGCGACCGCTGCCGCCCAGTGCCGAGAGCTTGAGGCGCAAGGCCTGACGGCTGGCGGCGGGCAGACGCAGGTGGTCGCCTTCGCGCACGCCGACGATGCTCAGTGGCGGCGCCAGATTGAGGTTCTGGGGCGGGCAGTCCGGGTCGGCAGCAGGCAGGCGCGCTTCACGGCGTTCGGCTCGGGGCAACCAGGGTTCAAGCGGGGCGGGCCACAGCGCGATGTCCTGTGGCTGAGCATCCGGGCAACTGGCGGCGACGCGCAGTCCCTTGGCGTTGATCCAGATTCTTTCCTGTAACCCCAGTCCGAGCGGCTGGTCGGCCGCTTGCAGCGTGGGCGGCGTGGTGCCGTCCAGGGTCCAGGCAAAACGCTGGCGGCGACAGTTCGGGTCGCTCTTGCTCATCGGCTGACCCAGTGGCCAGCAGATCGCAGCCACGCCAACGTTCATGGGCACAGGCTGAACAGGCGCAGCAATGCCGCGCTGACTGTCGCGATTGACTAGTACATCGTGCACTTGCAGCATCAGGGGCGCAGCCGAGGCCAGCCCGAACTGTCCCGGCACGGGTGTACCGTCCGGCCTGCCGATCCAAACACCGACCAGAAAGCGCGGCCCCACGCCAATGGCCCAGGCGTCGCGGAAGCCATAGCTGGTGCCGGTCTTCCAGGCCAGTTGCGGGCGCTGCACCAGTTCGGCGCGAGGGTCGATGTCCGGGCGCGACTGGCCGCTGAGAATCCGCCGAATGATCCATGCCGCGCCGGGCGACATCATGCGCCGCTCGCGCAAACGGTCCTGTGGCTGCAGGCGCACATCTGCACTGCGCCCGCCACGAGCGAAAGCGCTGTAACCGGTCACCAGATCCTCGAGCCGACTGCCCGCGCCCCCCAGAATCAGCGCCAGATTCGGCTCCGCCAGCGGCGGCAGGGTCAGCGGCACTCCGCCGTTGCGCAGTTCGGCGGCAAAGCGTTTCGGTCCGTAGACTTCCAGCAACTGCACCGCAGGCAGATTGAGCGACATTGACAGCGCGGAACTGGCCGCGACGGGGCCGCCAAATCCGGTCGAAAAATTGCCCGGCCGGTAATCGCCATACCGGCGCGGCACGTCCTGCATGAGTGATTCGGAATGGATCAGCCCGGCATCCATCGCCATGCCATACAGGAACGGTTTGAGCGTCGACCCCGGCGAGCGCAGCGCGGTGACCATGTCCACATGGCCAAAACGTTTGGCGTCATTGATATCCACCGAACCGACGTAGGCGCGTACCGCCATGGTTTCGGCCTCGACCACCAGAATGGCCGCCGACGTGCGCTCCGGCAGACGCGCCCGCCAGCCCAGCAGCAGGTCTTCCATGCGTCGTTGCAGGCTGGCGTCCAGCGTGGTGCGAATCAGCGGCGGGCTGTTCGGACGATTCAGGCGTCGGGCCAAAAGCGGAGCAAGGCTTGGCTCCTGACGCGGCGCCAGCCACAACGGTTCTTCCAGCGCTTCGTTCACGCTGCCCTGTGGCCAGACCTGAAATTCGGCCAGGCGCCGGAGCACCTTGTCCCGTGCGACCTGAGCCCGTTGCGGATGGCGATCCGGACGCAGGCGGCTGGGTGCCTGCGGCAGTACCGCCAGCAGCGCCGCTTCAGCGCGGGTCAGGTTGTGCGGCGACTTGCCCAGGTACGCCCAGCTTGCAGCGGCCACGCCTTGCAGCGTGCCGCCGAACGGCGCGCGGTTGAGGTAGATACCGAGGATCTGGTCTTTCGACAGGTGCCATTCCAGCTGTGCCGTGCGCCACAACTGGCGCAGCTTGCCGGACAGCGTGCGTGAATGCGGATCGAGCAGGCGTGCGACCTGCATGGACAGCGTGCTGCCGCCCGACACCACGCGCGCACCGCTGACGTTCTGCCAGGTGGCGCGCACCAGCGCCAGCGGGTTCACGCCGGGATGGCTGTAGAACCAGCGATCCTCGTAGGTGAGCAGCGCTTCCAGGTAATACGGCGACACCTGATCGTTGCTGATCGGGTAACGCCACACGCCGTTGGCATCGGCAAAGCGCCACAAGGGCGTGCCGTCTTCGGCCAGCACCACGCGGGCCAGATCATCCTTGGGCAGCGGCAGGGGCCAGATGCGGTCCGCCAGCCAGAGCAGGGCGACCAACAGCAGCAAGGCACAGACCGTCCAGCGCACGCATTTGTAGAGGCGCGACGTGCGCAGCGAGCCCGGTGCAGGCTGGAGAACTGTCATGAGACGCACAAGAAATTCAGGTTTCAACGCAAAGAGCCTTTATGATCCACGGAACCTGAAACGCCTGGCGACAGCCAAAGCGCACAGATCATTTTATTCATGGCCCCAATCAGGATGGACATATGCAGGTAGAAGGCTTTTTTGAGTGGCTCGGGCAGGCGATCGGCGCGGTCATCCGCTTCTTCGTCGACGGTCTGGCATGGCTGTTCAACGGTTTCACCCACGCGGGCGGCAACTTTGTCGACGGATTGTCCCGCACATTGGGCATGGACACCTCGCTGATCAGCATCGTGGCGCTGGTCATCGGGCTGATGCTGCTGTACTCCGCCGTCCGTGCCTTCATGCGTGCGTCGATCATCCTCGGGATCATCTGGCTGGCACTGGGCCTTTGGCTGCTGAGCTGGATCATTCACTGATTCAGCCCTTCACCCTGCGACGTGCCCCTGTGCAAGCGGGCACGTAAGGCAGATCACTTACCCTTCACAACCATCTGCGCAGGCGCATCACCCAGGGCCTGCCAGTTCGGCCGATACATCGACTCCACTTGCGGCGGCGGCACACGATAGGTGCCCGGTGTCACAGCGCGGGCCAGATACAGCAGGTGCACGCTGGTTCCGCCGTTGATATCCAGCGCGGCCACATAGCGGTCACCGCGGTATTCCTGATGCTTGATCCCGGCGTTCTCCATCGACTCGCGCAGGGTTCTCACCTCTTCGCTGGCGTCTGCCAGACTGGCCGAACTTTGCGCCAGGTTCTGGTTTTCCAACTCGAGACCGGCTGGCAGCAAGTCGACGACCAGCGCATCCGGCACGCGCTGACGGGCGCCGATTTCCAGATGCACCAGCACCAATTGCCCGGTTTTCAGCGCGCCGACGTTCAGCGGCGCGCCGCTCAGGCTCAGGTACTCACGACGAATCGTAAGGTTTTCGCCACCGGCAACCGGTGCCTGAGTCGGGTAGCCCGACACAGTCAGTTGCTGATAAAGCGGGTCGCTGCCTTCGTTGTGGACCGACAGTGGCGACGCCAGCAGCGGGCCGTCGAGCTTCAGGGCTGGCTGCTTGTTGCTCAGGTCACGCGTTTCAGTGCCGCTGGTGAGTTTTGCCGTCCAGTCCTTGTCCGGCTTGTTCAGCAGGTTGCGACCGGCCAGGAACAGGGAATTGCTTTCCTGCGTGGACAGGTAGCGATTGGCGGCGACCTCATCGGCCAGGGTAAACAAGCGTTCATCGCGCTTGTCCTTGGCCATGTCGTTTTCTTCCAGCAGCGCCAGAATCAGCGCCTGATCACGCAACGAACTGCCGTAGTCGGCCAGCCATTCGTTCTTGCGACTGATTGCCAGACCTGCCGTCAGTGCCAGATCGGCACGCGGCTTGTCGCCCATTTTCTCCAGCGCGACGGCCAGTTGCACCAGCGGCAGACCGGAGCGTGCATCGCTGCGGCGATCAAACAGACTGCGCAGGGCCGCCAGTGGCGCCTGCTGACTGCGCGACAGCACCAGACCGGCGTAGGCCTGAACCGCAAAGCGGGTGTGCTCGGCATTCTGGCTGTAGTTGACCTGGATCTGACCGGCGTCCTGCAAGTAGCGCAGCAGACGCTCGTTGGCTTTCTTCAGCGAGTCTGGCGGCACGGCGAAGCCCTGATCGCGGGCGCGCAGCAGGAAGTCGGTGACGTAAGCGGTCAGCCAGTATTCCTCTTCGCTGTCCGAGCCCCACAGGCCGAAACTGCCGTTGTAACGCTGCATGCCCAGCAGGCGCTCGATACCGATTTCGACCTTGCGCTTGCGCTCGGCATCCGGTTCGCCGGTCAGGCCCAGACGCTTGAGCGTGGCGGCATCGGCGTACAACGACGGGTACAGGCCGCTCGCGGTCTGCTCCAGACAGCCATAAGGGTAGGCTTTCAGTGCACGAATCTGCTCACCCAGGTTCAGCGGCGGACGACTCGACAGCGACAGCATGGCTTCGCGGCCGGCCGGTTCAAAGGCTTCCAGCGCGCCTTCCGGCAGGTTCCAGGGCTGATCGTTCAGCGTTGCCCGGTAATGCCTGAGCAGCGCCGGGTAGGCCGGACGCACGCCAACGGTCCATTCGCGTGTGAATGCAGGCAGGTTTTCGCCCGGCAGGTTCAGGCCTTCCACCAACACCTTGATCTTGCCCTGACCCAGACCGCCTTGCGCCAGCACGGGTATTTTCAGGGTGACGCGCTGGCCTTGCTTGAGTTGCAGCGGTTTCAGCTGGTCGCCGCCGGGAATGCTCAACTGCCCTTCGGCGCTGATCTTCACGTCCAGCTTCTGAGCGGCGCCCGACAGGTTGGAGACGTCCAGCGCTACCGTGGTCTGGTCGCCACCGGCCAGGAAGCGCGGTGTCGACAGCTCGGCAATGATCGGCGCGGCGACCACGGTCTTCGCTTCGGCCATGCCATAGCGGTCCTCGGTCCAGGCCTGCGCCATGATGCGCAACTCGCCATTGAAGTCTGGAATGTCCACGCTGACTTCGCCTTCTCCGGCGTCGTTCAGGGTCACTGGCGTGCTTTGCAGGGCCACGATGGTGACGCTGGTGTCAGGACGTTTGCCGCCCTTGGCCAGGGCGTCACCACCAAAGGCAAGGCTGGCCAGACGACCCTGACCGGCTTCGATCAACTGGCCGTAGATGTCCAGTTGGTCGGCACCGTATTCCTTGCGCCCGAACAGGCTGGCGAACGGATCCGGTGTGGCATAGCTCGTGATGTTGAGGATGCCGACGTCCACGGCCGAGACCAGCACGCGGACCTGTTTCGGCACGCTGCCGTCGGCGTTTTTCGCGGCGACCTTGAGTTTGAGCGGCTGTTTGGGACGCATCTTCTCGGGAGCGGTGACGTGCAGCGCCAGCTTGCGTTGCGAACGGTCCAGCGGCAGGTGCAGAACGCCGACCGCGCGTTTGGGTGTGACATTGGCCCTGCGCTCGCCGGGACGTACCACCAGCGCGGTGACGTACAGGTCGTGGCGTGCCCACTTCTTGTCCAGCGGGATATCGAACGACTTGCCTTCGACCGGCACGTCGATTTCCTTCCACCACAACGGCCCTTCACTGGACTCGACCAGCAGATAACCCTTGCCTGCGGCAGGCGGCGTGACTGTGATTTTGGCGGTGTCGCCGTCGTTGTAAGCGGGTTTGTCCAGTGCAAGCTTGACCTGATCCGGCCTCACCGCGCCGCCATCAGTGTTGTCCTGCCAGCGGTAACCGGCCCAGAAACGCATGCTGCTGACCATGCCGGTGGATGGATCTTCCACTTCGACGCGGTACGGGCCCCACTCGACCGGGAAGCTGATTTTGGCCGTGGAGTCCTTCTTGAGGCTGACGGTTTCTTCGTTCAGGTTGAGGAATTTCTCGTTGAAGTGATAGCTCCAGCCATCATCGGCCGAGTAGTTCCAGTAGTAATCGCGGCGCTCACGAATCAGGCGCACCTTGACGTTGTCTGCTGCCAGCTTGTTGCCCGCAGCGTCTGCCATGACAATTTCGAATTCGGCCGGGCCGTCGCCATCGGTCTGGGCTTCGCCCTTGCTGGCGTCCTCGTCGTATTCATCGTCACCGGTGCTCTTGCCGAACAGCGCGCGCACGCCGGGCAACTGCTCGGCAGGCCAGATCGGCTGGACCAGACGACGGGTGATCGGGCGGCCGCCGGACTCCTGCAGGCTGGCCTGCAGAATCAGTTGCAACGGGGATTTGGCTTCGGACCATTTGGTTTCAACAGCCAGTGTCGTATGGCCGTTGGGGTCGAGGGTGACAGGCTCAAGATCGACGTCGTGCTTGAGGTCTTCCTCGGTGATCGAACCGAACTGATAACCCGGCAGTTTGGGCACGGCTTCGCGCAACGGACGCACGTACACCTGACCGGTCAGGGTGTTGCCCGAGGCTGGCGCGCCATACAGGTAGCGGCCAGTGATGTCGAACTCGGGATTATCGGCAGGCGCGACCGGCACATCGCTGCCTTTGAGTTCCAGTGCCAGACGCTCCGGCAGGAAATCTTCAACCTTGAACTCATAGAGCTGCGGCTTGCCGTCGCCCAGGTCGAACACCAGTTGCCAGCGCCCGGTCGGGGCTTCGTCGGCGAGCTGCAATTGATACTGATAGAAGCCGTCCTTGTCGGCTTCCCAGACGAACTTGCGGCTGACCTGATCGTCAGGGCGGCGTACTTCCACGGTGATCGGCTGAGGCTTGACGTTCTTGCCATCGTTGTCGCGCAGCAGGCCATTGAGCAATACGGTTTCGCCGGGGCGATACAGATCACGCGGGCCGAAGATGAAGAACTGCAGCGGATGCGCCTGCGGGCCGGAGATATCGAACTCCGCCAGGTCCAGCGCCGAGCTGTTCAGGCGCAGCATGCTGGTCTGTTCATCCTTGTGCGCCAGCACCACTGCAGCCTTGGCGGGCAAGGGCAGTTGCGTATGGCCGTCGCCTTCGGTCTTGCCCTGGGCGACCACCTTGCCATTGTCATCGTAGACTTCGACGTTGACGTTACTGATGGCCTTGCCGCCTTCCAGCGCCTGGGTGAACACGTCCAGGCGATTGCTGTAACGGTGCACCGACAGGCCAATGTCGCTGAGCGTGAACAGGGTCGCAGGCTGCGAGTAACTGTAAGTGCCCGAAGCACGCATCACCGCCAGATAAACGCCCGGCTGTTGCAGGGCCTTGATCCCGGCAATCGGCAGCAGCAGGGTTTCGCGGGTGTTGCGGGCTGGCTTGAGGTCGAAGCGGCCGCCGTACACCAGATCAGCCATCGGCAGCAGTTCCTCGGAGCTGTAGCTGGACAGGCTGGATGCGCCATCCCACTGAGCGAGGAAGTTGGGCATCGAGTCGGCTTTGACGCGGAAGAATTCGACATCAACCTTGTCGACGTTCAGCGCGATCACCGGCAGACCTTCGGCAAGGCGGGTCGGCAACAGGCTGCCACGGCTGGCAAAGCCCACGCTGGGTTGCAGGTCGCGGGTTTCAAGACGGCTGATGAATTCGGCAGCCAGCTTGGTCTTGTTGACGGCCAGTAGCCCGGCATCGACGGTCAGGACCAGTTTGCGTTGCGGTTCCAGATGGCGCAGACGCAGCTCCATCAGGTTGTCGGACAGCTCCCACGCGCCATCGACCTTGCCATTCTTGCTGTCCACCAGATGCAGTTTTTCACCAAACTTCTGTTCCGGGTCCAGCGGTACGGAAAAACTCACCGACAGCGTGCTGGCGCCGTCGACCTGGATTTCCGAGACATCGATGACCGTCAGTTCACGGCCCGCGTAGCGCTTGCTCAGCGCAGCCAGATCCACCGCCGGCTTGGGCTTGGCCTCGGTTGCCGCCTGAGTGGCTGGCGCTGCTGCGGGCGCAGGCTTTTCCGAGGTTGAAGAATCACAGGCGCTCAGCAGCGCAAGCGCGCAAGCCAAAAACAGTCCTTTGTTGAACATTTGGGCACTCATCGACGGCAATTGAGAGGGGGGAGCTGTAACGGGTGAGACTATATATCAGCCAAGGTTACAAGTATTACAAAGCGCGCGAATAGACCTTCGTATTGAGACGTTGTTCGCAGGTGGCGCAACCGGACGCGGAGCGTCCTGGGAGGCATTCCCACGCAGAGCGTAGGAACGATCATCATAGCCAGATGACTTGTGTATAACGCCGAGCGCGGAGCGTGCCGAACAATCAGTGTTATGGCTGGCGCAAAAATCTTCAGTCGGCAAACCCGCGCAGCGCTGGCTACAATGCCCGCCTTGCCGGGAGTCCTCATGTCCAGTTTGTTCCACGATTGGCGTCATCGCCCCACCCACGGTCGTGTCTGGGCGCTGGCCGCGCCGATGATTCTGTCGAACATTTCCGTGCCACTGGTGGCGCTGGTCGACAGCGCGGTGATCGGCCATTTGCCGCATGCGCACCAGTTGGGCGCGGTGGCGGTCGGCGCGACGCTGTATACCTTTCTCGCCTGGGCGATGGGCTTTCTGCGCATGGGCACCACCGGTTTTGCAGCGCAGGCGGCGGGGCGCTCGGACGGTGCCGCGCTACGCCAGATTCTGTTGCAGGGCCTGCTTCTTGCGGTCGGCCTGGCGCTGCTGCTGGGTGTGCTCGCTGTGCCCTTCAGCCAACTGGCGCTGGCGATGATGCAACCGTCTGCCGATCTGCAGCAGATGACATTGGATTTCTTTCACACCCGACTGTTCGGCCTGCCCGCCGCACTGGCCAGCTATGCGCTGGTCGGCTGGTTTCTGGGCACACAGAACGCACGGGCTCCCTTGGCGATTCTGCTGACCACCAATCTGGTGAACATCGCACTCAATCTCTGGTTCGTGATGGGTCTTGACTGGGGCGTGGTCGGCTCGGCGCGGGCCTCGGTGCTGGCCGAGTGGACCGGGGTCGTGCTCGGCCTGATCCTGGCAAACAAGGTGCTGCGCGCCTGGCCCGGTCAGATCGTCTGGGCGGCGCTGAAGCTGTGGAGCAACTGGCGACCGCTGCTGGCGGTCAATCGCGATATCTTTCTGCGCACGCTGGCGCTGCAGTCAGTGATGTTTCTGATCACGGTGCAGGGCGCACGGCTGGGCGATGCGACGGTCGCTGCCAACGCGCTGCTGCTCAACGGCCTGTTGCTGACCTCCCACGCGCTGGACGGACTGGCCCATGCGGTGGAAGCCCTATGCGGCCATGCCATCGGCGCGCGTGATCGAGTCACCCTGCGTCGCTCGCTGGTAGTGGCCGGAGGCTGGTCGCTGATTGCCAGTGTCGGGTTTGCCGTGCTGTTTCTGGCGGGCGGTCAGTGGTTCATTCGCTTGCAGACCGACATTCCAGACGTGCGCGAAACCGCCATGGTTTACCTGCCGTATCTGGCTGTGATGCCGTTGCTGGCCGTCTGGAGTTATCTGCTCGACGGGTTGTTCATCGGTGCCACCCGTGCCCGTGAGATGCGCAATGCAATGCTGATCAGCGCAGCCGCCATCGCGCCCGTCGCGTATCTGGCGGCCAGCCACGGCAATCATGCGCTATGGCTGACCTTTCTGGCGTTCACCCTGTTGCGCGGCATCAGCCTGGGCAGCATTGCCCTGCGTCTGACGCGCAATGACGGCTGGTTCGTCCGTTAAGGCGCTGTCACCGGGCTGGCTGCAACTGCAGTCGGGTGCGGGCCGTTCACGAACATGACCACCTCGTCGATCACCGGGGCCAGACTGCGCAAGGGTTTGGCGAATGCGCCGACCAGCGAGCCGTGAGTGGTTCGCGAGAAATACAACTCGCGGACCGGCAAGCCGGCTTCACGCAGCTTCATGGCCAGACCGCCTGTGTTTCGCTTCGGGTCGACCTCTTTGTCCTTGTTTGACGCCAACAGCAAGGCCGCTGGCGAGCCGGCATTTATGTGGTTGATGGGCTGCGAGTCGCGAGGTGTGTTCGGAAACAGAAACGCACGCTGGATCTCGGGATCCTTGATGGGCAGGAAGTCATAAGGCCCGGCCAGGCCGATCCAGCCACGGATGATGTGGTTGGAAACACCTTCCCTGGCCAGCCAGCGCGGATCGAGTGCCAGCATTGCGGCGTTGTAGGCACCCGCGCTGTGCCCCATTACAAATAACCGGTCAGGGTCGCCGCCATAGGTCTTGATGTGCTTGCGGGTCCAGGCCACGGCCTTGGCCGAGTCTTCGACGAAGTCCGGGTAGGTGACCTCAGGGTACAGCCGATAATCGGCAATGACGGCCACGATGCCACGCTCAGCCAGTGCTCTGCCGACGAAGGCGTAGTTGGCTCGTTCTCCATGGGTCCAACTGCCGCCGTAGAAAAACACCACCACCGGCGCCTGTTCAACGTTCGCCTTCGGGGTATAGATGTCCAGCCGGTTGCGCACTTCCGGGCCGTACGCCACATCGGGGACCTCGTGAACGCCGTTGGCCGGGGTCAGGGTATTGAGCACCTTGAACACAGAACAACCCGACAATATCGTCAGCAGGGCACCGGTCATCAGCGTACGGAAAATCGCTCGGGGCATGGTGGAGTCTCGATAAGGGGGAAGTGGCCGGATCAGTCAGTCCAGGTTCGGACTGTGGCAAGGCCCTATAGTTACATCACCTCGGTACGTTAGTAAGTGAACTCTGGTTCATCCCGGTCATCAGGTTCCCATGCAGGTCGTTCGCTATCGAGCACGATACGCGGGCTGATGAGTGTCATCCCGTCCGAGTCGAACCTGACTTGACTGGCGCCCACCTGCAGCAGCAAATCGCCGTCACGCTCCAGGTGAATCTTGGATCCGTCGCTCAGCTTCAGTCTCTGGCTGTCACCGGGGACGCTGTGCCAGTCGAGCAGCAGCCGTACGCATGGCGCGTCCTGTACGTCTTCTGCGCCCAACAGCACGAGAGGTTGCGTGGAGCCGGAATGCAGCGTCGCGACGATGACCGGGTTGTCGGGATCGTTCACCCTGAAATCCACCACCACTTGCATGCCGCCCTGGCACAAGAGTCGCAACGCCGGATCGACAGGCAGCCAGCACGTGGTGTGGCGCGCATCGGGGCCTTGTCTGGCCCATTCGAATTGCACCTGAACCCGTCCGTCCGGATCGCGCTCCTGCAGTTCGCCCGCAGTGCCCGTGAGCCAGGCGCGCTGCATCCGGGCGAAGACGGACCACGGCCAGGGTTCGTCCGAGACGAAGCCGTCTTGCCAGGGCGCGGCCTGGAAACGGTTCGAATAGGGCTGCCGGGTCGCGCCATCCTTTGCTGCCTGATCGTCGAAGCGGTGCTCGACCCCGGTGATCAGCCACATGTGATTCCAGTCGCGCTCGGGAAGCCCTGCCAGCGGCAGCAGCAATCCGCTGGTGACGAAGGGCAGGGTGCTTTCGCCTTGCGCACGCTGCGGTCCCCGGTTGTCCGTCCCTGTCCGGGTCACGGCAAACTGCGTAACGCCCGGCTGATGCTGAAACTGGCTCAAGGCTGCGATGGGGGCGCGCCGAAACCCGCGCAGTCCTTCGCTGAATATCAGTTCATGGCGACGTCGGTAGTGATGGAAGTGGTAGTGAATGTTCTCTTCGGCGCACAGCCGCTGTATGAACATCAGGTCGGACTCGTTGTGCTGAAAACAGGTTTTGCGCGTTTGGCATTCTTTCTTCAGGTCGAACCGGTAACTGTCTTTCAGCCCATGCTCCTTGAGCACCTGAGCGATGATCTGGTTAGCGCTCATCTGCTCGAAGATCCGGTGATTGTGGCGTTGACCCAGACACGTCAGCCTCGGGCCGACGGTCAGCCGGTAGCACGCAGGTCCCGGTCGATAATGCACGCGGGTGGCGCCCTGAATCTGGCCGTGAAACCCTTGCGGGCTACCGTTGAAGCTCAGAAAGGCGGAGGTGTACATCAGGCTCGCCAGGTCGACCTCATCGCCGCTGACCTGCAACTGGAAGACGTACGGCTGGCTTATCGCCTCGGTGGCGCTGAAGGACAACACGCTGAAATGGCGACGCAGGCTTGCAATCTCCAGACGAAAGAAGGGTGCGCTGGCTGAGTCGGGCATGAAGTGTTCTCTACCGAAAATGCGGTCAGCGATTCTGGCGGAGAAGACCGTGCGGTAAAGAGGTGGCACACAGAAAAGGAAGTTGCCTACACGGCACGCAGGAAGGGGCTTACACAGGGGGCTGTGACGGATGATCGCCCCCGCGAGGGAGCGATCATCCGTTCAGGTTCAGGAAGACAGGTAGGAAGAGCGTGTCAGCCCCAGACGCAGGGCGTCGAGGAAGTAGGTACGTTCACGCGGGGTGATCTTGGCGCTGGCGACCTTGTCCCGGTAATGGGTCATCAGTTCTTCCGGCGACAAGTGCACGTAGCGCAGCATGTCCTCAATGGTGTCGTGGGTTTCGATGCCGGCGTGGTAAACACTGCCATCCGGGTTCTGATAGATGTTCACCGAATCGGTGTCACCGAACAGGTTGTGCATGTCGCCGAGAATTTCCTGATAGGCGCCCACCAGGAAGATGCCCAGCAGGTAGTCTTCGCCTTCGTTCAGCGGGTGGACCGGCATGCTCGTCTCGATGCTCTGCTCGTCGACGTATTGCTTGATCTTGCCGTCGGAGTCGCAGGTCAGGTCCTGCAGCACGGCGCGGCGTACAGGTTCTTCGCCCAGGCGATGCAGCGGCAGGATCGGCAGCACCTGACCAATGGCCCAGGTGTCCGGCAGGCTCTGGAATACCGAGAAGTTGCAGATGTACTTGTCGGCCAGCTTGTCGTTGAGTTCGTCCAGCACCTGACGATGCGAACGCTGACGCGCTTTCAACGAGTTGTGCAGGCGGCGGCACACAGCGAAATAGCACTGCTCGCCCAGCGCTTTCTGCGCCAGCGTGATCTTGCCGTCGGCGTACTGGGTCGCGATGTCGCTCATGTAGTGCGTTGCACGCCAGTAGGTCTCGGTGACCATCTCGATGTCGGTCGGACCCAGCAGGTCCACCAGCCATTGCACGGTTTCCGGCAGGCTTTCCTTGTCGGCGATTTCAGGCACTTCGTCGTTGTGCTTTTCAACGTCGGTGACCTGCACCACCAGCATGGCGTGGTGAGCGGTCAGCGAGCGTCCGCTTTCCGAGAAGATGTGCGGATGCGGCAGGCCCTGCGCGTCGCAGAATTCCTTGAGCATGCCGACCACGACACCGGCGTAGTCGTCCATGTCGTAGTTGATGGAGCTGGCGTTGCGCGAGTGAGTACCGTCGTAATCCACGCCCAGACCGCCGCCCACATCGATGTGGTCAACCGGCAGGCCGAGGTTGCGCAGTTCGCCGTAATAACGGATCGCTTCCTTGAAACCGTGCTGATAGTCGGCCAGGTTGGCGATCTGCGAGCCCATGTGGAAGTGCAGCAGGCGGATGCCCTGATCCAGACCGGCCTTGCGGAAGCGCTCGACCACCGACAGCAACTGCGCGGCGGACAGACCGAACTTGGATTTCTCGCCACCGGTGTCAGCCCATTTGCTCGACGCCAGGGAAGACAGGCGCACGCGCAGACCGACCTGAGGCGCAACCTTGAGCTCGGCGGCTTCCTCGATGACCAGTTCGACTTCGGATTCTTTCTCGATGACGATAAAGACGTTGTGGCCCAGCTTCTGGCCCATCAGCGCCAGACGGATGAACTCACGGTCCTTGTAACCGTTGCAGACGATGGTGCCGCCTTTCGGCGCCAGGGCCAGCACGGCCATCAATTCAGGCTTGGAGCCCGCTTCCAGACCAATGGACACGTTCTGGGTGGCGATGATGTTTTCGACCACCGCTTCCTGCTGGTTGACCTTGATCGGGTAGAGCGCGGTGTACTGGCTCTGATATTCCAGGCGCGCGATGTTGCTGTCGAACGCACCGGTCAACTGCCGGACGCGGTCCTGCAGAATGTCGGGGAAACGGACCAGTAGTGGCAGGGACAGACCGCTCTTGCGCAAGTCTTCGACCTGCTCGTAAAGATCGATAGGCGAACTGCCAGCCCCGTTGGGACGAACTTCAACGCGACCGGCTTCATTGATCGCAAAATAACCGGCGCCCCAATGGCGAATGCCATAAACGCTGCGGCTGTCCGCAACGGTCCATTGGCTGCCATCGTCTTTGCGTGTACGTCGTACGGACATCGAAGTCCCCTATAAAGAAGTCGTAGCGCCAGCCCATAGCCAGCTGGGCGCAGTGTAAGGAGTGGAAATGACGGTATTTGTTCCGGTCAGCCGTTCGCAGGCTGGCGGGTTCTGTCAACCGCCCGACTTTTTCGCCTTGAAGCCTTTTTTGGTCAGTTCGGCCAGCAGCAGTTCGACATGATCGCCCTGAATCTCGATCACCCCGTCCTTGAGCGACCCACCTGTGCCGCAACGCTGCTTCAAGGCCTTGGCCAGGTCCTTGAGTGCGTCTTCGGCCAGCGGTACGCCGGTAATGGTGGTGACTGTCTTGCCGCCGCGACCTTTGCTCTCGCGACGAACGCGGGCAATGCCGTCCCCTTCGGGAATGGCGGTCTGCTTGCAGGTGCAGTCATCAACGGGTTGGCGACAGTCGGGGCAGTGACGCCCTGCGTCGGTTGAAAATACCAGGCCACCCAGGGCGGCGAGGGAAGCGGCTTTTTTAGCCACGGGAAATCCTCTTGTTGAGGACTGACGATGGGTCGGGCTCGCTGGAGCCATCGACCGCGAAGCCCCACTCTGGCAGGGGCAGCGCTATTGGACCGACAAGGCCGGTCCAGTTTGAAAAGGTCGCGCAGTGTAACGGCAAAACAGCCAGTTGCTAAGGGGTTGAATGCGCCAATTTACTGAACATTTGCGACCTGCTTCAGGTAGCGTTTCAAGGCTGCCAGCGAGTCGGGGCAGTACGGTTTTTCTTCGGCCTGACGCAACACCTCTGCGACGGGCATGAAGCGCGCTTCCATGACTTCTTCCGGCTGCAGTTTCAAGGCACCATCCCAGACGGCGGAAAACACCGCGCACCAGATCCGGTTATCCGGCTGATCAAAGAAAAAACGCTCATGGGCCTGCAACGCGGCGTCGTGCACACCCAGCTCTTCTTCCAGCTCCCGGGCGGCGGATTCGGCATAGCTTTCATGTGCCTGCACCATGCCGCCGGCTGCCACGTCCCAGTAACCAGGGTAAATGGCCTTGCTCAGCGTGCGGCGATGCACGCACAGCTCGCCAGCGGAGTTGAACAGCAGAATGTACGTGCCCCGGCCGATCAACCCTTGCTCGCGCAGCTCGATACGCGGGCGTGCGCCCAAAAGCGTGTCGTGCTCATCGACCCAGGCAATCTGCTCGGCGTCCGAGGCGGCGCGGTGCGCGGCCTCGTTTGAAGGGATCGCCATTAACCCTGATTCAGCAATTGACGAAGATCGATGACGGCTGCGTTGGCGCGCGAAATGTAGTTGGCCATGACCAGCGAGTGGTTGGCGAACACGCCGAACGGGCTGCCGTTCAGAATCATCGGGCTCCAGAGTGGCTCCTGCGAGGCTTCCAGCTCACGAATGATCTGGCGCACGCTGACCGTGGCGTTCTTCTTGGCCAGTACGTCGGCGAAGTCCACTTCAATGGCGCGCAGCAAATGCGAGAGCGCCCAGGCCTGGCCGCGTGCTTCGTAGAACACGTTGTCCACTTCCAGCCAAGGCGTCTCGACGATCTCTTCGTCTACCTGTGGTACTTCACCCGGTTTGACCGAGGCGATGGATTCGGTTTTCAGCGTACTGTTGAGTTTGACTCGACCTACGCTGGCCGACAAACGTTGCGACAGCGAGCCCAGACGGGTACCCACATCGCCCAGCCAGTTGTTCAGGTTGTCGGCACGGGCGTAGAACAGCGCGCCTTTCTGGTTCGGATCGGACAGACGCGCCTGATAGCGGCTCAGGGCGTTGATGCCGTCGGTGTACTGCGATTCGCTGGAAGGCAGTATCCAGCTGCGGTTGTTGAAGTTGAACAGCGGTTCGGCACGCGCCAGATCACCGTCTTCAGCCGATTGCGACTGGGAGCGGGCGAAGTCCTTGCGCAGCGCACGGCTCAGGTCTCGCACCTGCACCAGCACGCCGTATTCCCAGCTCGGGATATTGTCCAGCCACAGGCCCGGCGGCATGCGGTCGTTGGAAAGGTAGCCGCCGCGCTTGTCCAGAAGGGTCTGAGCGACGCTTTTCAGGGTCTCGACCGTGGTGTAGCCGATGACCATCGGTTTGCCTTCGCGCTCGGCGGCGGCCTGTGCATTCTGCTGCACCGGAAACAGCGCAGGCTCCTTGCTCCAGTACCAGCCGACGGCCAGGCATACGAGCAGGTAGATCAAGACCAAGGCACCCAGCGCACGGCTGTAGAACAGGCTGCCCAGATAGCCGCGTCGTTTGACCGATGCAGTGTCAGCGGTACGCTCACCCGCGCTGCCTGCGCGGTTTTTCCAATCCAGCATGGTGGGGTCCTTTCGATCTTGAGTTGAATGCTACGTGGCGTTCGACCGTAACCTTACCTCAAGGTGCAATGTACGAGCGTATCCGGGGCGGATTTTCGTGATTGAGCTGCTGGCATCGCTCTGTGCCGCACCAGGTTTCAGGCTGGAGAATCGCGGCGATCAGGCTGTTTACATTTTGTCTGACAAGAACTGTGCGCGGCCTGCGAAGACCCTGTATCAGGGCCTCGGCAGACGGCAAAAACCAGCGATAGCTATTGGCTATACAGGGATAGTTATACGTAATGGCATAGCGCCATATATTTGTTGTCAAATAAGTGACTTGCGGCACTCAGGTGTCGTATCGAAGGTGCTAGCATAGCGCCATCAACCGTTTCGCTCTGCGAACCTAAAGTAGCCTTGATATGAACGAGCCCGAAGATCCCAGCCGTGATCGCTTGAAGCACCATTTTGCCCAACGGGTCATTCATCAGGCACGTCAGATTCTTGAAACCTGGCAACGGCTGCAGAAGTCCGAATGGTCGGCCGGCGACATGGCTGAACTGAAGGATTCGACCTTGCGTCTGTTGCGCTTTGCCGAGCGTTTCGAGCAGACCGAGCACATTGCTCTGGCTCAGGATATCGACGAAGCGCTCAGTGCGGTCGAGGCCAATCGGGGCCGGCTGAACAGCAGCGCCATTACCGAGCTCAATCGCCTGATGCAGCGCCTGTCGCGCACAGGCCTGCGCCATGGCGACCGTCTGGAGCAGACGTCGCTGCCGCCGTTGCGCAAGCCGGTTTATGTGGTGCTTCAGGACCATGAGCGGGCAGAGCGGCTGGCCAAGCAACTGGAGTTCTTCGGCCTGTCCGCGCTGTCGTTGTACAGCGTGTCGGAGTTTCAGACGGCCATGACCCAGCGCCATCCGGCTGCCATTGTCATGGACGTCGATTTCAGTGGGCCCGGTCAGGGCTTGAGGCTGGCGTCCCAGGTTCAGGAAGGGCTCGAGCAAAAGCTGCCGCTGCTGTTCTTCAGTATCAATGAAACCGACACCCCGACCCGGCTCGCTGCCGTGCGTGCCGGTGGCCAGGAGTTTCTGACCGGCGCGCTGGAGGCGTCGAGCCTGCTGGAAAAGATCGAAATCCTGACCTGCGTGGCGCAGTACGAGCCCTATAAAGTGCTGATTATCGACGATTCACGGGCACAGGCAACGCACACCGAGCGTGTGCTCAACGCGGCGGGCATTGTCACGCGTACCTTGCTCGACCCGATTCAGGCGATGGGCGAACTGGCCGAATTCCAGCCCGACCTGATCATCCTCGACATGTACATGCCCGGCTGCACGGGCACTGAGTTGGCCAAGGTCATTCGCCACAACGATCGTTACGTCAGCGTGCCGATCATTTATCTGTCCGCCGAAGATGATCAGGACAAGCAACTGGACGCCATGAGTGAAGGCGGGGACGACTTCCTGACCAAGCCGATCAAGCCGCGTCACCTGATCACCACCGTGCGCAACCGCGCTGCCCGCGCCCGTAATCTGAAGGCGCGCATGGTGCGCGACAGCCTGACGGGTCTCTATAACCACACGCATATTTTGCAATTGCTGGAAGACTGCAGCTTTCGTTCGCGTCGCGAAGGCAAGCCGCTGTGCTTCGCGATGCTCGATATCGACCATTTCAAGAAGGTCAACGACAGCCACGGACATCCCATGGGTGACCGGGTGATCAAGAGTCTGGCGCTGTTTCTCAAGCAAAGGTTGCGCAAGACCGATTTCATCGGGCGTTACGGGGGCGAGGAATTTGCCATCGTCATGCCGGACACGGATATCCAGAGCGCTCACCAGGTGCTGGAGGAAATCCGCCATCGTTTCGCGGAAATCCATTATCCGGCGCAGCCTGCCGATCTGTTCTGTACGTTCAGTGCGGGTGTGGTTTCGCTCGGGCTGCATGATGACAGCCTGAGTCTGGCCGCCCAGGCCGACAGCGCGCTGTACCGCGCCAAGCATGCCGGTCGCAATCAGGTGCACTCGGCGCTGGTGGATGCGCCGTATCACGTCATGCTTCCTGAAACCGAAACCTGATGCCCTCCAGCCGGTCAGGTCACGCTGGCGCGCTGCCGTACACCCGCACTGCCGGGTGAAAGGGCCAGCGCCAGTTGCGTACGGTTGTGCATGCGTGTCAGACGCAGGACCTGAGAGACATAGAGTTTGACGGTGTTTTCAGTGATGCCCAGCTCGCAGGCAATCTGATAGTTGGTCTGGCCCGTGCCGACCAGCCTTGCGACGTCCAGCTGGCGTGGCGACAACCCGGCAAAGATATCCGGCATCCGTGGCTCTTCGTTTAAGGCAGATTCAGCTTTTCTTTCAATCGATGACCCGGCTCGGGTCTGATCGAGATTCTGGTAGAGGTCGTCAATGGATGCGGCCAGGTACTGAAGCTTTTCGTTTAGCAGCCCCAACTGATGGAGGTTTCGCTGGCGCTCGCCCAGTGCCTCGACCTGAAGCTGCACACCTTCCAGCACCTCGTCCAGATTGACGGGTTTTTGATAGTAATCCGCGATCCCGGCACGCAACGCTTTGATGACGTCCTTCTTCTCGGCCTTGCCGGTGAGCATGATGGCCTCGAACAGGTGCTTCCTGCCGCCCGCACGCTTCATCGCTTCGACCATCTCGATGCCGTTCATGCCCGGCATGTCCAGATCGCACAGCACGATCCCGACAGTGTCGTCCTGATTGAATTGCTCCATGGCCTGCGTACTGGAAACGCAAGGCACGCAGTGATAACCGCTGTTTTCGAGAAACTCACACAGCTCTTCGACCACAGCAGGCTGGTCATCCACGACCAATATTTTTACCGACGAGTACTTGTTCACCTGCGACTCCATGCTAATCGGCAACAGTGGAAAACTGGAGCCTGAATCCATTCAGCAGAATTGAGTGTGGTTGCGGCAGACGCTGTTTAAATAAAGGGTCGCGCCTGTCAATAGACCCTAGTCGTACTTTGTGACTATGTACATGGCAATAGAGCACTCTTTGATCAATGGATAATTAATACCGTTAACAAAAGTCCGATCAATAAAAACGGTGAGAAAGGATATTTATTTGTCGCCTGCGGACCCACGTGCAAGTAACGGCGCGTAACGTGCTGGTTTACAAGGGGCCATAGCTGAGTGATCGACACACTCCAGAGTGCGATGGCAATGCCTGCGCCAATAAAGGTGCCCAACAGATACAGGCTGTCGGTCAGCAGTGCCAGTGCGGTCAGAAGTTTGACATCCCCGGCCCCCAGCCTGCCCAGCGCATAGCCCGGCAACGTCAGTGCCAGAGCGGTCAACGTCGCCCAGCCAGCCTCGTCCGGTGTCGCACCCAGCCATGTACGGCCACTGTACAACAGGTACCCGCACGCGACTAAAGCCACGCCCAGTGTCAGCCAGTTGGAAATTTTCCGTTGCCGCGCATCCTGTTCGGCGCACAGGCCGAACCATACAAGTAGAAAAAATAAATCCATTCGGTAAAAAGCGTCCTGTTTTCCTGAAAGAAACTATGCTCATGTGAAGTCGTGAGTGTCAGAGTAGACGTTGACATGAAAACCACCCCGCATCTTTCCTCCCCACACAGGCAACGGGGCGCCGCCGCTATCGAGTTTGCGGCAGTGTTCGTAGCCTTTTTCGCGGTGTTCTATGGTGTCGTAAGTTACAGCCTGCCACTGTTGATGGTGCAGTCTTTCAATGCGGCTGCCAGTGAGGCGGTGCGTCGCAGCGTGGCGCTGAGTCCGACGGCGGTCAATTACAACCAGTTGATTGTCAGCCAGGCCGAGACGGTGGTCATGAACCAGTTGTCATGGATGCCCGCTTCACTGGGGTTCAGCAATGCCCATGTGCGGGTGACCTACACAGCGGGTGTGCTGACGGCCAACATCAGTTATCCGAAATCCAGACTGGCGCAGGTCCTGCCCTTTCTGACCCTGCCGGGTGTCGGCGAAATACCCCGTCTGCCCAATAACCTTTCTGCCCAAGCGAGCCTGCAACTTGTCCCTTGAGAAAAGCCGTCTGAGTCGCTGGCTGGGCCGTGCCGATGCGCCTCCGGCCCCGCAAACCCTATCCTTGAATACTGAGCCCGATCCCATCGGCGCCGATCTGTACCTGTTGCTGGATGATGACGGGCGGGTACAGAGCATCAGTGCTCATCTGGCTTCGAGGCTGGGTATCGCGGCACCCATGGCTGAATCACAGCGCCTGATGAGTCTGCTGTTGCCCAACAGCGCGCTGGTGATCGAGGGTGTGCCGCAGGAATGGTTGGGGCATATGCTCGATCTGGACTTCAAGAGTGCCGATGCCCACATCCTGCACGCACGCGGCTGGGTTCAGGCGCACGGCAAGGAATGGCTGCTGCAACTGCTCGACATCAGTGACCTGATGGAGGAGGCCAGCGCTGCGCGCAGCCGCCAGCAATGCCTGCGCGTGGCCGGGCAGATCGCCGAGCGTGTGCGTGTGTGCCACGTTGACCGGCTCAAGGCAGTCGTCACCGAGCAGCTCGAAGAGCTTGCACAGCTCTGGCGCATCCCCTGTGTAGCGCTGGTCCTGCCTGAAGCGGGTGGCGCTGGCTGGCGGGTTTATTGTCAGTACAACGCCCACACGGCGCCCGAATTGTGGCAGGCCGGTCAGCGTCTGGGCAGTGCACTGGACACCCTTGACGCCAACGTCACGCATCAGTTGTCGTTCGGCATGGGTTCGCCTTCCTCATCGCTGCAGAGTGCGTTCGCCAATGCCGACGGCTTTCTGATGCCGCACAGCCGTGAAGGCGTGGCCAGGGCCTGGCTGTTGTTCGGTTTCTACGATGCCGGGCAACAGGCACCTGACCTGGGTGAGCGGGAATGGCTGAACCTGTGTTCTGCCCTGGCCGGGCCGGTGCTGTTCAGGCTTTCGGAACAGCATAACCGGCATCACGTCGAGCGGCTGGCCGTACTCCAGGACCTGCTGGGCACCGGCTGGTGGGAATTGCTGCCCGGCACGGACGAGATTCTGCTGGCACCACAACTTGCGCGCAGCCTGCGCCTGGGTGATCGGGTCGAAAGCCTGTCGCGTCAGGACTGGCTGGCGCTGATTCATCCGGCGGACCGTCAGGAACTGACCAGCCGCCTGACCCAGTTGCGTGACAAAGGCACGCCCGTGCTGCTGTGTGTGCGTCTGGCGCAGGCCGATCCCGCTCAGGAAACCCTCTGGTTCCGGATTCAGGGCCAGGCGTTGATCAGCGGGCAGGTGCAGCGTGTGCTGGGTTTCATGCTCGACGTCAGCGACATCAAGAACCAGGAGACCGATGCGGCGGCCGCGCACAAGCGGCTGGATAACCTGATCGCCAGCTCACCCGCCGTGATCTACGTGCAGCGCTATGACCAGGGCAATCTTGAGCCCAGTTTTTTCAGCGACAGCCTGACGCCGTTGCTGGGCTGGACCCTGGCCGAGTGCGTCGAGGGCCAGCTTGCCGAATATATTCATCCCGAAGACCGCGATATCTGGTTCGAGCGCAGTCGCCAGCTGTTGCGTGAAGGGTTCGTCAGCCGTCGCTATCGACTGCGCGGCAAGGACGGCAGTTACCACTGGCTACTGGACGAGGCCCGCCTGCTGCGTGACGACCTCGGCATGCCAGTCGAGGCGGTCGGGTTATGGCTGGATGTGACCGAGGCCACGCTGGCGGCCGAACAGGTGCGCAAGAGCGAGGAGCGCTACCGGATTCTGGTCGAGGACTCGCCCGCGATGATCTGTCGCTACACGCCGGATCTGGTGCTCAGCTTCGGTAACAAACCGCTGGCCAGTTATATGGAATGCACGCCTGAGCAGCTGACCGGTATCAATCTGGGCGACTGGATGTCCGACGAGCAGCGTGAAGCGTTCATCCGCCGTATCGGCCAGCTCACGCCTGAAGAGCCGATGAGCACGGAGGAAATCTGCATTGAATTGCCCGGCCGCGAATACGCCTGGTGGATCTGGGCGGACCGAGGGGTTTTCGATGAGCAGGGCAGGCTGATCGAGATTCAGGCCGTGGGCCGCGACAACACGGACGTGCGCCGCTCTCGCATGCAACTGAATCAGAGCGCCAAGATGGCCACGCTGGGTGAAATGTCGACCGGGCTGGCCCACGAGATCAATCAGCCGCTGAATGTCATGCGTATGGCGGTGGTCAATGTGTTGAAGCGGCTGGGCAGGGGTGATGTGGACATCGAATACCTCACCGAAAAGCTCAACCGCATCGACACGCAGGTGCAGCGCGCTGCACGGGTGGTCGACCACATGCGCGTGTTCGGGCGGCGCTCGGAAATCGAAGAGCAACTGTTCGATCCGGCCCAAGCAGTGGAAGGCACCGTGTCGATGCTGGCCGAGGGCATGAAAGGCAAGGGCGTGCAGCTGCGCATCGGTGAGATGAGCGCGCCGGTGCAGGTGCGCGGGCATGTCGATCAACTGGAGCAGGTGCTGATCAACCTGATGGTCAACGCCCGCGATGCCTTGCTCTCACGGCGCGAAAACGACCGCGAGTTCGAGCCGTGGATCAGTGTCGAGGTCGAGCGCGATGAAAACATCATCCGGCTCGTGGTACAGGACAATGGCGGCGGTATCGACCCGCGCTTGCTGGAGCGGATTTTCGAGCCGTTCTTCACGACCAAGCCAGTCGGTGTCGGCACCGGGCTGGGTTTATCGGTCAGCTACGGTATCGTCGATCAGATGGGTGGCCAGTTGAGCGTCAGCAACGTGGGCGAAGGCGCACGGTTTCGCGTCGAACTGCCGATCTTCAACGCCGGTTAGATCACCAGATAGGCCTGGCCGAAATTGCAGCTCAGATTGGCGCCCACATCGGCGGGCGCCAATGTCACGCCAAGGGACGCCAGCAGCGGGTCCACCATTGAGGTCAGCAAGGGCTTTAGGGTGTTCTCGACGATGACATCCAGTGCGCTGGTCAGGCTATTCAGCAGAGTGGCCGCGCCGGTGATCACATTGCCCAGCGTGGTGCTCGTCGCGGGTTTGTAGACATCAACCTTGACCCCTGAAACCACGCCATTGAGCACGGTGCTGGGTTTGACCGACGTCGTGTTGGTCAGAAAGTAGGGCGGGCTGTTGATCTCGGGCAGGTTCGGCGAGCTGAATGTTGTGTTGGTAGCGGCAGCGGTGCCCAGTGGAGACTGGCTGACCGTGTCGAAGCTGAGGCCTATGCCGCCGGCGCCGAAGGGCGTGCGGGGGCCGCAACCGTCCTGCAAGGGCAATCCCAGTAACTTTTTGCATATCTGAGTGCCGATATCGATGACAGGTAGCGGTATTGCCGTTACGGCGGAGGGATCGGTGCTGGCCGGGAAAGCGGAAGCGCTGGGTATCTGGCCCAGCTTGGCGGTGACCAGCGTGGCGTCGGTATGGACGTCCAGAGTCTTGATGGTATTGCTGGTGCAGGTATAGCCGGTGATGTAGCTGTCGGCGCTGGCCAGCGAGAGACTGAGGTCTATTTTGGGGCCGGTAGCAGGAGTGCCGCTATCCAGAAACCTCGCATCCGAGACCAGGCAGCCTGTAATCGCCAGCAGACAGGTCGTCGAGGTCACTACGCCCGCCACATTCAGATTCAAGGCACTGTTGAGCAGTGGCGTCAGGCTGCCCACCACCGAGCCTGCGGTGTTGGCCAGTGACGTGATCGTGCCCAGTACCGGCAGGTTGATCGATACCAGCGCACGCATCTGCGCTGTCCTTACATAGATGCGATTGGCACCGGTTTTGGGGTTGAGCGGGTCGATCTTGCCGGGATCGCCGATGGCGGACAGTTGCGGCGGTTCGATGACCTGAATGCGCGTCGTCACCTGAGCCAGTCCCGGGATATTGATCTGCACGGGGGCTGAAATGCCGTTCTTGTCATTGGCCAGTTGCGCCAGACCCTGCACCAGATCCAGCAGCCGCAGACTGGTGTTCAGTGCTGCGATATCGGCGCTGCCCTGCACGGCCAGCAAGTCACCGAGCAAAACCGTTGTAGCGCCGGCCGCTGCCTTGATGGCCTGCAGGCCCGCGATGGTTGCGGTGGCGTTCAATGTGCCGTTGGGGTCCAGCACGTTGATGGCGCTCTGCATCAACTGACTGATGGAAACCGTGGTGTTGAGCACTTGGGTGTAACCGACGGCGGTCAGGTTCAGGTCGAGTTTGAGTCTGTTCAGGTAATTGAGCAGGCTCAGGTCGGTGTTGACGAGCCCCTGCCAGTTGGCGACACCCAGGTTCAGTGTCCCACCCAGCAGCCCTCCGACGATCGGGTTGAGCACCGCTGCCTTGGCGCTATCGATTGTCATGGCTGCACTGCGAATGGTCAGTGAGGCCAGCGGAGAGGCGCTGGCCGCGACGGCGGTGGCGCTGAGCTGAATGTCGGGCGAATCGGGCGTACTGTCGAACAGTGCAGCGATGCCAGCGGCGATGCTGCGCGGTACAGGATGGCTGACGACCACCTGAATCGCCTGTGATTGTGTGGCGTCGGCGGTAAACACCCTGCGACTTTCGGTGTTCACCGATAACGTGCCGCACGTGGCAACCAGCGTACGGCCATCGCTGCCCGGCGTGAATCCGTTGCGTATGGCGCTCTGAGTGGCATAGCTGGCAGCGCTCGCGCCTGTCATGCATGTTCCCTTGCGCCCGGCCGCTTCCAGCGCCGCGACGTCGGCGATTCGTTGCAGGGAGCGTTTTTCCATGTACAGCCTGCCGCTGTCGATGACCATCAGCGTGCACAACAACGCCAGCACCAGCGTCAGCGCCGCCATCAGGCCAATTGCACCGCGCTGCCGATCCTGCGTCGCGACGTAACGATTCAGGGGAGACATCAGCACTCCTTCGGCATCGCCGTCGCTCACTCACCTGTTGTCAGGGAGTGTAGTCAACGCGATGAAGGTGTGCTGGCGTATGCACATCAAGGCGGCATCCGCTGATCAAATACAGATGCCAGCCCTCATACTGATCGTTCCTCACGCGATGGGCACGATCAGTGGTGAGGCGGTCAGCGCGGCGGGTACTGCTCCAGGATTTTCGCAACGGTCGCGCGGACGGCGGTTTCGCGGTCGGTCGGGTTGCCTGCGTTGTCGCTGAGGATGCGCTCGGTGCTGCCGCGCCAGACCAGCTTGCCGTCCTTGCCATCGAACAGGTCGATCTGCAGGGTCGAGACCTTGTAGTCCACACTGCGGGTTTCGGTGTTCATCGGTGCGCCCCAGTAGCCGTAGCCGCCCCACGGGCCCCAGCCGCCGCCATAATTGGTGCTGACCAGTTGCTGGCGGTTCTCGACAATCAGCCAGGCCTGAACCTTCAGGTCCGCATGCCCTCCGGCAGGCGCCATGCGCAGGCCGCGCTGGTCCAGCTGATCGCTGATGGACTGACGGATGCGCTGCTCGGTCAGGTCGCTTTTGAGGCGTGGATCATCGGGCTGATACTGAACGCCGGGCTCCTTCCAGCTCCAGCTGCGATAGCCGCCGAAGTCCCGCTGGGCGTCGAAATCACGATTGACCTGATTGTTCTGACACGCAGTGATCAGCAGCAGGCACGACAACAACACAAGGCGGCGAAACATGGCAGTGCTCCGAAAGGGGTTACCGTGGGGGATATTCGGTCAGTGCCTGTTGCACGGCCTGACGTAACGCTTTGCTGCGGTCTGACAGATCATTGCCACTGCGCGCGTCGGCGCTGGTGCTCCAGACCGGTTGGCCGGTACGGGCGTCGAACAGATTGATCTGCACCACCATCACGCGCTCCTGGTAGGTGCGCACCACCGGCACGCTGGCGTAACCGCCATAGCCCGGGCCGTAGCCGCGCCGGTAGCCGTCGTAACCCAGGCCGCCGCCATAATACGGATCGTAATCCTCACGCACCTGTCGCAGGCGTGTTTCCTGACGGGTTGCCGCGCTGACATACAGATCGGCTGGTTTGTTGCGTGCAGGGCGCAGCCCGCGCTGGTCCAGACCGGTACTCACGGCTTCAGCGACCTGCGCCGAGTCCATCCAGGCGGTGCCGGGCGGCAACTGACCATTGAGCCAAGCCCAGCTTTGATAGCGTCCGTAATCGCGGGTCGGAGCAGGGTAGGCGCTCAGGTCCAGCGTCTGCGCCGCCTGAGGCGGCGCAGGTGGGATCGGCATTGAGCTGGCGACGTACGGATTGTTGCTCTGGCAGGCGCTGGTTGCCAGAAACAGAACGATCAAGGCGAGACGGTGCTTCATGATGTTCTCCGCAAAAAGATCAGATCGGGCGGCAAATCCAGTGCAGATAACGACCCAGACCTGCAAACGCCGGATGGCGTCGGTGTGCCAGTTCCATTTCCAAAAGTCCCGTCAGCTCAACCCTGGCCTGAAACTCGACCGGCATGTAGTCGTGGAACACACGCACGCCGCTCTGGTTTTCGACTCGCCACTGTCCTTCAAGTTGCGTCGCCAGTTCCCGCGGGTCGAGTGGCTGCTGCGGCGTGAGGCTCTGTTTTTCACCGGCCATGTCATTCTTGCGCATTTTGCGAAAGTGACCCTTGAGCAGGTTGCGATAGATCAGCGCATCGCGGTTGTAGAACGCCAGCGACAGCCAGCCATCCGCTTTGGTGAGCTGATGCAGCACCGGCAGGATGGTGTGCGGCTCGGCCAGCCACTCCAGCACAGCGTGACAAATCACCAGATCGTAAGTATCGGTCAGCAGTTCGGGCAGCGCCTGCCAGGGTGCCTGGATGAAGGTCGCCGTCTGTCCGGCTTCGGCGAAGCGCTGACGAGCGCCTTCGAGCATCGGTTGGGCCGGTTCGGCCAATGTCACCTCATGACCGCGCTCGGCCAGCCACAACGACATGTGACCCAGGCCTGCGCCGATGTCCAGCACGCGCAGTGGTCGTTCGGGTAACGCTTCTTCCAGATCCGCCTGCAGCACCGCCAGACGAATCGCGCCTTTGGCACCGCCGTAGATCTTTTCCGCAAAACGGGTGGCCAGTTGATCGAAATGGCGATCGCTCACTTGGCGAATCTCCGCTCGCTGTCAGCCAGCTTGCTGCGCACCACTTCATCCATGTCCAGCCCTAGTTCGCTGCACAAAAGCAGCAGATAAAGGACGATGTCGCCTACTTCCTGCCCGGCGTGGGCCAGTTGTTCAGGCGACAGCTCGCGGGACTGGTCTTCGCGCAGCCACTGGAAGATTTCCACCAGCTCAGACATTTCCACGCTCGCGGCCATGGCCAGGTTCTTGGGGCTGTGAAATTGTTTCCAGTCGTTCTGGTCACGGATGCGGTGCAGCCGCTGGGTCAATTCGTCGAGGTTCATCATGCTCTCCTGAAGGCGCATAGCTTCAGGCGGAACCGGCTGGCAGGCAAGTAGGCTTTTGGGTTTGTTCAGCCTGCATGAGGAATAGACTGAAGGAACGCTATCTGTGGGAAGGGGCTTGCCCGCGAAAGACTAGACGCGGTATTTCAGGAACATCGCGTCATCGTTCATCGCCCGCAAGCCGCCTCTTATCAAACAACCTGTAAGCCACTGAAGGAATTGGATTTTGTGGGAGCGGACCGGGCGGCGTTCCGTTTGTCCGCGAATGCTGTAGTTCAGCCGATGAATGTTCGTCGAATGTACAGGCCTTTTCGCGGACAAGTCCGCTCCCACTGAGTTTGATGCGCGACAGCGCTACGTCGAAGACGTGGTGGGGCCTCCCACAGTTTGATCCTGGACAGCAGGGAGCCTGTTCACTCCACGGCAGGCTGCCAACTGCCGACCATGTGAACCAGGTCCGGCTGACCTTCCAGGCGTAGCTGCCCATGAGACCCTGCCGCGCTGGCGAAAAGTTTCACGTCGCCGGGCAGGCGCACGGGCTTCTGGAACTGCACGGTGATGTCCACGTTGGACGCAGGCAAATGATCATCCAGCGCGGCTAGCGCGCGTGCCTTGAGCCACATGCCGTGGGCAATGGCGCGTGGGAAGCCGAACAGTTTGGCGCTCGGTGCGCTCAGGTGAATCGGGTTGTAGTCGCCGGACACCCGCGCATAGTCGCGTCCAATGTGCGACGAGGCCTGCCAGCTCGCGTGCTCGATCACAGGCAGATAAGCCGGCTCGATGTGTTCGTCCATCTCGCCGTCAAGCCTGACCCCTGTGCACAGCATGGTGCTGTCTTCTTCCCAGAGCAGACCGACGCTGTCTTCGATATGCGTCACCAGCGTGAAGGTCACGCCTTTGCGGTGCGGACGCAGGTCGGTGGCCTGCACGCTGACGTACAGCTGGCTGATGCCGCCGAGCGGCCGATGAATGCTGATCCGGTTGGCGATGTGCACCAGTCCCATCAAGGGGAACGGAAAGTCCTTGGAAGTCATCAACTGCATCTGCAACGGAAACGCCAGCACATGGGGATAAGTCGGCGGCAGCAGACTGCTTTCCTGAAACCCGCAGACCTTGCGATAGGCCTCAAGCTTGTCGGCGTCCACCGAGACCCAGCTGCGCAAGCCCAGGTCGGGCAGTTGCGTGCCCGTGACCTTGCGGCGCAGGGCTGCCTGAAAGAACAGATTCGGCAGCGGCTGCAGCGCATTCAGATAGAGCCAGTGAGCAGTCATCATCCTTCTCCTTGAACTCAATGCGGGGTGTTACGCCCCGATCACGTTTTGACCACAGACGCGCAATACCTGGCCGCTGACCGAGCCGCTGCCCGGCTGGCTGAACCAGGCCACGGCTTCGGCGACGTCCTGTGGGAGACCGCCCTGACCGAGTGAACTCATGCGTCGCCCGGCTTCACGCAGGGTGAAGGGCATCTGGGCGGTCATTCGGGTTTCGATGAAGCCCGGTGCAACGGCATTGATGCTGATGCCGCGTGCCTTGAGTCCGGGTGCCATCGCCCGGGCGTAGCCAATCAGACCGGCCTTGCTGGTGGTGTAGTTGGTCTGTCCGCGAGTACCGGCGATGCCGTTGATCGAGGCCATGAGGATTACCCGCGCGTCGTCGTTGAGCGCGCCGTGGTCCAGCAAGGTCTGTGTCAGCACCTGCGGGGCATTGAGGTTGACGGCCAGCACCGAGTCCCAGAAGTCCTCAGGCATGTTGGCCAGGGTCTTGTCACGGGTGATGCCAGCGTTGTGCACCAGAATGTCGATGCCGCCCTGAAGGTGTTCCAGCAACTGCCCAGGCGCATCCGCAGCGCAGATGTCCAGCGCAAGTGCCTGCCCACCGAGGCGTGAGGCCAGGGCTTCCAGATCCGAGCGGGCCTGCGGCACATCCAGCAGGATGACCTGAGCGCCGTCGCGGGTCAGGGTTTCGGCGATCGATGCGCCAATGCCCCTTGCAGCACCGGTCACCAATGCCTTGCGCCCGGCCAGCGGACGGCTCCAGTCCTGCACTTGCGAGGTGCAGGGTGTCAGGTGCAGAAACTGGCCGGAGATGAACGCGCTCTTGGGCGTCAGAAAAAAACGTAGCGCGCCTTCGAGTTGATCCTCGGCGCCTTCATCCACCTGCAGCAGTTTCACGGTAGAACCGTTGCGCAGCTCCTTACCCAATGAGCGGCTGAAGCCTTCTATCGCCTGTTGGGTGCTGGCCGCCAGTGGATCTTCAAGCGCTTGCGGGGACCGGGTGAGGATCACCACATGAGCGCAGGTGTCCAGGCAACGCAGCAGCGGTTGGAAGAAATCGCGCAACTGTCTGAGCTGATCGGTCCTTAGCAGCGTACTGGCATCAAACACCACGGCCTTGAGCCTTGGACCCTGATTGGAAACCCAGGCGGTTGCGCCCGGCATGTCACTGCCAAAGCTGTACAGCGAGTCGGTCAGACGATGGGCAAACCCGCGAACCTGATCGGCCAGCGGGCCTGCGCTGATCAGCAGTGTGCCTTCGATTGGCCGAAGGCGTCCGGCCTGCCAACGCTCCAGGCGTGTCGGAGTCGGCAGACCGACGGCTTTCACCAGGCGACGGCCTACGTCGGAGTTGGCGAAATCGATATAGCGATCTGACGGCATGGAACACTCTCCTCGGGTCGGGGTTCAAAGGAATGGACCACAGTCGAACGAAGTTTGTTCTTGCTCATCTACGCTGTTCATCCATCCGTTTGAAGAAAGGAAGTTTTCCATGACGCAGACTCGCCGGGTCGCCATCGTCGGTGGCAATCGCATTCCGTTCGCACGCTCCAACGGCCCGTATGCCACGGCCAGCAATCAGGACATGCTCACCGCAGCGCTGGAGGGCCTGATTGAACGCTTCAATCTGCACGGGCTGCGCATGGGCGAAGTGGTGGCCGGTGCGGTGCTCAAGCATTCCCGCGACTTCAACCTGACCCGCGAATGCGTGCTGGGCTCCCGGCTGTCGGCGCAAACCCCGGCCTATGATATTCAACAGGCCTGCGGCACGGGGCTCGAAGCGGCGTTGCTGGTGGCCAACAAGATCGCCCTGGGGCAGATCGAATGCGGCATTGCGGGTGGCGTGGACACCACGTCCGATGCACCGATCGGGGTCAACGAGGACCTGCGCAGCATTCTGTTGCAGGTCAATCGCAGCAAGAGCACGGGCGACAAGCTCAAGGCGCTGATGCAGTTGCGCCCGCACAACCTCAAGCCGGAGCTGCCGCGCAATGGCGAGCCGCGCACAGGCCTGTCGATGGGCCAGCATTGCGAACTGATGGCGCAGCACTGGGGCATCGAGCGCGCGCCTCAGGATCAGCTTGCTCTGGAAAGCCATCAAAAGATGGCCGCAGCCTACGCCGAGGGCTGGCAGGACGACCTGATGACGCCGTACCTGGGGCTTAATCGCGACAACAACCTGCGCCCCGATCTGACGCTTGAGAAGCTTGCGGGCCTCAAGTCAGCCTTCGAGCGCAGCGCCAAAGGCACCCTGACAGCGGGCAACTCCACGCCACTGACCGACGGCGCCTCGGTGGTGCTGTTGGCCAGCGAAGAATGGGCCAGGGAGCGCGGCCTGCCGGTACTGGCTTACTGGCGTGATGGAGAAGCGGCAGCCGTGGATTTCGTCAGAGGCGATGAAGGCCTGCTGATGGCGCCGGTCTACGCCGTGCCGCGCCTGCTGGCACGCAACGGTCTGACGCTTCAGGACTTCGATTACTACGAGATCCACGAAGCCTTTGCCGCTCAGGTGCTGTGCACGCTCAAAGCCTGGGAGGACGCCGATTACTGCAAGACGCGCCTGGGACTGGATGCGCCGCTGGGCTCCATTGATCGCAGCCGGATGAACGTCAAAGGCAGCTCGCTGGCTGCGGGTCACCCTTTCGCTGCGACCGGCGGACGTATTGTCGCCAACCTGGCCAAACTGCTGGACGCCGCAGGCAGCGGGCGCGGACTGATCTCTATCTGCGCAGCGGGCGGTCAGGGCGTCACGGCGATTCTGGAGCGCTAGAGACCTGTCGTCACGCCGATGGCAATAGACCGGGGTCGTCGGCATAATCGACGACTGCGGGGCTCACAGGTCCCGTACGGTTTTGCTGCACGGACGGGTGACGGATGGGACTCATTATTGGCGTGGCGGTACTCCTGATCCTGGTGGGTGCCTTGCTTTACCTGTTCGACAAGGGTTCCAGATCCCGCTGGCTGCGTCCTTACATCGGGCTGGTGCTGATCGGTCTGTTGATTGGCGGCATGGGGCTGTTGATCGGTCTGATTTCCGAAGACGTCGAAAGCTACTTCATTCTGGTCGCCAAGGTCGTCATCTCGCTGACCGGTGTGGCGTTCTGCCTGCGGCTGATCATGCTGATCGCCAAGCGATTCATTGTCAGAAATTGAACGGGAGCGCCACGGTCAGGCGAAACAGGACAACGTGGACAATCATTTCAAGTTTCTGACGCTGCCCAGACCTTCTGGCAGCGTTGCCAATATCTTCATCCATGGCTATTCGTCGGGACATGATCTCAACGACCGACGCCTGCTGGCCAACAGCATTCCGGCGGCGCTGCGTCAGCGTGTGAATATCCTCGCGTTTTGGCCGTCGAGCCATTTCACACAAATGGACAATCGCTCTCGTGGCCTTCTGGTGGCTGCCGCCCGCGTGCATCCGCTGGCCGGTGCCGCTGCGCTGGCGGGGGATCGCGCGTATCACTTTTCACGCATCCGCTCCCGCGCCGAAGCCATGGGCAAGGTGCTGCTGGCGCAACTGGACCGTTACCTGTTCGAACAGCATCCAGAGGTGACACGGGTCAACCTGATCGGCCATTCGCTGGGCGGACGGCTGCTGATCAGTGCGCTCAAGGGGCTGGACCGGCCACCCGAGCATGGCCTGGTGATCGGCGATGTGCTGCTCATGGCGGCGGCGGTGCGTGTTTCGGCGGACGACGCCAGGGTACTCAAACGGCGTATATCCGGGCGGTTGATCAACGCCTGGTCCAGCGAGGATCACGTGCTGTTGCTCAATCTGGGCGAGAAGAGCCTGGGGCGCGGACCGGTCGAGCACTTTGAAAACGTCTACATGCAGGGCTATCGCCACCACCATTACTGGAACCGTCTGCAGGAGGTGCTCATCGCGACCTGTTTCAGCGGCTGCGAAGGCATGGACCTGGACGATGTCGCGTTGCAACTGACGAATCAGGACCCGGTCCTGCAGGACATCTATCTGCATAGCGTGCTGGCCCGTTCGCCGGATTATCTGCTGGACGCGGCGATCAGGCACCTGCGCACCAGTCGCTGGACGCACCTCAAGGACTCGGACGAAGACCGCACCTACGCCTTCGTCCGCGAATTTCAGCTGGTCGCCGGGCACTGCGTGGTCAATGCGGCGCGCCGTCACGGCATCTCGTACACCCGCGTGCTCGGCATGTTGGCGCGGCAATACGATCTGGGTGAGGCGTTACATCAGTGCGCCACCGTGGTCGAAGTCGAAGAGTTGTTGCTCAGGACTTTCTTCCGGCATGCCTTCACCAAAGCGCACCCGCTGGCTGAAATGCCGATCGCCAGTGTCAAGGCCATGCCGTGGGACGTGTATGCCCGGCATGTCGATACCCTGGCCGAGCGTCTGACGGTAGGGTCGATCTTCAAGCCTGCGAGCAATGAGGAGCTGCCCACTGAGTCGGCGAGCCGTTCAGTCGCCACCCTTGAACCGCCCGAGCGTCAGCCCGGTTCGTTGAAAGGGTTGCTGGCGGCGATTCGTCAGGCGCCAGTTCAACGGGTGTTTACGCGCTTCAGCACGGCACTCAAGCCGGGTTATTCCGCGCTGATCCCGACCGTCGCCATTGTGTTCTATGCGCGCGTGACCCTCGACGATGACGCGCTGATGTAGCGCGCCCTCATGCGGCCCGCGCTTCCTCCAGCGCCGCTTCCGACAATTGCTGGCGATGACGGTTGGCGTAGTTCTCGGCGATGACCGAACAGACGATCAGCTGCATCGGGTGATAAATCATGATCGGCAGCAGAATCAGACCCAGCCCGGGATTGCTGCCGAAAATCAGTGCAGCCATCGGCGCACCGGCGGCCAGCGACTTTTTGGTCGCGCAGAACACCGCTGCCACCTTGTCCGCATGATCGAACTTCAGCAGGCGTGCAGTGCGGGTGGTCATCAGCAGGATGACTGCGAGCAGCACGGCGGTGCCGATAAAGGCGGTCAGGATCACGCTGTTGCCCTGGCTCTGCCACATCCCGGAAATCATCGAATTGCAGAAGGCGGCGTAGACCAGCAGCAGAATCACCAGCTTGTCGATGATGTTGGTGTACTTCTTGTGACGCGCAAAGAATTTGCCCAGCAACGGCCGCAGCAACTGGCCCAGCACCAGTGGCAGCAACAGCAGGGCGCTCAGTTTCAACAGCGTGTCACTCAGATCGATCCCGCCCGTACCGCTGCCGATTACCAGACTGACCAGCCACGGCGTAATGAAAATCCCCAGCACGCTGGACATGCTGGCGTTGAGAATGGCTGCCGGTACGTTACCGCCTGCGCTGCCGGTCAGGGCCACGGACGAAGAAATGGTCGAGGGCAGGGCGCACAGGTAGAAAAAACCCAGCATCAACAGCGCAGGCACATGCGAGCCCAGCAGCTTGTTGCAGGCCAGCCAGATGAGCGGGAACACCACGAAGGTGAACGCCTGAATCATCACGTGCAGTCGCCAGTTGCTCAGGCCCTTTTTGATCTGCTCGCTGGACAGGTTGACCCCGTGCAGGAAGAACACCACGAAGACGCCGATGTTGATGACGTATTCGGCATGCATGCTGCCGCCGGTCGCGCCAAACCGTGGGAAGAAGTACGCCAGCACCGTCGCCAGCACCATGCCCCAGAGGAACCAGTCGGTGGCGACACGCTTGAAGTGTTTGAGTGATTGCATGGAACGCTCGGATAACTTTTGTAAACAGGAATGTGCGCAGGCTACTCTGTCGGCCAATAGCCGTCTTGCGACATAAGGTCATAACATGCCTTCCAACGGACAGATTGACCGCCGCCCGCTTGAGGGGCAGCGACAGATACCGGCGCTGGATGATCTGCCGCGTCCTGTTTACGCGCGTGCCGAAAGCCTGGGCGCGGGCTCCTGGACACCGGCGCACCACCACGAGTGGGTGCAGTTTTCCTATGCCATCAGTGGCGTTCTGGGCGTGCATACCGCCGAGGGCAGCTTCTTCGCACCGCCGCAGTGGGGCGTGTGGATTCCGGCAGGTCTGGAGCATGAGGTGGTCACCTCCATGCGTGCTGAAATGCGCAGCCTGTACATCCGCCGTGAAGACTCGTGCTGGGCACCCGAGCGGTGCCGCGTGCTGGAGGTCACGCCGCTGGCGCGTGAGCTGATCAAGCGCTTCTGCCTGTTGCCTGCGACCTATCCCGAACACGACAGCCCTGAGTCGCGTCTGGTCCAGGTGCTGCTCGACCAGTTGTCGGATCTGCCGGAGGTTGGCTTCTCTTTGCCACTGCCTCGCCACGCTCGCCTGCTGGGGTTGTGCAACGAGCTGATCGAGGCGCCAGATCAGGTGATTTCCCTTCACGACTGGTCAGCACGCCTGGGCACCTCGGAGAAAACCCTGATGCGCCTGTTTCAGCGTGAAACGGGTCTGAGTTTTCGGGGCTGGCGTCAGCGGGCGCGGCTGTTGTCATCCCTGAATGCGCTGGAAGGGGGCAGCAGCGTGACCAGCGCTGCACTGGCCTGTGGCTACGATTCGACCTCCGCATTCATTGCCGCGTTCAAGGGATTGTTCGGTCACACGCCTGGCGAACTCTTCAAATAGCGCTGTCATTTTCAGGCATTACACGTTTTGCTGCGTATTATCTTTGCAGGGTCACGCGGCATGAAAGGTGCTTGAAACCGGGGCATTGCGTGAATTTTCGGCAATAATCCGCGCAATTCAAAAGACTTTCCCTCTACTCGCTGGCGGAGGATTGCCGTATAACGGCAACAATCGCGTATCTGGCCACAAAGGACCCACAATAAAAGCTGATGAAAACTCCTAAACGCATTGAACCCCTGATCGAAGACGGTCTGGTCGACGAGGTGCTGCGCCCACTCATGAGTGGTAAAGAGGCAGCTGTTTATGTGGTGCGCTGCGGCAAAGAGCTGCGGTGTGCCAAGGTTTACAAGGAGGCGAACAAACGCAGTTTCCGTCAGGCGGCCGAATATCAGGAAGGCCGCAAGGTACGCAACAGCCGACAGGCCCGGGCGATGGCCAAGGGTTCGAAGTTCGGCCGTAAAGAAACCGAAGACGCGTGGCAGAACGCTGAAGTGGCAGCGCTGTTCCGTCTGGCCAGTGCGGGCGTGCGAGTGCCCAAGCCGTATGACTTCCTTGAAGGCGTGCTGCTCATGGAACTGGTGGCCGACGAGTACGGCGATGCCGCGCCGCGTCTGAATGATGTGGTGCTGGAGCCGGATCAGGCGCGCGAATACCACGCGTTCCTTATCGAACAGATCGTGCTGATGCTGTGTGCCGGTCTGGTGCACGGTGACCTGTCCGAGTTCAACGTGCTGCTGGCGCCCAGCGGTCCGGTCATCATCGACCTGCCGCAGGCGGTGGATGCGGCGGGCAACAACCATGCGTTCAGCATGCTTGAACGTGACGTTGGCAACATGGCCCTGTATTTCGGTCGCTTTGCGCCGGAACTCAGAAACACCAAGTACGCCAAGGAGATGTGGTCGTATTACGAGGCCGGTACGTTATCGCCTGCCACCGTGTTGACCGGTGAATTCGACGAGCCGGAGGACGAAGCCGATGTGGGCGGCGTACTGCGCGAAATCGAAGCCGCCCGTCTGGACGAGGCCCGTCGCCAGGCCGCCCGCGCTGCCGACGATGCTCCACCGAGCAAATCCGCCGAAGAACCGCCACCGCCCTGGTTGCAGTGACAGAGCGCTCCGCGTCAGCCTCAAGGCTGACGCGGAACGTCCTGAGCGGCATTCCCACGCAGAGCGTAGGAACGATCATCACCCGACGCCGATCGTGCCCATCGTGGGCATGCAGCCCGTGACGCTCCGCGTCACCTCATGAACAACACCCGCCCGACGCCAGGTCCTTGAGGATCGGGCAGTCGGGGCGGTCGTTGCCCTGGCAGTGTTCCACCAGATCCTGAAGCGTGTCGCGCAGTCCGGCCAGTTCGTCGATCTTGCGGTTCAGCTCGACGATGTGCTGGCGGGCGAGGGCTTTGACGTCGGCGCTGGCGCGCTGGCGGTCCTGCCACAGGGTCAGCAGCTTGCCGACTTCTTCCAGTGAAAACCCCAGATCCCGCGAGCGCTTGATGAAGGCCAGGGTGTGCAGGTCTTCCGGGCTGTAAATCCGATAGCCGCTGTCGCTGCGATGCGCCGCCTGCAGCAGGCCGATGGATTCGTAATAACGGATCATCTTGGCGCTGAGGCCGCTTTTGCTTGCCGCTTGGCCGATGTTCATGGCGTTTCTCCCGGGTCTTTGGGTTTCCAGGTCTTGAGCAGCAGGGCATTGCTCACCACGCTCACGCTGGACAACGCCATGGCCGCCCCGGCGAGCACCGGGTTGAGATAGCCGAACGCTGCCAGGGGAATACCGATCAGGTTGTAGACAAAGGCCCAGAACAGGTTCTGACGGATCTTGGCGTAGGTGCGGCGGCTGATGTCCAGCGCAGCAGGCACAAGGCGCGGGTCGCCGCGCATCAACGTGATACCGGCGGCCTGCATGGCGACGTCGGTGCCGCTGCCCATCGCAATGCCGATGTCGGCGGCAGCCAGCGCGGGCGCATCGTTGATGCCGTCACCGACCATCGCCACCACGTTATGGCTTTTCAACTGCATGACGGTTGCCGATTTGTCGGCAGGCAGGACTTCAGCGTGCACGTCGTGAATGCCCAGCGCTTTGGCGACCGCCTGGGCGCTGCCGCGATTGTCGCCCGTCAGCAGGTGGCTGGTGATGCCGCGTGCATTGAGCTCACGCACGGCCTCGTCCGTGCCCGGCTTGAGCGAGTCCCCGAATGCAAACAGGCCGATGACGTGCGGATCGGGCGCCCGTTCGATCAGCCAGGACAACGTCCGCCCTTCAGCCTCCCAGATGCGCGCCGATTCCGCCAGATCGCCCATTGGCAGGCCGCTTTCTTCCAGCAGACGCCGATTGCCCAGCACCAGTTCGTGACCTTGAACCGTGCCGGCGATGCCTCGTCCGCTCAGCGCATGACTGTTCTCGATCTCGTCCAGCTTCAACTGCCATTCGTGACAGACATCCAGTACCGCCTTGGCCAAGGGATGCTCACTGCCACGCTGCAAGGCACCCGCTCGTTGCAGCAACTGTTCCTCATTGCCTTCCAGCGCAATCATGTTGGTGATCCGGGGCGTACCGGAGGTCAGCGTACCGGTCTTGTCGAAGACCACGGCCGTGACCTCGTGGGCACGCTCCAGCGCCTCGGCGTCCTTGATCAGAATGCCGTGGCGCGCCGCGACACCGGTGCCCGCCATGATCGCGGTCGGTGTGGCCAGACCCAGCGCACAGGGGCAGGCGATCACCAGCACGGTGACCGCATTGATCAGCGCCACTTCCAGCGAAGCGCCCGCCAACAGCCAGCCCGCGAGGGTGATAAAGGCGATCAGCAATACGACGGGTACGAATACCTGGCTGACCCGGTCGACCAGCCGCTGAATCGGTGCCTTGCCGGTCTGGGCGTCTTCGACCAGACGAATGATGCGCGCCAGAACCGTTTCCGAGCCCAGCGCCGTGGTCCTGACCAGCAACCGACCTTCGCCATTGATGGCCCCGCCGGTAACCCGGTCGCCGGGTTCTTTGGCCACTGGCAGGCTTTCGCCAGTGATCAGGGCTTCGTCAGCGTGGCTGTGGCCTTCGATGACATCGCCATCCACCGGGAAACGCTCTCCCGGTTTGACCAGCACCCGATCCTCTAGCTGCAGTTCGCTGATGGCTACCTCCTGCTCAATGCCGTCCACTACCCGCAAGGCCCGGTCCGGTCGTAGAGCTTCAAGGGCGCGAATTGCGCTGGCGGTCTGGCGCTTGGCGCGGCTCTCCAGGTACTTGCCGAGCAGCACCAGCGCGATGACCACGGCCGAGGCTTCGAAATACAGGTGCGGCGCGGTGCCCGGCGCAGCGGTCAGCCATTGATAGAGGCTCAGGCCATAACCGGCGCTGGTGCCAATGGCGACCAGCAAATCCATGTTGCCTGCGCCCGACCTGACGGCTTTCCAGGCGGCCACGTAAAAGCGCGCACCGAGAATGAACTGCACCGGTGTGGCCAGCGCGGCCTGCGCCCAGGCGGGCAGCATCCAGTGCACGCCCAGCGGCGACAGCAGCATTGGCACGACCAATGGCACTGCGAGCAGAATCGCCAGCAGCAACGCCCAGCGTTCGCGATGCAGCGTGTCAGCCTTGCGGTCGGCTTCGACGCGCTCGTCCTGCAACAGGGTCGCGCTGTAGCCGGCGTGGCTGACTGCGTTGATGAGGGTTTGCGGATCGGTCTGGGGCTGGACCTGCACGTGGGCGCGTTCGTTGGCCAGGTTGACCGTCACGCTATTGACTCCTGGCACCTTGGCCAGGGCACGCTCGACCCGGCCTGCGCAACTGGCGCAGGTCATGCCGCTGATGGGCAGGTCGAAGGTGAGGGTGTCTTGCATCTCTTTCACTCCCTGAGGCTGTGTGCCTGCAAGGATCAACCTTGCCACATGGGCAAGGTCAAGCGCGAATCAATAGTTGAGGTCGGCTTTCTTGAGGTACATGCCTTTGAGGCTGGTCGCGATGCGGTATTTGAGGATGTCCCCGGCGTGCATCTGGATAGTGGTGTTGGTCGGCGCTTCCAATCCCGGTTCACAGCCCACGATCTTGCCGGGCAGGGTGCGCAGGCGCACAGACACCGGGCCGGCCGGCAGGTTGAAAGACACCGAATCTTCCTGGAACAGTCGCCCGGCCAGTTGATCTTGAATGTAGATACCGATCTCACAGGAGGTCGCCACTTCCAGACGCTCCCGCGAGATGATCAGAATTCCGTAATCCTGGGCGGCCTGAACGGCGGGTGCGGTGGCGACCAGACCGAGAATGCTGAAGAGGCTGACTACTGACCAGCGCATTGCTGATACTCCTGATGTAAACGTCGATGAGTGAGCTTGGCTCACGACAACGCCGAACGCCAGCCCGGCAGACAATACAAAAACTTGACCTTGCCACGATGACAAGGTTGAAGATGCCCGTTATCCACTTTCAGAGGAGCATCACATGCAATTGTTCATTGTTCAGGGCATGACCTGCGGGCACTGTGTACGGGCTGTCACCCAGGCCATCAAGCATGAAGACCCAGCCGCCGAGGTGCAGGTCGAGCTGGCCAGCAAAGAGGTCAAGGTAGAGAGCACGTTGAGTGCCGAACACATCATCAGGCTGATGGGCGAAGAGGGTTATCAGGCGCAGCTGGCCTGACCTTGGTGACTGGAATGCACGTACATCTGCTTCTGACTGGAGGGGCGTGGGAGCCCTGGCAGATTAGGATGGCAACGACGGGCTGAGCAGCGGCCCCAGATTGCATCTGATACACCGCGTATTTTCGTTCTGCTGCCGGTTCCCGGCAGATCGCCGGCAAGCCGCCTCCCACTGTCCGTGTTTGCTGCGCGACAGCGCGATGTCGAAGATGCAGTAACACGGTTTGCTCGAACCAACAGATGTGAGCAGTAACGAGCAGAAAAATCTTGAATTAATTTCCTCGCATTCCGTCCTCTGCAGGGTAAGCCGGTTAAACTGACGGGCTGCTCTGCATCGCTATGGAAGCCCGATGAATTTACGCACAATCCTGATACTTGGCGCACTGAGCGCTTTTGGCCCGTTGGCCATCGACTTCTATCTGCCTGGCTTCCCGGCCATGGCGTCGTACTTCGCCACTGATGAAAAACATGTCCAGCTGACCCTGGCAGCGTATTTCCTCGGCCTGTCGCTGGGCCAGCTGGCCTACGGGCCGGTGGCCGACCGTTTCGGGCGGCGCATGCCCATGCTGGTGGGCGTCAGCCTGTTCACGCTGGCCTCGGTGGCCTGTGCCTTTGCGCCAAGTCTCGAATGGCTGATTGCTGCCCGCTTCGTGCAGGCGCTGGGCGGCTGCGCGGGGATGGTGTTGTCGCGGGCGATCGTCAGCGACAAATGCAATGCCGTCGAATCGGCCAAGGTGTTTTCGCAGTTGATGCTGGTCATGGGCCTGGCACCGATTCTGGCGCCGATGCTCGGCGGGATATTGGTCAATGCCTTTGGCTGGCAGTCGATCTTCATCAGCCTGACGTTCTTCAGCGCGTTGTGCCTGACCGCCGTCGCGCTGGGTTTGCCGGAAAGCATGCCTGCCACCACGCCCCGCCAGCCGCTGCGTGGCGCCTTGCGGCAATACGGACGGCTGCTGACCGACCGGGTCTTCATTGGTCATGCGCTCACGGGCGGCATCGCCATGGCGGGCATGTTCGCTTATGTGGCCGGTTCGCCGTTCGTGTTCATCAAGCTGTACGGAGTTCCGGCCGAGCACTACGGCTGGCTGTTCGGGATGAACGCGGCGGGATTTATTGCGGTTGCACAGATCAACGCACGCATTTTACGCAAGACCGGTCCGGCGTTCCTGCTGACACGCACGGTATGGATCTATCTGGCGGCAGGTCTGGTGCTGCTCGGTATTACCGGGTTGCGCACCGAGGCGCTCTGGCCGCTGCTGGTACCGTTGTTCATCTGTGTCGCGAGTCTGGGCTGCATCATTCCCAATGCTTCGGCCTGTGCCATGAACGGCCAGTGGGCGCGGGCGGGCAGTGCATCGGCCCTGCTGGGTTGTCTGCAGTTCAGTGTGGCGGCGGCTGCCGCGAGTCTGGTGGGGGTGCTGCATGACGGCACTTCGACGCCGATGGCGCTGGTCATCAGCCTGTGCGGCGTCCTGTCGGTCGGCGCTTCGGTGTACACGCGCCGCTTGCAGGCCAGGCGTGACGCGCAGGTCGCGTCAGCCTGATCAAGTAAGGCGTTGTGTCTGTCGCGATGACTGACACAACGCCGAACGTTGTTGCTTCAGAATCCTTCCAGCACGATCTTGCCCTTGGCCTTGCCGCTTTCCAGCAGTTCGTGGGCGCGACGCAGGTTTTCAGCATTGATGGTGCCGAAGTGTTCGCCGAACGTGGTCTTCAGTGTCCCGGCATCCACCAGTTCCGCCACGCGATTGAGCAGGTTGTGTTGCTCGATGATGTCGTCGGTTTCGAACATCGAACGGGTGTACATGAACTCCCAGTGCAGCGACAGGCTCTTGCGCTTGAGCTTGGAGACATCCAGCGCCTTGGGGTCGTCGATCAGGCCCAGCTTGCCCTGAGGCTTGAGCGCTTCGACCAGTTGGTCGAGGTGCTGTTCGGTCTGGGTCAGGCTGGCAACGTGCGTCACAGCCTGGATGCCGACACGCTTGAGCTCTTCGCTCAGCGGTTTGCTGTGGTCCAGCACTTCATGGGCACCCAGCTCACGCACCCAGCTTTCGGTCTCGGCGCGTGACGCGGTGCCGATGACTTTCAGCGCGGTCAACTGCCGCGCCAGCTGGGTCAGGATCGAGCCCACACCACCCGCTGCGCCGACGATCAGCAGACTCTGCCCGCTTTCCCCTTTGCCCTGCACGATTTGCAGGCGCTCGAACAGCAGTTCCCACGCAGTGATGGCCGTGAGCGGCAGGGCTGCGGCGTGAGCAAAGCTCAGCGATTTTGGCATGTGGCCAACGATGCGCTCATCCACCACGTGCAGCTCGCTGTTGGCGCCTGGACGGGTCAACGAGCCTGCGTAGTAAACCTTGTCGCCCGGCTGGAACAGCGTGACATCGCTTCCGACGGCCTTGACCACACCGGCGACGTCCCAGCCCAGCACTTTGGCGTCGCCGTTCTCGGGCGAGACGTTCTGGCGGATCTTGGTGTCCACCGGATTGACGGAGATTGCCTTGACCTCGACCAGCAGGTCTCGCGCACCGGCAACCGGCTCGGGCAGTTCGATGTTCTGCAGGGAATCAGGGTTGCTGACAGGCAGCGACTGGTAATAAGCGACAGCTTTCATGACGGGTCCTCGGTTGAGAAAGTGATGAATGGATCATTGGCTATTTCCCGGAAAGATAAAACCCGCTAGAACGGCAGGCTCTTTCAATATATTTTTGATAATAAGGCGTTCGGATGCTGCGTTTTGATGACTTGCAATTATTCGTTCGGGCCGCTGACCTGGGCAGTCTGTCTGCGGCTGCTCGGGTCATGGACATGTCGGCGGCCGTTGCCAGTGCGGCGCTCAAACGCGTCGAGCATCAGGTGGGCGCGCGCTTGCTGGCGCGCTCGACCCGCAGTCTGCGCCTCACGGCAGAAGGTGAGGGCTTCCTCGAGTATGCCCGTGCTGCGCTGGGCAGCCTTGAGGAAGGGCAGCGTTTGCTGGCCAGTAGTCAGGATCGCTGTGAAGGCGTTTTGCAGCTCTCGGCGCCTTCAGACCTCGGGCGTAACGTGCTGTTGCCCTGGCTGGATGCATTTCAGCAGCAACACCCGCAACTCACCGTGCGGCTGCTACTGGGAGACCGTATTGCCGATCTGTTTCGCCAGCCCGTGGATGTGGCCCTGCGTTATGGCGAGCCGGAAGATTCGACGCTGGTCGCATTGCCCGTGCTGCCAGGTAACCGACGCGTTCTGTGCGCGGCTCCCGATTACCTGAAGCGTCATGGCCAGCCGCAACACATCGAACAACTGGCCCAGCACAACTGCCTGCTGTACATGCTCGGCGATCGGGTTCATGACCGATGGAGCTTCGAGGACGGCAAGCGGGAAATAAGCCTGACGGTGAAGGGCAATCGGTTCAGCGACGACGCTGATGTGGTGCGTCGCTGGGCGGTGGCCGGGGAGGGTGTGGCGTACAAGTCCTGGCTGGACGTCGCCGCCGACGTCAGGGCCGGGCACCTGCAGGTAGTCATGCCGCATTTATTGGGCGAACTGGCGCCCTTGAATCTGTTGTGCGCGCATCGCGCGCAACTGAGCAAACCGGTCAATCTGCTTCTGGAAATGCTTCGTACGCGGTGCAAGCAACATGCTGTAAGCCAATAAGAACTGTTCAGGGTTTATGGGGCTACAAAGGTAGAAGAATAAGCCTACGGAAGTTTCGGAAAATATAATGTTTAAATGCAGTCCAACTATGCAAAGTTCTTTTGCTTTCTGCGTTTTTCAATTCGATGCCTGTCGTCCCCATCTGCCGCTTTTTCGTCTGGATCTTTGCTCGCATAAAATATGCCTGATCTCGCTGTATGCCTGAAGCCCTTGTATATGGCGGTCTTTCGGCAGTGTGCGGCCTTGTGTGAGGCCCGCAATCGTGCAGGTAGGGACGAGTGTAACTCTCCCGCGCATGACTGCGGCCGGGACTACAAGTGTTTTAGTCAATCGGCTTATGGGGGGCAGAGTTTATACTTGTCATTTCAAGTTGGATGCGCGTTCAACTTTACTGAGGCGTGATTGCTGTCAATATGTCATCGCACTAGATGAATGTTTCAACAGGGAGTGAACACATGGAATATGCACCTTGCATCAGCCAGATTGCGACATTGCTGGCCGACCCCAAGCGCAGCGCAATGATTTGGGCGTTGATGGATGGTACTGCTCGCCCCGCCGATGAGCTGGCACTGTTGGCGGGTCTCTCGACCTCTTCGGCTGGCGCGCATCTGGCGCGTCTGGCCAGCGGCGGTCTGTTGAAGCAGGAGGCGCGGGGTCGCAAGCGCTTTTTTCGCCTGGCGGCGCCCGAGGTCGGTGCGGCGGTCGAGGCGCTGGCCAGTGCATCTCTGGTCAGTGCCGACCAGATCAGCCGAAGTGTGGCTCAGCCCATGCCTCCCTTGCCATTGCGTCGCGCGCGCATCTGTTGCGACCATTTGGGCGGCGAAATGGCGGCCGAGCTTTATCAGCGTCTGTTGGGTGCCGGGTGGATAGAGCAGCAGGAAAAGCGCATCGAAGTCACGAGCAAGGGCATCGCCAAATTCGCCGAACGCGGGATCTATATTCCGGCGCTCGCCCAGCGTAAACGCGAAACCGTTTGCGCCTGCGCCAACTGGAGCGAACGCAGCCCGCACCTGGGGGGTGCGCTGGGCGCAGGGCTGCTGCAACTGTTCATCCAGATGGGCTGGCTGCGCACGACCGAAGAATCCTGCACCTTGCAAGTATCATCGAGCGGGCAGCGGGAGATCAGCAAGATTGCATCGGCGGCATGAGCTGCGCAGCGAACACCGAACCGTGGGAGGCGTTGAACCCCAGAGCTGTGCTCATCGTTATACACAAGTCTGCCTCAACACTGATCGTGCCCATCGCTCCGCGTGGGCATGCCGCCCGTGACGCTCCGCGTCACAAATGGCACAGACTATGGATTCAGTGAGCCGAGCGCATGGCTCCAGTCACCTTTTCGCCCCTCGGCGACTTACTTTGAGAGGCCAAAGTAAGCAAAGCCTTTTGCTCCGGTTCCGGCCCCGGCTTCGCCGGGGTTCCTTCGTCCTGACACTGATTCGGGGGTCGCTGCAAATGGGCCATCCATGGCCCAGTGCAGCTCAGTCGGCATCCATGCCGATTGCCCCCCGAATCAGCGCCAGAACTCAGCCTTCACCCACGTCGCGATCTGCGGTGTTCATACCATCGCGCTACGAAAGCACATCAGTTGGGCGGTCTCTCCCGATAGCCAGATGACTTGTGTGTAACGATGAGCGCGGAGCATGGGCACGATCAGTGCCGAGGGTGTGGACGCAGGAAGTAATCCGGATTTACGGCTTCACCAGCCGTGCATCCAGGCTGTTCTGCGCCAGGCGTTTGGCCTGGTCTTCGGTCATGCCCAGATGGGTGTACAGGGCGTGGAAGTTTTCGGTGACGTAGCCGCCGAAGTACGCCGGGTCGTCCGAGTTGACGGTGACCTTCACGCCACGCTCGAGCATTTCGAGGATGTTGTGCTGAGCCATGTCGTCGAACACGCAGAGTTTGGTGTTGGACAGCGGGCAGACGGTCAGCGGGATCTGTTCGTCGATGATGCGCTGCATCAAGCGTTCGTCTTCGATGGCGCGCACGCCGTGGTCGATGCGTTCGATCTTCAGCAGGTCCAGCGCTTCCCAGATGTATTCCGGTGGGCCCTCTTCGCCAGCGTGGGCCACGGTCAGGAAGCCTTCGTTGCGGGCGCGATCAAAGACGCGCTGGAACTTGCTCGGCGGATGGCCCATTTCCGAGCTGTCCAGACCGACCGCCACGAACGCGTCGCGGAAAGGCAGTGCCTGTGTCAGAGTTTTCTCGGCTTCTTCTTCGCTCAGGTGGCGCAGGAAGCTGAGGATCAGGCCGCTGTCGACGCCCAGTTGCGACTTGCCGTCTTTGAGCGCTCCGGTGATTCCGGCCAGTACCACTTCGAACGCAATGCCACGGTCGGTGTGGGTCTGCGGATCGAAGAACGGTTCGGTATGAATCACATTCTGCGCTTTGCAGCGTTGCAGGTAGGCCCAGGTCAGGTCGTAGAAGTCCTGCTCGGTGCGCAGCACGTCCGCGCCCTGGTAATACAGGTCGAGAAATTCCTGCAGATTATTGAAAGCGTACGCCTTGCGCAGGGCTTCCACATCGTTCCACGGCAGGGCAATTTTGTTGCGCTCGGCCAGGGCAAACAGCAGCTCGGGTTCCAGCGAACCTTCAAGGTGCAGGTGCAGTTCTGCCTTGGGCAGGGCGTTCAACCAGTCGTACATGTGCTTTTCTCATCAGGTGCAGATCGCGGGCATTCTACAGATGCACGTCGCCGCGTTGGGTAAAACCTGACCGACCGTTCAACTAAGACGCTTTCTCCTGCTCTCGACGATAGGCATAGGTGTCGGAAAAGCGTGACAACAGGAACTCGGCACAGGTGGTGACAGGATAGCGGGCCGGCTGGCTTTCGCTCTGGCAACCGGGCAGGCATTCGATGCGTGTGTCCGGATGAGGTTCGGCGAAAAACGGCATCGAGTAGCGATCGACACCCAGCGGGCTGATGACCCGGTGCGGCGTGGACAGGTAACGGTCGTTGCTCCAGCGCGCCATCATGTCGCCGAGGTTGACCACGAACGTACCCTCGATGGGCGGCGCGTCTATCCATTCGCCCCGCACATCACGCACTTGCAGTCCGCCTGCCGCGTCCTGATGCAACAGGGTGATGCAGCCGTAATCGGTGTGCGCGCCTGCGCCTTGCTGTTCTTTCGAGGTCGCGGTGTGACGCGGCGGGTAATGAATCATGCGCAGCACGCTGACCGGGTCCTTGAAGCGCTGGTCGAAGAAGTCCCGCTCGATGCCCAGTGCCAGGGTCATGGCACGCAGCAGGGTTTGCGCCAGTGCCTGCATGTCCAGGTAATGCTGTTCCATCAGGCTTTCCCAGCCCGGCAGATCGGGATGTCGATTCGGTCCGCGCAGCGGTTTGCCCGCCAGCACGTCAGGATGCCCGGCATCCATGTGCAGACCCATGTCGAAGGTTTCTTTCAGATCGCTCGGCAGGCTGGGGTCCAGTTGCTCGGTGGCAATGGCGCCATAGCCGCGATGATGAGTGCTTTGGGTAATGTCGATCCTGAGCTTTTCCTCCGCCGGTTGGGCGAAGAAACGCCGGGCAGCCGATTGCACCTGCTCGATCCGCTGCGGTGTGATCGGGTGTCCCGTGATGTAGAAGAAACCCCATTCGCGACAGGCACTGTCGATCTGGCTGGCAACGCTCTGCCAGGCCTCGGTGTCCGTGCCGTAGAGCGGGGCGATGTCGATGATGGGAAGCTGATCCATGAAGCGGTCCTGGAAATCGGGTGGTCTTCAAAGTGATCGCGCCCTTTGAGTATGGACGCGATCCCTCGGGCAGATTACTTCGGCAACTCGGCCTTGATGCCTTCGACGTAATAGTTCATGGACGCGAGCTCAGCGTTGGTCGCGACCACACCAGCCGGGATCTTCACAGTGCCGGTCTGGTCCTTGATCGGGCCGGTGAACGGATGGAATTCGCCGCTTTCGATGCTGGCAATGAGCGTCTGTGCTTCAGCTTTCACGTCGGCAGGGACGATGTCGCTGATCGGCAGTTCAACCGTGCCTTCCTTCAGGCCGCCCCAGTAATCCTGTGGTTTCCAGGTACCCGCGAGCACGCCTTCGGCCGCCTGAATGTAATGCGGCCCCCAGTTGTTGACGATGGAGGTCAGGACAGCTTTGGGTCCGAAGTGCGCCATGTCCGACGCGTAGCCGACGGCGTATACGCCACGACGTTCGGCGGTCTGGATCGGTGCCGGGCTGTCGGTGTGTTGGAACACCACGTCCACACCCTGATCGATCAGCGCGTTGGCGGCGTCGGCTTCCTTGCCCGGATCGAACCAGGAGTTGACCCACACCACCTTGATCTCGGTGCCGGGGTTGTACTTGTTCAGCGCCAGCTGGATGGCGTCGATGTCGCGCAGCACTTCGGGGATCGGGAACGAGGCGACGTAACCGATCTTCTTGGTCTTGGTCATTTTCGCGGCGATGAAACCACCCACGTAACGGCCTTCATAGGTGCGGGCCAGGTAGGTGCCCATGTTCTTGTCCTGCTTGTAGCCGGTGGCGTGCTCGAACTTCACCTTGGGAAACTGCTTGGCGACTTTCAGGGTCGGGTTCATGTAGCCGAAGGAGGTGCTGAAGATCAGGTCATAGCCGCCCTTGGCCATGTTGCGGATCACGCGTTCGGCGTCGGCACCTTCCGGCACGTTTTCCACGTAGCTGCTGCTGACCTTGTCGCCCAGCGCCGCGACCATCGCCTTGCGGCCCTGTTCGTGCTGATAGGTCCAGCCGTGGTCGCCGATAGGGCCGATGTAGACGAAGCCGACTTTCAACGGATCGGCTGCCGAGGCGAGCAGGCTGGCGCCCAGACCGACGACAGCGGTCATGGCGCACAGCAGTTTTTTCAGGGGACGGCGTGGGGTGGTCAGGTGCATCGGGTCTTGCTCCTTGCAGTCTTGTTGGAGTGGATACTCCGCCAATGCAAATAGCTGACCACAAAGACAAGTTATGACGCAGACGCGCTGCAGACCGTTCTACTCCCGTTTATATGCAGCGCGACGGTGCAGGTTACAGGCCCTTCGCCGCTAACTGGTGCAGCGAGTGCTGCGTTCGACGATGCACATGGGCGTGCCTGCCACGGGTTCGCGCATGATCTGCACCTGAACATCGAACACTCGACACACCAGTTCGGCGTTCAATACGTCACCGGGTGTACCACTGGCCACCAGCCGTCCGGCCTGCATGACCGCCAGATGGTCGGCGTAACGACAGGCCTGGTTTATGTCGTGCAACACAGTGATGACCGTCTTGCCTTCGGCGCTGAGTGCGCGCATAAGGTCCAGCAGTTCGACCTGATGGCTAATGTCCAGATAGGTGGTCGGCTCGTCGAGCAGCACGATGGCGGCATCCTGGGCCAGAATCATCGCCAGCCATGCGCGCTGGCGTTGCCCGCCGGACAGGTCGGACAACGGCCGGTCGGCGAGGGTCTCCAGTTCCATGCGCTGCAAGGCCTGCTCGACACTGTGCTGATCCGCGCCGCTCAGACGCCCCCAAAGACTGTTGTGCGGACTGCGGCCATAAGCAACCAGCTGACGCACGCTCACGCCTTCGGGGATGGGCAATACCTGCGGCAGGAACGCCACCTTGCGGGCCAGATCCCGTGCCGACAGATCGCGGTAGGCCTTGCCGTCCAGACTCAGACTGCCGGCCTGCGGCGTGAGAATTCTCGCAAACGCCTTGAGCAGCGTGGACTTGCCACAACCGTTGGGGCCGATCAGCGCCGTGACCTTTCCGGGCGGCGGGTTGAACGACAGGTCCTGCACGATGCGGGTTGCGCCGTAGCCGATGTCGAGTTGCTGTGCCTGAAGAATGCTCATGGGATCAACCTTTGAATCGGGCCAGCAGCCACAGGAAATACGGAGCGCCGATCACCGCCGTGAGAATCCCTGCCGGGATCTCGCTGGGCGCGATCAGCGTGCGACCGAGCGTGTCGGCCAGCACCAGCAGCAATGCGCCCAGCACCATGGAGGCGGGCAGCAGGAATTGATGATGACCGCCCACCAGTCGACGGGCCATGTGCGGCGCGACCAGCCCGACGAAACTGATCGGGCCGATGATCCCGACGCCCATGCTGGTCAGCAGCACCGCGCTGCCCATCGCCAGCCAGCGCGTACGCGTGAGACCGGTGCCCAGGCTCTGCGCCGCTTCGTCACCCAGACCGATCAGGTTCAGCGGCTTGGCCAGCAATAGCGTGACTGGGATCAGAATCAACAACGGCACGGCCAGCAGCACGTGGTGCCAGTTGCGGCTCCACAGGCTGCCGGTCAGCGCCAGCAGGGCGGTGTTGATGTCCAGCGGATTGGACAGAATCAGAAACTCGGTGATGCTCGACAGCGTGACGGCAATGGCCACACCCGAGAGTGCGAAGCGCACACCGGAAAACTGCACACCGGTGTTGTACAGCGCCAGCAACAGTGCGCCGCCCGCACCGCCCAGACACGCCACGAAAGGCAGCGCGGAAACAGGCAAATGTGGAAAGCCGATGATCGCGATGGTCAGCGCGAGCCCCGCGCCTTGCGTCACGCCGAGGATTTCCGGCGAGGCCAGCGGGTTGCGGATCACGCCCTGCACGATGGCACCGGCCAGACCGAACGCACAGCCGGTGACAATGGCAATCAGACCTCGCGGCAATCGGTGATTCCAGACTTCGAAGTCCTTACTGTCATGAGCGATCAGATGGTCGAGCACCGCGCCCGGTGTCAGCCAGACCGTACCCGCACTCAGGCTCAGCAACAGTGCCAGCAGCAACAGGCCGATCAGGATCAGCAGTCTTGAGCGAGGCTGGCTCATAGCGCGCGCCTCGCCAGAAACAGGAAGAACGGCGCACCAATCAATGCCGTCACCACGCCCGCTGGCGTTTCGACCGGGAACGCCACGGCGCGGCTGATCAGGTCGGACGCCAGCACGATGGCGGCGCCCAGTCCGGCGCTGACCGGGATCAGCCAGCGGTAATCGTTGCCCAGCCATTGGCGGGCAATGTTCGGCGCGATCAGGCCGACAAAACCAATGGGGCCGACGGCGCAGACACTGGCGCCGACCAGCACCAGACTGACCACGAACACCAGCAGGCGCAGCGCGCCGATGCGCACGCCCAGCGAACGGGCGGCGTCCTCGCCAAGGTTGATCAGATTCAGGCGTGGCGCGCAGGCAATCGCCAGCACGACGCCGATCAGCGTGCAGGGCCACAGCAGTTGCAGCTGTTCAGCGCCAACGTTGGCCAGCGAACCGGCCAGCCAGTTCAGGACGCTTTGCGCCTGGGCTTCAACGAGAATCACGGTCAGGCGGGTCAGCGCCGCACACAACGCCGCCACCGCCACGCCCGCCAGCACCAGTCGGCCCTGGGATGTGGCAGGCGACCAGGCGCCGCCGAGGCTGAACACCGTGATCCACGCCAGGGCACCGCCCAGACAGGTCATCAGCAGCGCGCCGCCGGGGAAGGGCAGGGCAATCAGCCCTGTGGAGAACAACGCCAGACCCAGCGCCGCGCCCGCTGTCACGCCGAACAGAGACGGGGAGGCCAGCCGATTGCGGGTGATGCCTTGCATCAAGGCTCCGGCCACGCCGAGGCAGGCGCCGACCAGCGCCGCGCACAAGGCTCGCGGTACACGTAGTTGCGCGACGATGTAGGCGATGTTGCCGCCCTCGCGTCCCAGCGTGAACAGCCCGTTCCAGGCGTCGATCTGCCGGATGGTGAAGGGCGACAGGGCGAACAGCGACATCCAGAACAGGCCCAGACAACCTGCGGCGATCACGCTCGCCATCAGCCAGCGACGCATTTAAGGGTTGATCACGGCCTTGCCGCCCTTGAGGACTGCAAGCGCATCATCGGCAATCTGCTCGGACGCCATGATCCCGCGATTGCGCGCCCAGCTGTCGCCATCCACTTCGGCGACCTGTTTGTTGCGCACCGCACTCAGTACCTGCCACAGCGGCTGCTTGCTCCAGTTGTCCACCAGACTCGGGCGACGATAGTGCCCGACCAGCAGCCAGCCCGGATCCAGCGCCAGTAATTGCTCAAGGCTGACGAACTCGGTCGGCGCGGCGTTCTTGCGCACTTCCGGCACCTGCAAGCCGATGGCCTTCAACACGCTGCCTGCATAAGAGTGCGGGCCATGCACCGAGAAGCTGTCTTCACGGGCGACGCCGAACAGCACTTTGGTGTCGGCCGGGATTTGCGCAGCGACCGCTTTCAGATGCTCGCGGTTTTCAGCGATACGCGCCTGCATCTGCGGGCCTTTGCCCAGCGCAGTGCCGATCAGCTCGGCGGATTTCAGGCTGCCCTCATAGTCTTCGCCACGCGATGGCAGCATCAGCGTGGGGGCCAGGCTTTTCAGATCGTTGTACAGCGCCTGATGACGACCCAGGTCGGCAATGATCAGGTCCGGCTTCAGGCGTGCGATGACTTCTATATTCGGCTGCGAACGCAGGCCTACCGACTGCCATTCGCCAACGGCCTTGCGCGCCTTGGGCAGCACGCGGTTGGCATCGCCATCATCGGCGGCGCCTACGGGCGTCACGCCGACCGAGGCCAGACTGTCGAGAAAGGAAAACTCCAGCACCACCACGCGCTTGGGCGCATCGGGCAAGTGAACCTTGTGCTGGCCGTCATCAATGTCGATAGGCGCTGCCTGGGTGGCGCAAGCCATGGCCGCCAGCAGACTGCCGGCCAGCAGAGATGTCAGTCGAAAAGCACGCATGACGAATGTCCTTTTGTTACTGAAACGGAATCACTGAAACGGAACCGCGAAGACCCATTCACGCAAACCTGGCCGCGAACAGGCACGCCAGAAAGGCCGCGAAGAAAACGGCGGGCACTATTTCACATCGTGACGACGGGATCAAAAGTCATTTACGCATGGGTGGCGTTCCCATTCGGGGCATTTTTTGAAACCTTTTGTCACACCCTGCACTCTGAACGGCTTCAATGACAGACACCTTCATATACATCCGCGGCGATGTGTCGCAAGGGTTTGGGGAACAAACATGGGCGCTTTGCTCAAGCAGGAAAAATTTTTACTACTGGCGATCATCGCCACTTTTGTCGCCTATCCGCTGGAGCACACGTTGCTGGGCAATGGCCAGACAGTTGCTCTGGTGGCCGGTCTGGCGCTGGTCGGCTTCATCGTCTGTGCATCGCTGCGGGTGGCGCATCACGCCGAAATGCTCGCCGAGAAAGTGGGCGATCCGTACGGCACGATGATCCTGACGCTGTCGGCGGTGCTGGTCGAAGTGGTGATCCTGGCAATCATGATGAGCAACGAGCCATCACCGACGCTGGTGCGCGACACCATCTATTCCGCTGTGATGCTCGACATCAACGGCATCCTGGGGCTGGCCGCGCTGATGGGTGGTCTCAAGCACGGCGAGCAGTCGTACAACGACGATTCGGCGCGCACTTACAGCGTGATGATCATGACGGCCATGGGCGTGTCCATGATCGTCCCCGAGTTCATTCCCGAAGCGAACTGGAAGCTGTATTCGGCCTTCACCATCGGCGCGATGATTCTGCTCTATACTTTGTTCCTGCGCATGCAGGTCGGGCCGCACAGCTACTTCTTCAGCTACAGCTACCCGGACAAAAAAAAGCGCAAGGATCAGCCCGAAGAGCACGGCGAGCCGGTCAACCTGACCCGTTCCATCGCTACCCTGGTGGTCGGCGTAGTGGTCATTGGTGCGCTGGCCGAAGTCATGTCCAAGACCGTCGACCTGGGGCTTGAAGGCACCGGCGCGCCGCCGGTCATGACGGCGATTCTGGTCGCCGCCATTTCCGCGTCGCCTGAAATCCTCACAGCCTTGCGTGCAGCACTCGCCAACCGCATGCAGTCGGTGGTCAACATCGCGCTGGGTGCGTCGTTGTCCACGGTGATCCTGACCGTTCCGGTAATGGAAGCCATGGCGCTCTACAGCGGCCAGCCTTTCCAGATGGCCATGACGCCGGTGCAGACCGTGATGATCGCGATCACCCTGCTGGTCAGCGCGATCAACCTCAACGACGGCGAAACGAACGCCATCGAGGGCATGACCCACTTCGTGCTGTTCGCGACGTTCATCATGTTGTCGTGCCTGGGGCTTTGAGCAGCTTTACGCTGATCGTGCCAACGCAGAGCGTGTGGAACGATCAGCGAGCTAGCGCAAACTGCGTTAATGCCGTCCTGTCCAGCGCTCGCCAGAGCCCTGCGTCCTTCTCCTGTCCTGGCATCAGCCACAGTCCTTCACACTCGATCAGCGCCACAGCCGGTAGCTTCAGCAAGCTGGCCAGGCTGGTCGGGCTGACGCGGCCTGTGTCGGGATAAACGTCTGACGCCCAATCCCGCTCGAATGACCGTACCTTGAGCTTTCCATTGTCGAAGCTTTCTAATTGCGGTCGGTTGCCCGGGGAGTAGGGAAAGGTGCGCAGTGTTCGTTCCTGCACATCCAGCAGCAACAATTCCCAGCGGCTTTCCGGATCCACGTGCAGGCGGGTGAGGACCAGGTAGCGGGCGTCGGGTGACCAGATCATCGACGGAGCAAGGTCCTTGATGGCGCATCCGGACGCGGTCAGCAGGTGTCCACCCAGACGGCCTGCTCCTTTGCGCATCCAGCTGTCGGCGTACTCGGTCTCGCAGCCGAACAGCCAGGCCGCGTCGCTGTTGCCCGGTGCGGGCTGCACGAAGTCCCCGTCCGCGTTGGCGGCCTGAGGGAGTTTCACCGTTCGCCATTGTGGCAGCGCACGCAGAGCATCGTCGCCGATTTCCAGCTCGACAATCTGATAGTACGGACGAGAACCCTCGCGGTAATCCCAGAAGTCTGCCGCCTGCCCGACAAGTGGAGCGGGTTGGTCGTAACGCTGCAAGGCTGTGCTTTCACAGGCGTCCGTCAACCGCCCGGCTACGGTGATGACCGAGAGCTTGCCCTCGCGCACGTCCATGAGATGAACCACTTCCATGGGCGGTCCTTCCAGACGGCGGCGCTTGAGTAGGTCGATCACCACGACCTTGCCGCGGCTGGCCGGGTACTCGGTGAACGGGATCAATGCCAGATATCGCTGACAGTCCGAAACCCGATGCTCAAGCAGCCACAACCCCGGCAGTTCCCAGTCTGCGATGCGACAGCGGTAACCACCCAGATCGACCGCGTTGTCCATTTGCCAACTCAGCCGGGCGCGCTGCCCTTCCAGCAACGGCTCGGTCTCGATGCTGCTCATGCCGCGCTCGCCCTTGCCGGTCAGCGGGACGATCAGACGAACTCCGGTCAGTTTCCGCTCCCCGCCCTGCAATTGGCCTTGGGCATCGTGCCCGGTCTGGATTTCCGTGTCGCTGTGAATGCAGCGCAGGCTGTAGCCATAGCGGCCGCGATCCGGGCATTCGAACGCCAGATAGCCTTCGATGCGCAGATCATGCTCGTCCAGGGCTAGCGGTGCGTGCCAGTTGAGCGATATCTCCCGGTTGCTGATCACCCACGGCTCGGCCAGTGCCTGCCAGCCGGTTCGAGCTTGCCAGCACCAGTACTTCTTCTCTTCATCGCCGGCCTGTTGCGCCATGACACACAGTGCCTTGCCGTCCTCGCGCCAGATGATCGAATCGTCCGCGTAGAAAAACAGATCGCTTTCCCGGCCGTCCAGACTCAGTTGATAGGCCGGGTAGCGCAACGCGTCCAGCGGTTGCTCCAGATCGCGCAGGCTGGCAGGCATGCGCAAATGACCCTCGATGCGATGCCGGTCATGGGGTCCATTGCGTTCTATTCGTTCGGCGGCGGCGTCCTGAGGTCGCGCCGACGGCTCGATCCAGATATCCACGATCGGCATCATGTCGACGACGCGGGCAGTCTTGACCACGTCCTGCAGTTTGATCGTGGAGGCCCGGTTATCCACCAGCGGGCTGATGCGCCCGCTCAGATCGGTCGCGGTGAATGTGTCCAGCTCCCAGAATACGTCGTTATCACAGTGATACACCCGGCGCATCTGGCGGTCCAGAATGACCAAGCCCCACGCCTGACGCGAAGGCACGGTAGCAGCGAAGTAACGGCCGTCGATGGAAAACCGGGCTGAAGCTCCGATGCCTTGAAGCAGCACGCCATCGGGGAACAGGTAATCCATGTAGACCGGTCCGCCCATGGCGATCTCACCCATGTTGAAGACGCGAATTGGCTCGCCTTCGGGGGTACGTTCCGGTTCCTGGCCGCCCCATGCGCTATTGCTTGTTTCGTAGCTGCGCTGACGAAACGATGGTGGCGTGTTCTCGCCCTCTTTTTTGCCCTCGGAGGGTTCGGCGATGCCCAGTTTGCTTTCCCATCTTTGAAGCAGGTTCAGGCCCACTATGATCGTGAACAGAGCGACCAGTACATTCCAGTAATTGGGCAGCACGCGACCCAGGCTCAGCCCCAGGCCAATCATGGCGCTGACACTCAGTGATGTGATTGGGCTGGTAATACCTTTCCAGCCGGCCCATACACACAAACCGGTGGTGGCGGCCAGGCCGAGTACGATGAGCAATCCCTGCCAGGGCGGCAGCATCGTGAGCAGCGCGGCAGGCCCTATCAGCAGCAAGAGCTGCCAGGCCAGTCCCAGCAGCAGGACCGACAGACTTTTGTCATCTTCGGGAGGGCTTGAAGAGGGAGGGCTGGTGGACACGATGTCTCGCCTGGCGGCTGGGGGAGGCGACACTCTAGCGGATCAACACCGCAGTAGGTGTCGATCCGTTCACAGCTTTACAGGTCTGGCTTCAGCCTTGAATCAGTTCCCGTGCCGCCTGACGATGCTCGGCAATCAGTTGTTGCAGATCCAGCCCTTCGACCTGACCGTCGATCACACGCCACTGCCCGGCAATCATCACTCGATCCGCGCGGTCTGCGCCGCACAGCAGTAGCGCCGAGAGCGGATCGTGGCTGCCGGAAAAACGCAGTTCGTCGAGTTTGAACAGTGCCAGGTCTGCCTGCTTGCCGACCGCCAATTCACCAATGTCAGTGCGCCCTAGCAGTTGTGCCGAGCCCTTGGTGGCCCAGCCCAGTACGAGTTCCGGGGTGATCTTTTCTGCGCCGTAACGCAACCGTTGCAGGTAAAGCGCCTGGCGGGTTTCGAGCATCATGTTCGAGGCGTCGTTGGACGCCGAACCGTCGACGCCCAGCCCGAGCGGCGCGCCTGCGGCGATCAGATCCAGCGTCGGACAGATGCCGGACGCCAGGCGCATGTTGGAACTCGGGCAGTGGCAAATACCGGTGCCTGCCGAGCCCAGTCGCTCGATTTCGTCAGGATTGAAATGAATGCCGTGAGCCAACCAGGTACGCGGGCCGAGCCAGCCGACGCTGTCCAGATAATCGACGGTGCGCAGGCCGAAACGCTGCAGGCAGAAGTCTTCTTCGTCGAGGGTTTCGGCCAGATGGGTGTGCAGGCGCACGTCGAGCTTTTCAGCCAGTGCGGCGCTTTCAGCCATGATCTGCGGTGTGACGGAAAACGGTGAGCAGGGCGCAAGGGCGATCTGGATCTGCGCACCGTCGCCGCGCTCATGGTAGGTCTCGATCAGACGCTGACTGTCGGCCAGAATCACCTCACCCTGCTGCACCGTCTGTTGCGGCGGCAGACCGCCGTCCGCTTCGCCCAGACTCATGGAGCCGCGAGTGAGCATGGCGCGCATGCCCAGCTCGCGAACGCTTTGCACCTGCACGTCGATGGCCTGCTCGAGCCCGTCCGGAAACAGGTAGTGATGATCGGCAGCGGTCGTACAGCCCGACAGCAACAGTTCGGTCAATGCGACTTTGCTGGCGACGGCAAGCTTTTCAGGCGTCAGCCGCGCCCAGACCGGGTAAAGCGTCTTGAGCCACGGAAACAGCGGTTGATTGACCACCGGCGCCCAGGCGCGGGTCAGGGTTTGATAGAAGTGATGGTGAGTGTTGATCAGGCCCGGCAGCAGCACATGCTCGCGCGCGTCGAATACCTGATCGCAGGGCAGGGCAGGTTGTTGCCCGGCTGCGAGTACTTCAGTAATGACACCGCCTTCGATGACCAGCCCGCCACGGGCATCGAGGTCATTGGCGGTGAACACAGCAAGGGGATTTTTCAACCAGATACGGATCGCGGACATGGGCCGGCTCCTCTGAAAATGGGTTCAGGGTTAGCCAGCTCAGTGTTGCCCTGTCTGCTGATCCAGGGTGCGAGACAGACAGCGCCTCGGCAAGGTCGTGGAGTTTACTGAAGTGATCAGTTTTTAATCAAGTTGCGCGTGAAAGTGCGTGTGACGCGGAGCGTCACGAGATGCATGCCCACGCGATGGGCACGATCAGTGTGGAGTCAGACAATTGATCGTTCCTCACGCTCTGCGCGTGATCGGCGTGCTTGAGATCACGCTGATCGTTCCCACGCTCTGCGTGGGAATGCCTCTCAGGACGCTCCGCGTCCGCTCTCGAATGTGGCGCAGATGCGTGGACAAGCTCCAGCGTTATCCACGTCATGCGCTCGGCTCACTGAATCCGCAGTCTGTGCCATTTGTGACGCGGAGCGTCACGGGATGCATACCCACGCGGAGCGATGGGCACGATCAGTGTGGCGTCGGACAATTGATCGTTACTCACGCTCTGCGTGGAAATACCGCCCAGGATGCTCCGCGCCCGCTCTTGATCACTTACCAGGCAATCGTCTCGCCCTTATAGTTGATGAAGTGATGCCCGCCCTTGCCCGCATAGGCATTGAGCTGTTCCACCAGCCCGGTGGTGCTGGTCTGCACGTCAATGGCGGCATTTTCGCCACCCATGTCAGTCTTGACCCAGCCCGGATGCAGCGACAACACGGTCGGACGTGGCTCGGGCAGTTGCACCACAAAGCTGTTGGTCATCGAATTAAGCGCGGCCTTGCTGGCTTTATAAAGCGTCATGGTCTCGCCTTCAGGGCAGGCCACACTGCCCAGCACCGAACTCATGAACGCCAGTACGCCAGTTTCAGGACGAATATGGTCAACGAAACGTTCCGCCAGCCGGATCGGCGCAATGGCATTGGTCAGAAACAGCTGACCCAGTTCGGCGGCCGTCGCCTGAGCCGCGCTCTGGTGTTTAGGCCCCATGATCCCGGCATTGACGAACAGCACATCGAACACTTCCCCCTTCAGCTTCTGGACCAGCACTTCCAGCGAAGCGGTGTCATCAATGTCCACTGCTTCAATGCGTACGCCTTCGATGGCTTTCAGATTGTCGGCATTCTGCGGATCACGCACCGTTGCCGTGACCTTCCAGCCCTGTTCAGTCAGGCGTTGAACCAGCCCAAGCCCCAGGCCACGCGAAGCACCGATGATCAGCGCGGTTTTGGTCGTCATGAAAAAACTCCTTGGCAGATTGAAAAGAGGATTCGGAAAGCCGTTTCGGTTTCGGCAACGCGGTCGCCGACTTCGTTCAGACTGAAAGCCAACCGTTGAGCGACGAATTGCTCATCCCATGGGCAGTGATCAAGCTTGGCTCATGGTTGTGCGTAAGCCAAGCCTGAACGTTGCGGCCCTGCCTGCCGAATCATCTCTTCTTCTATCAATGCCCCGCCCGCCAAGGCTGCCCCAGCGAAACCGGCGCATACAACCGGGTGCGCAATGCATCGCGCGACAGCAGCACCAGAACGATGATGGTGGCGAGGTAGGGCAGCATGGCCAGCAGATTGGACGGGATTGCCAGGCCGATGCCTTGAGCGACCAAATGCAGGATGCTGGCCAGGCCGAACAGGTAGGCGCCCAGCAGCAGACGCCAGACGCGCCAGCTGGCGAAGACCACCAGCGCCAGGGCGATCCAGCCACGTCCGGCGCTCATGTTTTCGGCCCACATCGGCGTGTAGGCAAGCGACAGATAGGCACCTGCAAGCCCGGCCATGGCGCCACCGAACAGCACGGCGAGGGTGCGAACCCGCAACACGGGCAGGCCCATCGCACTGGCTGCATCGGGGTTTTCGCCGACCGCCTGAATGATCAGTCCGATACGACTCTTCAGCAGCGCCCAGGCGACCAGCGCAAACAGGGCGAAGGACAGGTAGACCAGCAGGTCCTGAGCGAACAGCATGCGGCCGATCAGCGGGATGTCGCTCAGAAAGGGAATCGCAACCGGCTCGAAACCGCTGAGCGGCTTGCCGACCCATGTCGCGCCGACAAAGCTCGACAGTCCGACGCCGAAGATGGTCAGCGCGAGACCCGTGGCCACCTGGTTGGCGTTGAACACCAGCGCAACCAGCGCGAACAGTGCCGACAGCAGCATGCCTGCGAGCATCGCCAGCAGCACGCCCAGCCACAGGTTGCCGGTGCTCAGGGCGATGATGAAGCCGATCACCGCGCCAAACAGCATCATGCCTTCCTGACCGAGGTTGATCACGCCGCTCTTTTCACAGATCAGCTCACCCAGCGCGACCAGCAGCAGTGGAGTGCCGCAACGCACCATGGCGTAGAAAATATTGCTCAGCAGATCGATATCCATCACGCGGCTCCTACAGCAGGTGTCATCTGACGCTTGGCCCAGCGCATCTTCAGGCGTGGGCGGTAAAGAATCAGTACGTCGCAGGCCAGCAGGAAGAACAGCATCATTCCCTGAAACAACTGGGTGATAGCGGGCGGCAGGTTCAGGGTCATCTGCGCGCTTTCGCCACCCAGATACAGGAGGGCGATCAACAGGCTGGAGAACAGAATGCCGATCGGATTGAGGCGCCCCAGAAATGCCACGGTAATCGCCGCGTAGCCATAACCCGGAGACACCTGCGGCACCAGTTGCCCGATGGGACCGGTGACTTCCGAAACACCTGCGAGCCCGGCCAGTGCGCCGCTGATCAACAAGGCCAGCCACACCAGACGCTTCTCACGAAAGCCGACGAACCCGGCAGCGCGTTTGTCCAGGCCCAGCACCTTGATCTGGAAACCGACGAAGCTGCGCTGCAGCAAGACCCACACCGCCACCAACGCAAACAGTGCGAAATACACGCCGACGTGCGCGCGGCCGTCTTCCATCAATAGCGGCAGGCGGCTGGCATCGCCGAAGGTCGCCGATTCCGGGAAGTTCATGCCTGCGGGATCCTTGAGCGGCCCGTGCACGAAATACAGCAGCAGGTTCAAGGCGATGTAGTTGAGCATGATGCTGGTGAGGATTTCATTGGCATTGAAATGCGTGCGCAACCAGGCCGTTACGCCTGCCCAGGCTGCACCGGCCAGCGTGCCCGCCATCAGGACCATCACCAGCGCCCAGCGGCTTTCCAGCTCGATGATGTTGACCGCGACAGCGCTGCCCGCCAGAGCGCCCAGCAGCAGTTGGCCTTCAGCGCCGATGTTCCAGATGCGCGCCTGATAGGCAACCGCCAGCCCCAGTGCACAAAGCAGAATCGGCAGCGTCTTGACCATCAGTTCCGACAGGCCGTACAGGTCACTGACCGGTGCGATCAACAAGGTGTGCAAGGTTACCCACGGATCAAGCCCCAAGGCGATGAACAGCAGCGACCCGCAGACCAGCGTCAGCACGGCGGCCAGCAGGGGAGAGCACCACAGCATGGCGCGCGATTGCTGGCCGCGCGGTTCCAGAGAAAGCAGCATGTTTTGCTCCGTTAACCCGGCAATTGCGCCTGGGTATGAGAATGATCGAACTGACCTGCCATCCAGCCGCCAATCTGCACGGTGCTGGTCTGTCCGGTCGGGATCAGTTGGGAAAGTTGTCCACCGCTCAGCGCGGCGAGGCGGTCGCTGATCTGGAACAGCTCGTCCAGATCTTCGGAGATCACCAGAATCGCTGCGCCGGCATCGCGCAAGGCAATGAGTGCGCGATGGATGGCAGCCGCCGCGCCGACGTCCACGCCCCAGGTCGGGTGCGCAGCGACCAGCAGTTTGGGGTTCTGCATGATTTCGCGCCCCAGAATGAATTTTTGCAGGTTGCCGCCCGAGAGGCTGCGCGCGGCGGTCTGGGTGTCCGGCGTCTTTACTGCAAAGCGGCGGATGATCTCGTCGGCCAATGCCCGAACCTTGCCGCGCTGAATCAGGCCTTTGCTGACCAGACCTTGCTGAAATGCTGTGAGCAGCGCGTTATCCGCCAGGCTCAGTTCCGGCACCGCGCCGTGACCCAGACGTTCGGCGGGCACAAAGGCCAGACCGCGCTTGCGTCTGGCATCGGGCCGCAAGTGACCTATCGGGGCGTCAGCGAAACGCAGCGTGGCGGCCTGGGCACTAGGCAATAACTGCTCACCGCTGAGCAGCGCCAACAACTCGTCCTGTCCATTGCCCGCCACGCCTGCGATGCCGACGATCTCGCCGCTGCGCACCTCCAGACTGAGGTCTTTCAAGGAGCAGCCAAATGGATCGGGGTTGTGCCACGACAGTCGCTCGACCCGCAGAAACGGTGCTGCACCGCTGACTTTTTCATACTGCGCCGTCAGGCCTTCTGCATCGCCGACCATCAGACGCGCCAGTTCCAGATCCGAGCACTCTGCCGGGATGCAATGCCCGGATACTTTGCCGTTTCGCAACACCGTGGCGCTGTGACAAAGGGCCCGGACCTCGCCCAGCTTGTGGCTGATGAACAGGATGCTGCAGCCTTCAGAGGCCAGATGCCGCAAGGTCACGAACAGCTCTTCGGCTTCCAGCGGCGTAAGCACCGAGGTGGGTTCATCGAGAATCAACAGGCGGATGTCCTGCATCAGGCAGCGAATGATTTCCACCTTTTGCCGCTCGCCAATCGACAGACTGTGCACCAGTCGCTGTGGCTCCAGCGCCATGCCGTAGCGCTGCGAGACTTCGCGGATACGGGGTTCCAGTTGTTTCGGTGTACCGGCTGCCGCACCCATGGCCAGCGCGATGTTCTGCGCCACACTCAAGGTTTCGAACAGCGAAAAATGCTGGAACACCATGCCGATGCCCAGGCTTCTGGCCTGTGCCGGGTTGCGCATGATCTGCGGCTGACCTTGCCAGATGATGGTGCCGGAATCCGGTTGCGTCACACCGTAAATGATCTTCATCAGCGTGCTTTTGCCCGCGCCGTTCTCGCCCAGCAACGCGTGGATTTCTCCGGGCTGGATGGTCAGGTCGACAGCGTCGTTTGCCAGACAGCCGGGGTACTGTTTGGTGATGTGGCGTAACTGAAGACGCGCAGGTGTCGCGTGGTTTGGCATGTCAGGCTCTGAGGCAGGAGTGGGTCGCCCGTGGATAAAGCAAAATCCTGGCCAGGGGGTCAGCTTTTGTCGGGCGGCCCTGAATAAGGCCTGTGACGAGACTGTTTGGAGGTTCCCGCAGACAGTCGCGGTCTTTCAGCACCAGTTCGGGGCGTGCATATCGGCGGCGAGGGCCAAATTGGCTCACTGTGTTTGATCAAAAAACGTACAGATGTCAGCGAGCGCGAGCTGCCAAGCCGCTGCGACACCCTTGCACCTGTTATCCACAGGTTGCTCCACAGTTCTTGTGTGAAACGCGTCGAACCGGGCATAACGCCGAAGCGCTTGGATTCCGAAGGAGCTAAGCGCGTTTAAATCGCTGTTTTATCAACGGTTTCACACGTATCAGGGTGTATTGTTCAAAAAATGATCAATCGCCTGCATCGCTTGCCCGACAAGGCTTGCAGCGGTATGTGCTCAGCTTATCCACAGTCGGATGCACAGTAGATGTGGGCAACTGTGCACATCGTGATGAACGCTTGATTACAGCGTGGATGCCGGATGCAGGACGATTCTGCCCCGACTCAGGTCAGCCAGTTGCCGCTGGAAGTTCTCCACATGCTCAGGGCCGATGGCAACCGACATTTCCACGCCATTGGCGGTGAAGTTTTCGGCTTCAACCAGGCCGCTCGATTCAGCCAGACGAACCTTGACCAGCGCCAGTTCGCTGAAGCTGCACTCAAGGTTGAAAGACAGACGGTTGACCAGCTCCACACGTGCTGCCTGCTGCAGGCACTTGTTGGCGCCGCCACCGTAGGCACGGGCCAGACCGCCGGTTCCCAGCTGGATGCCGCCGTACCAGCGAATGACCAGCACCACGACCTGATCGAAACCCTGCGCCTCGATTGCCGCAAGAATCGGGCGGCCTGCGGTGCCGCCCGGCTCGCCATCGTCATTGCTGCGGTATTGATCACCCAGTTTCCAGGCCCAGCAGTTGTGAGTGGCGTTCAGGTCACTGTGCTGGTCGATGAACGCCTGCGCGTCGGTCGGGCTGCTGATGGGGGCGGCGAGGGTGATGAAGCGGCTCTTGCGGATTTCTTCACGAAACTCGCAAGGGCCAGCAAGGGTAAAAGGCATGCGTGCATCCGGCTGGCGACAAGGTGCGAATTCTACAAGGCTGGCGGCTTTAGCCCACAACCTTTGACGATGATCCTGATCAGGTTTTCGCTGGCCTCGTCCATGTCCTGTTTGGTCAGGCGGGTACGCCCGGTGACGCGGCATATCTGGGACGCGAAGTCGGCGTAGTGCTGAGTGCTGCCCCACAGCAGGAAGATCAGATGCACCGGGTCGACCGGGTCCATCTTGCCGGCGTCGATCCAGGCCTGGAAAACCGCTGCCCGGCCCTGGAACCACAAGCGGTAATCCTGGCTGAAATATTCGCTCATGCATTCGCCGCCGCTGATGATTTCCATCGCAAAGATGCGCGACGCCTGAGGCTGGCGGCGCGAAAACTCCATCTTGGCGCGGATGTACCGTGCCAGCGCTTCTGCGGGATCGTCTTCAACGCTGAGGGTATTGAAGGTGCTGTCCCACAGTTCGATGATGTTGCTCAACACTGCAATGTACAGCCCCAGCTTGTTGGTGAAGTAGTAGTGCAGGTTGGCTTTGGGCAGCCCGGCCTTCCGCGCGATGGTGTTCATGCTGGTGCCCTTGAAACCGTGACGTGCAAACTCGTCTTCGGCGGCCTTGATGATCGCCTCTTCATTTTTCTGACGAATGCGGCTGGCGGGCTTGGCAACGTGGGCGTTGTGCGCAGGGACTTGGAGGGTCATGGGCGATTCCGGGCAGGTCAAGGGACGCAACGGACGAACAGATAACGCACCTGCGGCCATCCCGCAAGCACAGGCACTGGAAAATTATCGTTGAGGCTCAAAGGGTTCGGCTTCCTGGCAGGTTGCCTGCACGTCGGCGCAGGCTTTGCTTTCAGGGATCAACAGGCACATCAGAATGGCCGTGATGCCTCCGCTGGTGATGGCCGAGTCGAAGAGGTTCTGCACGAGCTTGGGCATCTGGTGGAGCAGCGCGGGCTGTGAGGCGATGCCCAGGCCTACTCCGAATGAGGTCGCAATGATCAGCATGCTGCGTCGATCCAGTGGCGACTGAGCCAGAATCCGGACGCCTGCCGCCGCGACGCTGCCGAACATCACCAGCGTTGCGCCGCCCAGTACCGGTTTGGGAATCTGCTGAACGATGGCGCCGATGTGCGGAAACAGTCCAAGGATGAACAGCACGGCACCGATGTACAGACCGACGTAACGGCTGGCAACGCCGGTCAACTGGATAACACCGTTGTTCTGGGCAAAGGTGGTGTTGGGGAATGCGCTGAACGTGGCGGCGAGCATGCAGCTCACGCCATCACCGAGCACGCCGCCCTTGAGTCTGGCCACGTAGCTCGGTCCGCTGATGGGTTGCCTGGCCAGCATGCAGTTGGCGGTCAGGTCGCCGACGGTTTCGATGCTGCTGATCAGATAAATCAGCGCGACGGGCAGGAAAGCGCTCCAGTCAAAACTGAAACCGAAGCGAAAGGGCACCGGAATGCTGATCAGCGGCAGGTCATGAATCGGTTGCGGGACAAGCTTGCCGCTGAACCACGCCGCCAGACTGCCGACGGCCAGGCCGATGATGATCCCCGATAGACGAACCCACGGCGTGTTGGAACGGTTCAGCGCGATGATCACCACCAGCACGAAGACGCCGAGTGCCAGATTCAGCGGCGAACCGAAGTCGGGCGCATTGAAGCCGCCGCCCAGATCGGTCACACCGACCTTGATGAGGCTGACACCGATCAAGGTGATCACAATACCGGTCACCAGCGGTGTGATGACGCGGCGTAATTGGCCGATGCAGCGGCTCAGCACGATCTGCACCAGCGCGCCGAAAAAGCACACGCCGAAGATCATCGCCATGATGTCTTCCGGGCTGCCACCACGCTGCTTGACCAGAAAGCCTGCCGACAGCACCGCGCCGAGAAAGGCGAAGCTGGTGCCTTGCAGGCAGATCATCCCGGCACCGATGCCGAACGGGCGGCGCGCCTGAATGAAAGTGCCCACGCCGGACACCATCAACGCCATGCTGATCAGGTAGGGCAGGTAGGCGCTCAAACCCAGTGCGGAGCCGATAATCAGTGGCGGGGTGATGATGCCGACGAAGCTGGCAAGTACGTGTTGCAATGCGGCAAGAGTAGCCGTCAGTGGCTTGGGGCGGTCGTCGAGGCCGTAGATCAGGTCACTGTTGTCGGATGTTTCGGGCTGCATGACAGGCTCTCGGACGTTGGGGCAGAGGGAGGCGCCATGAGCTGGCGTTTCGTTATCCGGATCCAATGCAAAAAGCTGTCCACCTGCTCAGGTTATTGTCACGGGATGTGTGATACCGCCTGTGGTATCAAGGGTCTGCCGTGATTAGGGGTTATTTCTGTAGGCGCGCGTTCTGCTGCTGTCATGATGAAGTGTTTCATCGGGTAGCAGCCAATCCTTCCATGAAGCTTTCCAGCACCAAATGAGGGCGCCTTCCTTTGCGCGTCACCGTCACCAGGCTCAGGTCGTAAAACCGGGAGTCCGGTTTCAAGGCACGCAGCCTGCCTTCCTTTACCCAGGCGCTGGCGTAATGGTCCGGCAGATAACCGATGTAGCGCCCGGTCAGGATCAGAAACGCCATGCCCTCACGATCCGACGCGCTGGCGGTGCATTTGAGTGCCTGATAATGGGCCTGAATCTCGGCGGGCAGTCTGAACGTCGGTGCGATGGCGTCCTGTTCGGCAAGGTGCTCGCTGCCGAGCAGAGCATCGGCCGCACGGAACAGCGGATGGCCGACAGCGCAATACAGCAGCGAGCGCTCGCTATACAGCGGCTGGTAATCGAGACCTGGCAGTGCGCTGACCTGAGGCACCACACCGACATGCAGCTTGCCTTCGAGTACCCCCTGTTCTACTTCGGCCGGGGCGCTCATGCGGATGTTGATGTGCACATCCGGGCCGCGTTCCTTGAGCTGCGAAATGGCATGGGTGATGCGCATGTGGGGCATGGTGACCAGATTGTCGGTCAGCCCGATATTCAGCTCGCCGCGCAGATGCTGATGCAGACCGTTGACCTCGGTTCGAAAGCTTTCCAGCGCGCTGAGCAACTGCAATGCCGACTGATAAACCTCTTTACCTTCATCGGTCACCGAGAATCCCGCTCGTCCACGCTGGCAGAGACGCAAACCCAAGCGTTGCTCCAGATCGCTCATCTGCTGACTGATTGCAGAACGACCGATGCCGAGCGCACTTTCCGCGGCCGAGAAGCCACCAGCCTCGACTACGCTTTTAAACAGGCGCAAGAGACGGATATCAAAGTCGCTGACTTGTGCCAGAGGATCGGTGCGACGGGTGCTCATTGTTTAGTCTCTACCAAACTAAAGATCGTGAAAGTCAGATTTTCCAGACTTTGGCTCCATGGCACCTTAACTGAAATAACTGCTTGCTCAAGCACACACGAGGTTCGTTTCAATGAATATGCTCGAGTCGTCCGATCTTTCTGTCGCCAGTCAGCTGAAGCTTGATGCCCACTGGATGCCCTACACGGCCAATCGCAACTTCCAGCGCGACCCGCGCCTGATCGTTGCAGCGCAAGGCAGTTACCTGACGGACGACAAGGGCCGCAAGATTTACGATGCGCTTTCCGGGCTATGGACCTGCGGAGCTGGGCATACCCGCAAGGAAATCCAGGAGGCCGTCTACAAGCAACTGGGCGTGCTGGATTATTCACCGGGCTTTCAGTTTGGCCATCCGTTATCGTTTCAGCTCGCGGAAAAAATCACCGAGCTGACGCCGGGCAATCTCAATCACGTCTTCTATACCAACTCCGGCTCCGAGTGCGCGGACACTGCCGTGAAGATGGTGCGTGCCTACTGGCGTCTCAAGGGTCAGGCCACCAAGACCAAGATGATCGGGCGGGCACGTGGTTATCACGGCGTGAACGTGGCAGGCACCAGCCTGGGTGGCGTGAACGGCAACCGCAAAATGTTCGGCCAGTTGATGGATGTCGATCATCTGCCGCATACGCTGCTGGCCAGTAACGCGTACTCCAAGGGCATGCCGGAAGCAGGCGGTATCGCATTGGCTGACGAGATGCTCAAGCTGATCGAATTGCATGACGCGTCGAACATTGCAGCGGTGATTGTCGAGCCGATGGCGGGTTCGGCAGGTGTGATCGTGCCGCCGCAGGGTTATCTCAAGCGTCTGCGTGAAATCTGCGATCAGCACAACATCCTGCTGATCTTCGATGAAGTCATCACGGGCTTCGGCCGCACCGGCTCGATGTTCGGTGCCGAAAGCTTCGGCGTCACACCTGACCTGATGTGCATCGCCAAGCAGATCACCAACGGTGCTATCCCGATGGGCGCCGTGATTGCCAGCAGTGAGATCTATCAGACGTTCATGAACCAGTCGACGCCGGAATACGCGGTCGAATTCCCGCATGGTTACACCTACTCGGCGCACCCGGTGGCCTGTGCTGCCGGTCTGGCTGCGCTTGAGTTGTTGCAGCGCGAAAATCTGGTGCAGCAGGCTGCGCAAATGGCCCCCCATTTCGAGAGCGCATTGCATGGCGTCAAAGGCAGCAAGAACGTCGTGGATATTCGCAACTATGGGCTGGCCGGAGCTATCCAGCTCGCACCGCGCGACGGTGATGCCATCGTGCGGCCGTTCGAGGCCGGGATGAAGTTGTGGAAAGCGGGCTTCTATGTGCGCTTTGGCGGCGACACCCTGCAGTTCGGGCCGACCTTCAACAGCAAGGCTGAGGACCTGGATCGGCTGTTCGACGCAGTGGGCGAAACGCTGAACCTCATCGACTGATCATCCTCGCTGACACCCTTCTTATATAAGCAGCGGGCGCGGAGTGATTCGCGCCTGCCGGAAACCCTTTTGGAGTTTTTTTCATGAGCAGCATTCAACACCTGATCCACGGTGAGTTCGTTTCCGATGACGGACGTACGGCCGATGTGTTCAATCCGTCTACCGGACAGGCCATTCACAAGGTGGCGCTCGCCAGTCGCGAAACGGTTCAGCGGGCGATCGATTCAGCCAAGGCAGCCTTTCCGGCATGGCGTAACACGCCGCCTGCAAAACGCGCTCAAGTGATGTTTCGTTTCAAGCAATTGCTGGAGCAGAACGAAGGCCGCATCGCTCAACTGATCAGCGAAGAGCACGGGAAGACCTTGGAAGACGCAGCGGGGGAGTTGAAGCGCGGCATCGAGAACGTCGAATACGCCTGCGCTGCGCCGGAAGTCCTCAAGGGTGAATACAGCCGCAATGTGGGGCCGAATATCGATGCATGGTCTGACTTCCAGCCGCTGGGTATCGTTGCGGGCATCACGCCCTTCAACTTCCCGGCGATGGTGCCTTTGTGGATGTACCCGCTGGCGATCGTCTGTGGCAACTGCTTCATCCTCAAGCCGTCCGAGCGCGATCCCAGTTCCACGTTGCTGATTGCCGAACTGCTGCACGAGGCAGGGCTGCCTAAAGGCGTGCTCAACGTGGTGCATGGCGACAAGGTGGCGGTGGACGCGCTGATCGAGGCGCCGGAAGTCAAGGCGCTGAGTTTTGTCGGCTCCACGCCTATCGCCGAATACATCTATAAGGAAGGCGCAGCACGAGGCAAGCGAGTCCAGGCATTGGGCGGCGCGAAGAATCATGCGGTGCTGATGCCGGATGCGGACCTGGACAACGCGGTCAGTGCCTTGATGGGCGCCGCTTATGGTTCGTGCGGCGAGCGCTGCATGGCGATCTCGGTTGCCGTCTGTGTGGGTGATCAGATCGCCGATGCGCTGGTGGCGAAACTGGTTCCGCAGATTCAGAGCCTGAAGATTGGTGCGGGGACGACCTGTGGCCTGGACATGGGGCCGTTGGTGACGGGGCAGCATCGTGACAAGGTCAGCGGCTATATAGAAGGCGGCGTGCAGTCGGGGGCGACGCTGGTGGTTGATGGTCGTGGTCTTGAGGTTAGCGGTCATGAGCAAGGTTTCTTCATGGGCGGGTGCCTGTTCGATAACGTCACGCCGCAGATGCGTATCTATAAGGAAGAGATCTTCGGGCCGGTGCTGTGCATCGTGCGTGTCGACAGCCTGGAAGCGGCCATGCAACTGATCAACGATCACGAGTACGGCAACGGTACCTGCATCTTCACTCGCGACGGGGAGGCGGCGCGTCTGTTCTGCGACGAGATTGAAGTAGGCATGGTGGGGGTCAATGTGCCTTTGCCTGTGCCTGTTGCTTATCACAGCTTTGGTGGCTGGAAGCGTTCGCTGTTTGGCGATCTGCATGCCTACGGGCCGGATGGGGTGCGTTTCTATACCCGTCGCAAGGCAATTACGCAGCGCTGGCCGCAGCGGGCGAGCCATGAGGCGTCGCAGTTTGCGTTTCCCAGCCTGTAAGTCATGGAGACCTGTATTGATCTGACCCCGTGTTTATTGGGGGCAGTGAAATAGATCTCAGGTTTTTGAAAATAACGGTTGACGCGCTCGTTGAGGTGTCTATAATTCGCCCCACTTCCGG
>NZ_JARVSO010000009.1:0-238853 GCF_030209155.1 Pseudomonas sp. fls2-241-TYG-175 | reverse complement strand
CCCCCGAATCAGCGCCAGGACTCAGCCTTCACCCACGTCGCGTTCTGCGGTGTTCATGCGATCGCGCTAAAAAAGCGCATCACTGCCGCTTTCTCTCCGGACAGCCAGATGACTTGTATATAACGCTGAGTGCTCCGCATGGGAATGCCGATCTGCACGCCCCCCCCAACCATCGCAACCCGCAAGAATGTTCAAGACGCGCGCCCGGGATTCTGCGAAAGTTGCTGCCCCATAATCGGTCATGCGGTTGTTCATGTTTCGTTCTTCATCTGCTTATCAGGCGTTCAGCCAGGGCGCGATTGCGGTCATGCCGCTGTCGTTGGCCTGTGCGCCATGGGGCCTGCTGGCCGGGTCTCTGGCGCTGGAAGCCAATCTCACGCCGCTGGAAAGCCAGGGCCTGTCAGTCATCGTCTTTGCCGGCGCTGCGCAACTCGTCGCCATCGGCATGCTGAAAAGCGGGGCAGGGATCGGCTCGATTCTGCTGACGACGCTGCTGTTGACCTCCCAGCATCTGCTCTATGGTCTGCACATGCGCCCGACGCTCTCACGGCTGCCGTTGCGCTGGCGAATGAGCCTGGGCTTTCTGCTGACCGACGAATTCTTCGCCCTCAACAGCCAGCACGGTGGCGCGTCGTTCAATCGCTGGTTCGCCCTCGGCGTCGGGCTGACGTTCTACCTGATCTGGAACCTGTTCACCTTTCTGGGCATCGTGCTGGGCAACAGCTTTCCGGGGCTGGAACATCTTGGGCTGGAGTTCTCGATCATCGCCACCTTCATCGCCCTGGTCACGCCGCTGGTGCGTAATCTGCCGGTGGTGGTATGCGTGGCCGTTTCGCTGTTCTGCTCGGTGTTGTTCAGCTACTGGCACTGGAGTGCGGCGCTGGTGCTGGCCGGAATTGCAGGCATGGCCGCAGGCTTCGTCGTCAAACGCGCGCTGGGGCAGGAGGCACCATGATCTTTGCCGTGATCATGGGAATGGGGCTGGCGGTGTTTTTCAATCGCTATGTGTTTCTGGAGCCGCGCCTGCCGTTCACGCTGGGGCGCAATGCACGGGATTTTCTCGGCTTCGCCGTGCCCGGCATGCTGACCGCCATTTGTGGACCGATCATCTTTCTGCCTGAACACCGGCTGGAGCTGAGTCTGACCAATCCGTACTTGCTGGGTGCACTGTGCACCATCGTCTTGATGCTCTGGACCAAACGCGTGCTGACCAGTGTGGTGCTGGGCATGGGCTGTTTCTACGCATTTCGCTGGCTGTTTGCGGTGTAGTCGCGCTGGCAGGCTGCGATAACAGCGGCCTGCCAGCATGAAGCGCGCCAGCGACTGATCAGATCAGTTCGGCCACTTCATCTCGCCCTTGATCACCTTGGCGCTCAGCTCCAGGGAACTCGGTTCTGCCAGTTGCGGCCAGGCCTTTTTCATGGCGTCGATCAGCGCGGCGGAATCCTTGGCCTTGGTAGCGTGCTTCTCGAAAGACTTGAGGTAGTCGGCGGTGAACGTGACAGCCTTGGTCCCTTCAGGCACCTCGCCCAGATAGTGGCCCGGAATGACGGTGGTCGGCTTCAAGGCTTCGATGCCCTTGAGCGTGGCGAGCCAGTCCTGACGGGATTTCGGCGTCTGGGTATCGGCGACCCAGACGTGAATGCCGCTGGACACCACGACGCCACCGACAACGGCCTTGAGCGACGGAATCCACACGTAACTGCGTTGCGGTGTTGGGCCTTGCAGACCCTTGATTTCCAGTGGCTGGCCTTCCAGAGTCAGATGATCGCCCTTGAGCACTTCAGGCAGGACCAGTTTGGCCGGCGCGTTGTCCTTGAGGATCGGACCCCAATAGGCCAGCTTGCCTTGCATCGATGCCTTGATGGCTTTCACGGTCGGTTCGCTGGCAACAATCTTCGCCTCCGGGAACGCTGCCTGAATCACGTCCAGACCGAAGTAGTAATCCGGATCGCTATGGCTGATGTAGACGGTGGTGAGTTTTTTGCCGCTGGCCTTGATCTTCTGCACCAGCGCTTCGGCGTCGTTGCGCTGGAATTGGGCGTCGATCAGCACCGCGTCATGCTGGCCGGTGATCAGTTCGGAGGAGACCGGAAAGATGGCTTTTTCGGCCGGGTTGTAGACGTCGATCTTCAGCGGATCGGCGGCCTGGGCGGCCAGCGGAAAAAGTGTGGCAAAGGAGAGGGCAAACAGGGCACTGCGCAACATGGGAACGACCTTTTCAAGTGGCAGAACGGGAGTGGCCTTATCTTAGGTTGCTTGAAGTGAAACAAAAGCCCTACTATTGGCAACTATCGGTTGCCTGGATCGGACGAATCATGGCTCGCATCATGGCGGCTCGGGTGTTCATCGCCATCAACGAGCGGGGCAGCCTGATCGCTGCCGCCGACTCGCTGGACATGTCCCGGGCCATGGTTACGCGCTATCTGGCGCAAATGGAAACCTGGGCGGGCGCACGCCTGCTGCACCGCACCACGCGCAAGCTCGGTCTGACCGCATCCGGTCAGGTAACGCTGGTACGCTGTCAGCAGCTCCTGGAATTGGCCGATGCCATGCCGCTGGCGGCCGATACACAGGTGGACGAGCCTCGCGGCATGTTGCGCATTGCCTGTTCCCAATCGCTGGCGCGGGCGGTGCTGGCACCGGCAGTCACGGCTTATCTGCAACGCTATCCCGGCACGTCTGTGGATTTGCTGATCGGCAATCAGGCGGTGGATCTGGTGGGCGAGCGCATCGACCTGGCGATCCGCATCACCAATCAACTGGACCCCAACCTCATTGCCCGCCCGCTGGGGACCTGCGATTCGGTCGTATGTGCCTCACCCGGCTATCTGGCCACCCACGGCACGCCGTTACGCCCGCAGGAGTTGAGCAGCCACAATTGCCTGACCTATTCCTACTTCGGCAAAAGCCTTTGGGAGTTCGTCCACCTCGAACAGCCACTGAGTGTGCCGGTGGGCGGTAATCTCAGCGCCAATGACTCGGTGGTACTGCTGGAGGCTGCCGTTGCGGGTGCGGGTATCACCCTTCAGCCGATTCACTCGGCGGCGCCATTGCTGGCCAGTGGGAAGCTAGTCGCACTGATGCCTGACTACCAACCCCGCACGCTGGGCATGCACGGCATCTACACCTCGCGCCAGCACCAGTCGGCGACCTTGCGCACCATGCTGGATTTTCTGGCGGGATGGTTCGGGGAGGAAGTTTTGTTGCGGGGGTAGGTGGGTGGAGGATCCGCTGCGTTGGAGCAGACGTCTCACCATGTCTTCGACGTATGAGTTTTCGCGTGGCAAACACAGACCGTAGGAGCGCGCTTGCCCGCGATCTGCCGGGAACCGGCAGCAAAACCTGCACACGCGGTATTCCAGATGTGGCCTCAGGGCCGCTGCGCAGCCCATCGCTGCCGTCGTAACCTCCGAGAGCTCCTACGCCCTTCGGGCAGAAGCACGCGCGCGTGCGCATCAGTAAATAACAGAGAGTTTGACAAGAGGCGTGTGCCCTCAATCAATCACGCGGTGTTCGTGGGCGCTGGCGTTTTCCAGATGCCCTTGCCATCACGTCTTGAACTTGCGCACCAGTGCATCCAGCTCGTTGGACAGCGACGCCAGGCTGCTGGAGTCGGCGCGGGCCGAGTCGGACAGGGTGGCGATCAGTTGCGCATCGCCATGGATCTGGCTGATGTGACGGTTGATGTCCTCGGCCACCTGATGCTGCTCTTCGGCGGCGGTCGCGATCTGGGTGTTCATGTCGCGGATCACGTCCACCGACTCGCGGATCTGGCCGAAGCTGCTGCGCGCCTGGCCGATCTTGGTCACCGACTGCTGCGACACATCCAGGCTCGCATTCATCTGCTGCGCCACGGACTTGGTGCGCTTGGCGAGGTTGCCCAGCAGCGTGTCGATCTCGGCCGTCGAGTCGGCAGTGCGCTTGGCCAGCGCGCGAACCTCGTCAGCTACCACGGCGAATCCGCGGCCCTGTTCACCGGCACGCGCGGCTTCGATGGCTGCGTTGAGCGCGAGCAGGTTGGTCTGTTCGGCAATCGAGCGAATGGTGGCCAGAATCGACTGGATGTCGATGCTGTCTTTCTCCAGTTGCGTCACGTCCTTGGCCGAGCGGGCGATTTCCTCGCTCAGTTGATCGACGCTGCGCACCGCATCGTCGATCTGGCGCTGACCTTCACGGGCTTGCTGTTGACCGCTGTCGGCAGAGTCAGCCGCCTGGCTGCAGGAGCGGGCGACTTCGTTGGAGGTCGCGACCATCTCATGGAACGCCGTAGACACCATGTCTACCGCTTCACGCTGACGGCCTGCCGCTTCGGCCATGTCGTTGGACACGCGAGTGGAGCTGTGCGACGCCTCGAGAATCTTGTGCGCCGCCTGACCGATGTGCTGGATCAGGCTGCGAATCGCAGTCAGGAATTTGTTGAACCAGCCCGCCAGTTGCGCAGTTTCGTCGTTGCCGCGCACGGTCAGGTTATGGGTCAGGTCGCCTTCACCTTCAGCGATGCCTTCCAGACCGGTCGAAACGCTATGGATCGGACGCACGATGACTCTGGCGAAGCTGGCACCGACAATGGCAAACACCAGTGCCAGCACGGCAGCGATGACGCCGATCAGCCAGGTCAGACGCGTGGCCGAGGACATGACTTCGTCCTGTCTGATCAGGCCGATGAAGTTCCAGCCCAACTGATCGGACGGGTAGACGTTGGCCATGTAACGCTCACCGTTGAGGGTGAGTTCCACCAGGCCGCTGCTGGTCTTGGCCAGTTCGGCAAAGCCGTCGCCCAGCTCACCCAGCTTCTTGAAGTTGTGCTCAGGCTGCTTGGGATCGACCAGCACGGTGCCGTTCTTTTCCATCAACATCAGATAGCCGCTTTCGCCCAGCTTGATCTGTTTGACGATGTTGGTCAGCTGTTTGAGCGACACGTCGATGTTGACCACGCCGCCGGGGTTGCCGAGCTTGTTGGGAATCGCGCGGATGGTGCTGACCAGCACCGCGTCGTCGGCGGCCCAATAATAGGCGTCGCTGCGTACGGTCTTGCCGACGTTGGCCATCGCGGTCTTGTACCAGGGACGGACGCGAGGGTCATAGTTGCTCATCCTCGGGTCTTCCGGCGTCATGATGTAGCTGCCGTTGATCAGGCCGTAGGACACGTAGGAGTAGGCCGGGTGCGCCTTGGCGATGCTGGCGAACAGCTCGGTGGCCTGCCTGTCATTTTCCGACTGCGCTGTCGCGGCTGCGCCCATGTAGTTTCTGAAATCGTCGCTGGCACCGGCGATCAGCGGGTGCGCGGCGATGTAGTTGACGTTCTGGGTGATGCCGTCGAAAAACAGCTGCATGGCGTTATCGACCTGACGAATCTCGCGCCCGCTGCCGTCTACAAAATCCTTGGTCGCCTCGTCGCGCAGGTTCACGACAACAATCGTTGCCACCACAATGATCGGAAGGCACGCAATCACTGCGAATGCCCAGGTCAGCTTCTGTTTGATGTTCATGTGAGCTCCGGAGTGTCCATTACTACCGTGTGTTGGGCGCTGCATCTGTGTGCAGTCTGTCGAACCATGTCATCACTCGGGAGCGCTGTCTTATGGTCTACCACTAGCAGGTCGGCGTTCTACCTGGAATCTTTAAACAGGATGACGTTATCAGGCATTTGTGTCGTTTCTGGATCAGGGGCGGTAACCCAGCTCACTGCTGATGCGTTCGCTGCACGCCAGTAGAAGGTCTTGAAATCGCTCCCGCGCGCCATCCGGGTCCATGATGGCGTCCGGGCCGGACAGGTTGATGGCCGCCGTGATCTTGCCCGCGTGGTCCTTGATTGACGTGGCGATTGCAGTTGAATAGTCCGAGCGATGGAGAACCCAGCCGCGCTCGCGGTCCTGCCTCGTCATTGCCTGAAGTTCAGGCAGCGTGCGCGGTGCCGGGGCAGGGTAGTCGTCCAGACGAATGTGCTGATAAAGCCTGCTCAGCTCAGCGTCGTCCAGTGCCGTCAGCAGCATGCGGCCCATGGCCGTGCAGTGGCAGGCGATGCGAGTCCCGACCGGAACATTCACCGAAAGACGCTGCGCAGCGAACGCCCGGTAAAGGTACAGGCTGTCGGTCTGCTCACGAATGCTCAGGTGGCAGGACAGCGAAGACTGATCGCGCAGCCGGTTCAGGTGTGGCATCGCGACGTCGACAATGTCGCGGCTGGCCAGATAACTGAAACCATCACTGATCACCCGCGCACCCAGTTCGTACTGCGTGCCGTTTTTGTCGAGATAACCCATGTCGGTCAGGGTGAACAGAATCCGGTACACCGCCGACGTGCTGACCCCCAGCCGCTCGGCGATATCGTGCATGCCGAGCGAGCGGGTCTGCGCTGAAAACATACCCAGCACACTCAACCCGCGGGCGAGGGCGGGGACGATGTAATCGGTGTCCTTTTCAGTCGTGTCAGTCATGGATAGCTCCGCAGTTGATCGTGCCCACACCGGTCAGCATCCAGACTGATCGTTCCCACTTCTGCGTGGTAACGCCGGCCAAGACGCTCTCAAACACTCACCCCGTCAAACTCTGCCATCGCATCCAGCAATGCATCCTTGAAGTAGGCCAGCGATGCGCGGTCGAACAGGATCTGGAAACACGGCACCGATCGCGCCCCGACATTCACCACGATCACGTTGATACGCGCCGCCGAGGTCTGGGCCACGGCGCCGGGCGGGAACGCCTGCGCGCGCAGGTCGACGCCGCACAGCTTGGCCATCACCTCACTGATGCACACCCCGCTCAGTTGCAGCCACGCGTGGCTGTCTTCCCGTGGCAGCAGATAGTTGGCGTTGTGATCCATCTCCCAGCTGGCTTCTTCATCGGCGATGCGTTGGCCTTGATCCTGCGCGCTGCCCAACAGCAGGTATTCGGTCTGGGACAGGCGGACCACGTGGCTGCCATCTGTCTGGGTCACTGCGCGGTTGGGCACGTCGGGTAGGCTGAAGCCGCGTGCAGTCAGGTAGGCGGCGCTGTCCGTGCCGCGAAAGCCGACGCGTGGCAGGTCGGTCAGGTCCTCCAGCGTGCACAGCGGCATCGGGTCAAGTCCAACAGAGCGTTCTGCAGTAAGGCTGGTCATGGTTCAAAGCTCCTGGCGCTGATTGTCGGGATCGAAGAAAGGCAGTTTCACCACGGTGGCCTGGACCACCACGCCGTCCTCGACGCGAATCGGAATCTGCTGGCCGGGCGTGCTCTGGTCGAACGCGGCGTAGGCCAGCCCGATGATCCTGCCCAGTGTCTGCGAGTATTCGCAGGAGGTAACGTTGCCGCTGATGTCCGGCCCCTTGAGCACCAGATGGCCTTCGAGCGGTTGCGGACTGGCCTTGGGCAGGGTGAAGCCCACCAGTTTGCGTTTCTGTGGCTGGGCTTCGAGGATGTCCACCGAACGACGGCCGACGAAGAAAGGTTTGGTCCGGCTCACCGCCCATCCCATGTCGATCTCGGCCGGGTGGGTCATGCCGTCGGTGTCCTGGCTGATGATCACATGACCTTTTTCCAGGCGCAGCAGACGCTGGGTTTCAACGCCGAACGGGCGCATATCAAAGGCACGACCCGCTTCGATGAGGGCGTCCCAGAGCTTGAGCCCGTGACGCGCCGCTACGTGGATCTCGTAACCCAGCTCACCGACGAAACCGACCCGCAGCAGGCGCGCCTTGATGCCAGCCACGGTGCCCTGACGCACGCCCAGATAGGGGAAACCTTCCGAAGACAGATCCAGATCGTTGCACACCTGCTCGAGTACCTTGCGCGAGTCGGGACCTGCCACATTGACCGCACAGATCGCTGCCGTGACGTTGGTGATGTCCACATTCAGACGCCATTGTGCGTTCCACTTGAGCATCTGCTGATAGATGCGATCCACGCCGCTGGTGGTCGCGGTCACGTAGAAATGCTGTTCGGCAAAGCGCGCGCACACGCCGTCATCGATCACCACGCCCTGTTCATTGGTCATCAGGGCGTAGCGCGACCGGCCGACCGGCTGCTTGAGAAACGCGAAGGTGTACATGCGCTGGAGCAGTTCAGCGGCGTCCGGCCCACGGATATCCAGCCCGCCGAGTGTCGACACATCAATGATCCCGACCTTGTTGCGTACGTGCGCGGCTTCTTCCTGCATGCACGCATCGCGTTGCGACGGTTTGCCGTAGAACGCCGGACGCTGCCAGATGCCCGCTGGCATCATCTTCGCGCCTGCTTCAACGTGGCGGCGATGCATGGGCGTTTGCCGGTATGGATCGAAGGCGCGGCCTGCCACATGCGCCAGCTTTTCGGCCTCGAACGGAGGGCGTGCTGTGGTTACACCGGTTTCGCTGATACTGCGCTGGGTCGAAGCTGCGACCAGACGTGCCGTCGGCAGCGCCGAGTGGCGACCCTGCGAAGGGCCCATGCCGACCGTGGAGTAGCGCTTCACCAGTTGAATGTCGCGATAGCCGATCCGGGTGGCGTTGACGATGTCGCGCACCTGCAGGTCTTCATCGAAATCGACGAAGTCCTTGCCTTTGGGGTGCGGGAAGATCGGCCAGGCAAAATTGACCCGCGCTTCGTTGCGCAGTGCAGGCGGGGTGCCGTCAAAAGTGAGGCCCAGTGCCTTGAGCGCATCGGCTGCTGCGCGCGTCGCGTCGGCCAGCACATTATCCAGCGCGTGACAGCCGTTGACGGAACCGGCGATGCCCAGGTTCTGCGGCAATCCGCTGATGGCGAATTCGGCCTGGGTGTCGTCATAGTCGAGTCTGCCGCCCGCCTGACACAGCAACTGGTAGGCGGGCATATAACCGCCCGACATGCACAGCAGATCGCACTCGACGGTCAGGCCGCTGCTCGCCACCTGTCCCTGACCGGTGATCTTGCGCAGGTCCGTGCCGCTCACGTGGCGCATGCCTTTTTCGTGCAGCGCTTCGAACACCGTGGTGTTCATGTGGCAGGTGATGCCGCGTTGTTCGACGGCGTTCTGCAGCGCCCGGTCGGATGCATGGGGGCGCATGTCGACAACCGCGACGACGTCAACGCCCTGATCGTTTAGGTCCAGCGCGGCGAGATAACCGTCATCGTTACCGGTCAGCACTACCGCGCGTTTGCCGGGTTTGACCGCGTACAGTTTCATCAGGCGCTGGACGGCGCTGGTCAGCATCACGCCGGGCAGGTCGTTGTTGCGAAAGATCACCGGCTGATCGAACGAGCCGCTGCACACCAGACACTGCGTGGCGCGGACCTTGTACAGGCGCTTGCCTTGAATCACCGGCAAATAGTTGTCGGTGAACCATGCATTGCAGGTCGCCTGTTTGAGCACGCGGATGTTGGCGTTACTTTCCACTGCCTCGACCAGATCACGGCGTACCTGTGCAGCGCGCTGACCTTCGAGGTCGAAACGGGCGTAGGTCAGCGAGCCGCCGAGAATCGCCTGCTGTTCGATCAGCAGCACCTGAGCACCGGCATTGGCGGCGGTCAGAGCAGCCTGCAGGCCTGCTGGCCCGGCGCCAATGATTGCCAGATCAGTGAACAGGTAGGCCTTGTCGTAATACTCCGGCTGGAATTTCAGGTCCAGCACACCCAGGCCGGCCTTTTTGCGAATGATCGGCTCCCAGATTTTCCACATGCCTTTTGGCTTGTAGAACGAGCGATAGTAGAAACCGACCGGCATGAACTTCGAGAACTTGCCCAGCACCGCGTCCTTGTCGTTGTCCAGCGAGCCGTTGAAGTTCTGTCCGCTGGCGTGCAGGCCTTGCTGCAGCGCGAACGTGTCGGCCATCACGTTGGGCTCGTGAGGCAATTGGATCAGGCTGTTCGCGTCTTGTCCGGCCATGGTCAGCGGGCCGCGCGGGCGGTGGTACTTGAACGAGCGCGAGAGCAGAAAGCGACCGTTGGCCAGCAGGGCGCTGGCGATGCTGTCGCCTTGCAGGCCCTGATACGTCTTGCCGTCGAAACTGAAAGTGAGCGGCTGGTTGCGGTCGATTAGCAGCCCCATGGGCGCGGAAAGGCGAGTGGGGGTGTTCATCCTGCGATCTCCTTGGCGGCCATCGGTGTGAAGTCGATACGGGCTGTGAATACTTCCCGTGGGTCGAACGTGCGGATGATCTGGTCGCTTGCAGTGTGGCGCTCGGCCAGAAACCAATAGCTGGACGGGTTGTGCATCCACCATTCGCGCACCACGCCCAGCGTGTCCTCGCTGTTGAATACGTAATCGGCCCACTCGGCGTCGCTGCAGGTCTGCGGGTCAGGCATGTGCTTGAACTCGCCGCCGTAAGTGAACTCGCTGATGTTGCGTGGCCCGTTGAGCGGGCAGGTCATGATTTTCATGTATCGCTCCTTACTCGATAACGGGTCAGTGGCTGGCTGCGGTTGCGCCCATTTCGTTGACTTGCTGGAAGGTGGAAAACCGCTCCAGGGCGAAGGGCTTGATCAGCTCCGGGACCTTGCCGCCGCTGGCGACCAGTTCGGCCATGGTCTTGCCGCAGATGGGCGTCGCCTTGAACCCCCAGGTGCCCCAACCTGCGTCCAGGTAATAATTCTTCACCGGCGAAAGGCCCATGATCGGGCTGTAGTCCGGGGTCATGTCGGTGATCCCGGCCCACTGGCGCATCAGCTTGGCGTTGGCCAGAAAAGGAAACATCTCGATGGCATGGGCCAGCAGGCTTTCCTTCAGGTCGAGCGTCGAGCGGGTGTTGAACAGCGGGTAGGGGTCCGATCCGCCGCCAAACACCACTTCGCCACGGCTGGTCTGCTGTACGTAGCAATGCAGCGCTGAAGAGCTCACCAGCGGGTCGAGGAACGGCTTGAACGGCTGGGTGACCATGGCCTGCAACGGGAACGTCTGGATCGGCGAGCTAATACCGGCCTTTTTCATCATCTGCGAACTCATGCCCGCGACCGCCTGCACGGCGCAGCCACACTGGATGGTGCCTCGGTTGGTCTTGACCGCCGTGATGGCGCCGTTCTCGATCACCAGTTCCTGCACCTCGGTGAGCTGATGGATCTCCACCCCCCGCTTGGCCGCCTGCTTGGCGTAGCCCCAGGCGACGGCATCGTGCCGCGCAGTGCCGCCGTCGATGTGCCACAGCCCGGCAAGCACCGGCAGATGACCGGGATCAAGGTTGAGGCTGGGCACCAGTTCGCGAATCTGCTGACGGTCGATCATCTCGGTGCGCCCGCCAAAATGCTTGTTGACCTCGGCACGCTGGCGGAACGAACGCACCGTGGCGTCGGTATGCGCCAGGGTCAGTTGGCCGCGCTCGGAATACATGATGTTGAAATCGAATTCGTTGGACAGGCCCTGAAACATTTTTACCGACTCGGCGTAGAACCGGACGCCTTCGCTGGTCAGGTAATTGGAACGGATCACTGCTGTGTTGCGCGCTGTATTACCGCCGCCCAGATAGCCTTTTTCCAGCACCGCGATGTTGGTGATGCCATGGTATTTGGACAGGTAGTAAGCCGTAGCGAGGCCATGACCTCCGCCGCCGATGATCACCACGTCATAAGCCTTTTTCAGCTCCTTGGGCGCAGGCAGGTCAACATCGACCGGGTACTCCGGGCTGAGCCCGTATTTCAATAGATTGAAAGGCATACGGCCTCCGATTGGCTGCGTTGCGCACGGGACTGCTGGCGGGCAGCGGTCACGGTGTTTTTCATGAGAAAAGCGATGGTCATCGGGCCGACGCCACCGGGCACCGGGGTGATGGCCGATGCCACGTTCAAGACATTGTCGAAATCCACGTCGCCGACCAGTCGGCTTCGGCCCTGATCCTGAATGCGGTTGATGCCTACATCGATCACCACCGCGCCGGGCTTGAGCCAGCTGGCGTCGATCATGCGAGGACGGCCGACGGCGGCGACCACGATGTCGGCCAGTTGGCACAGGGCCTTGGCGTCCGTGCTGCGCGAATGCACGACGGTTACCGAGCAATGCGCCTGAAGGAGCAGGGCGGCCATGGGTTTTCCGACGATGTTGGAGCGACCGATCACCACCGCGTGCCTGCCCGTCAGGTTGCCGCAGGTTTCCTGTAACAGGTGCATGCAGCCACTGGGTGTGCAGGGCGTCAGCACCTCGCGGCCCTGACTCAGACCGCCGACGTTTTCACTGTGAAAACCATCGACGTCCTTGGCCGGGTCGATGGCCTGCAGCGCGCAGGCTTCTTCTATGTGTGCAGGCAGCGGCAGTTGCAGCAGAATGCCATTCACGCTCGGGTCGGCATTGAGCCCGGCAATCACCGCCAGCACGCGGGCCTGTGAGCTGTCGGCGGGCAGGCGGTACTCCAATGAGCGGATTCCGGCTTCCTCGGCGCGCAGGATCTTGTTGCGCACGTAGACTTCGCTGGCCGGATCGTCGCCCACCAGAATGACCGCCAGCGCCGGTGAAATACCCTCGGCCTTGAGGCTCTGCACCTCGTCGCGTACCTGCTGCAGCACTTTTGCGGCTGAGGCCTTGCCATCAATGAGTCGGGCCTGGTTCATCGGAAAATCACCGTTCGGTCAGTGTTGAGAAACACCCGATGTTCCAAGTGATATTTCACGGCACGGGACAGTGCGATGGTTTCGGTGTTACGGCCTGCTGCGACCAGATCGTCCGGCAGGTACACGTGATCGACGCGCTGCACTTCCTGCTCGATGATCGGACCTTCGTCCAGATCGCTGGTGACGTAATGCGCCGTTGCACCAATCAGCTTTACGCCCCGCTCGTAGGCCTGGTGATAAGGCTTGGCGCCCTTGAACCCGGGCAGGAAGGAGTGGTGGATATTGATCGCCCGGCCCGAGAGCTGGCGGCACAGGTCGTCGGAGAGAATCTGCATGTAGCGTGCGAGCACCACCAACTCGGTGCCGGTCTCATCGACCACTCGCATCAACGCCGCTTCCTGCTCGGCCTTGGTGTCTTTGGTCACCGGCAGATAGATAAATCGAATCCCCTCGCGCTCGGCCATCGGCCGCAGGTCCAGGTGGTTGGACACGATGGCGGTGATGGCCATGTCCATCTCGCCCTTGTGATAGCGGTAAAGCAGGTCGGTCAGGCAGTGGTCGAACTTGCTGACCATCAACAGCACGCGCATCGGCCGACGCGTATCGTGCAGCTCCCACTGCATCGAAAAATCACTGGCTACCGCATCGAAGCCGGCCTTTAGCTGCTCGATATCGCCCGCATGCCCGTCATTGAAACGAAACACCGCACGCATGAAAAACGTACCGCTGAACTCATCGTCGAACTGGGCCATTTCACCGATGTAGCACTGATTGCCTGCCAGATACGACGTGACTGCCGCCACGATCCCGGACGTCGCCGGACAACTGATCTTCAGGATGAAATGGTTCTTCTCGTGTTGCATGGTCAGTCCTCTGAAAGGTGGCGGCAGCTCGGTGAGGCAAAAATGTTCAGGCGTGAAAACCGTTTTGATGGATGAATAAAAATTCCTATCAGGAATTAAATATTCACGAAGACTGTTTTATAGGCGAAAGGAAATGCAGCGTCCAGAGGTTTCTGGAAACTTTATTGAGTGAGGGGAATATTTAGGTGCGTCCCGTAATCGTGGGTACTGCTCTGGGTAGGCATGCAGCCGTAATGCTCTACCTTCGGATTCAAGACCGGACGCGGAGCGTCCTGAGAGGCATTCCCACGCTGGAGCATGGGAACGATCAGTGTGCTGGCTGAAGATGATCGGGCCCATCGCGTGGGCATGCAGCCCGCGATCAATGTCGGGTCGGGTGATGATGATCGTTACCACGCTCTGCGTGGTAATGCCTCCCGGGACGCTCCGCGTCCCAGGTGGATCAGGCTATGCAAGGCTTATTGAGTTGGCGCAGCGTTTTTCAAGGGCAGCGTAGAAACGAGCAGAATGGCTCAGGTGGCGCGATCTATTCTCCCTGTGCGCCGTAATTCATGATCGACAACAACCTGATCGGCACCTGCACCAGTTGTTCCGGCCCATGGGGAATGTCGCCGTCGAACGTCAGGCTGTCGCCCGCCTGCATCGGGTAAAGCTGATTGCCGTGGCGGTAGATCAGTTCGCCCTCCAGCAGGTGCAGAAACTCGGTGCCGGGGTGCGAGAAGGTCGGAAACTCTTCGCTCGCGTCGTCCATGGTCACCATGTACGCCTCGAAACTCTTCTTCGGACCTCGCGTGTGATTGAGCAGGTGATAGGTATGGCCTTTCTCCGTGCCACGCCTGACCACCTCCAGACCTTCATCGGCCTTGACCAGCAAGGCGCTGCTGCCTTGTTGATCGTACTGGCTGAACAGCTTGGACATCGGCATGCCCAGCACATCGCACAGACGGCTGAGGTTATCGAGGCTGGTAGAGACCTGCGCGTTCTCGATCTTGCTCAGCATGCCCTGACTGATTCCGGCAATGCGGGCCACATCGGCCAGTTTCAGTTCCTGAGCCTGACGCTGACGCTTGATCTGGATGCCCAGGTATTGCTCAAGCTTGAGCTTGGGCGGGGTTTCGTTCGGCGTGTTCATCTGGTCTGTCATCGGTTGTGCACGGTTTCCGCTCGTTAATTTTTATTTCGCACTGGGAATGTGCAGCGCGTCCGCCTGTTGGGCGATTTATTCCCGGAGAGAAAACGAGTTTCCCATATAAACAGCAGAATTTCCCCTCTCTGACGCATCCGACTTCTGGCATACCAAACTGGCAAGCGCTTTGCATTCCTATTGGGAAAGTAACTTTCCTGATCGGAATATAAACCGGCGGAGGGTGAAACTGCGGTTCTTACCTGAAACGTTTTGTTCATGCCAGGAGACAAGTCTCATGTTGCCACCCGAAACACAACGTCTGATCGAACAGCACGGCATCAAATACGTGCTGGCTCAGTTCGTGGACATTCATGGCTCGTCGAAGACCAAATCGGTGCCTATCTCAGGGTTGGAAATGGTCGCCGAAGACGGCGCCGGTTTCGCCGGATTTGCCATCTGCGGCATGGGCATGGAGCCGCACGGGCCTGATTTCATGGCCAAGGGCGATTTGTCGTCGCTGACGCCGGTGCCGTGGCAGCCGGGGTATGGGCGGGTGGTGTGCATCGGGCATGTGGACGGCAAACCCTGGCCCTACGACAGCCGTTTCGTGCTGCAGCAACAGGTCGAACGCCTGACCCAGCGTGGCTGGACCCTCAATACCGGCCTCGAGCCCGAGTTCAGCCTGTTCAAGCGCGATGTTGCGGGCAGCCTGCAAATGGTCGACGCCAGCGACAACCTCGACAAGCCTTGCTACGACTACAAGGGTCTGTCGCGCTCCCGGGAATTTCTTGAGCGCCTGACCGAGGCATTGCAGCCCGTTGGCTTCGACATCTATCAGATCGACCATGAAGACGCCAACGGCCAGTTCGAGATCAATTACACCTACAGCGACGCGATGGAGTCCGCCGATCGCTTCACCTTTTTCCGCATGGCCGCAGGCGAAATCGCCAATGACATGGGCATGATCTGCTCGTTCATGCCCAAGCCCGACCCCAAGCGCGCCGGTAACGGCATGCACTTTCACCTGTCGATCGGCAGCGCCAGCAACAAGAACCTGTTCCACGACGCCAGCGATCCCAGCGGCATGGGATTGTCGAAGATGGCCTATCACTTTGCCGCTGGCCTGCTGGCGCATGGACCGGCGCTGTGTGCGTTCGCTGCACCCACAGTCAACTCTTACAAGCGTCTGGTGGTGGGCAACTCGCTGTCAGGCGCGACCTGGGCGCCCGCGTTCATCGCTTTCGGTGCCAACAACCGTTCGGCGATGGTACGGGTGCCTTATGGCCGCCTGGAATTTCGCCTGCCGGACGCCGGTTGCAATCCGTATCTGGTCAGCGCCGCGATCATCGCCGCAGGCCTGGACGGTATCGACCGCCAACTGGAAATCGATCATGTCTGCAACGAGAACCTCTACAAGCTGAGCCTTGAAGAGATTGCGGCACGTGGCATCAAGACCTTGCCGCAGTCGCTCAAGGAAGCCTGCGATGCGCTGGAAGCCGACCCGTTGTTCGCCGAAGTGCTGGGCAACGAGATCGTCGGCGAATTCGTGCGCCTCAAACGCATGGAGTGGGTGGAATACAGCCGCCATGTCAGCGATTGGGAAGTGAAGCGTTACATCGAATTCTTCTGATCTGCCGGATCTTCAAGCAACCGTTTTCGACGTCTTGCCGGTGGGCGGGGCGTCTCTGCCCAGGAGTTGAGTCATGTGTGGAATCGTAGGGCTTTACCTGAAAAATCCGGCGCTGGAGTCGCAGCTCGGCCAGTTGTTCGAGCCGATGCTCGAAGCCATGACCGATCGCGGTCCCGACAGCGCCGGGTTCGCCATCTATGGTGATGAAGTGGCCGATGGCTGGATCAAGCTGACCTTGCAGGCGACCACTGAGGACTATGACTTCAAGGCGCTGATTGACGAGATCGAAGACAAACTGGCCGTACCGCTGGACTGGTTTCAGAACGCCAGCGCCGTGGTCCTTAAAGTCCAGGCCGAAGAAGCGCCGGTGCGCGCCTTGCTGTCGCAACTGGCGCCGACCGTGCGCATCATGAGCGCCGGACAAAGCATCGAGATCCTCAAAGGCATGGGCCTGCCGAGGGAGATATCTCAACGCTTCGGGCTGGCCTCGATGAAAGGCAGCCACATCATCGGCCACACCCGTATGGCCACCGAAAGTGCCGTGACCATGGAAGGCAGTCACCCATTTTCCACCGGCGCCGACCTGTGTCTGGTGCACAACGGCTCGCTGTCCAATCACTTCCGCCTGCGCCAGAACCTGCGTCGTGAAGGCATTCATTTCGAAACCGACAACGACACCGAAGTTGCCGCTGGTTACCTGGCCTGGCGCCTGCAGCAGGGCGATACCCTCAAGCAGGCGCTCGACAAATCTCTCGAAGACCTCGACGGCTTCTTCACCTTTGCCATTGGCACGCGCAACGGTTTTGCGGTGATCCGTGATCCGATTGCCTGCAAGCCGGCCATCCTCGCTGAAACCGACGACTATGTCGCCATGGCCTCGGAGTATCAGGCGCTGTCCAGCCTGCCGGGCATCGAGCACGCCAGGGTCTGGGAACCTGTCCCGGCCACCATGTACATCTGGGAACGCGAGTCGGCCTAAGGAGCACGCACATGAAAACCATCGATCTGTCCAACGCCACCGTGCGTGACCTCAATCAGGCCCTGCACGATCAGGTCAGGCAACTGGAAGACCGCGAATGGGTGGTCACTCACCCCGACGGCGCTCACAACCTGGCGGTCGGCGTCAACGAAGCCATCTCAATCGATATTCAGGGCCATGCGGGTTATTACTGCGCCGGCATGAACCAGAAAGCCTCGATCACCGTGCACGGCAATGTTGGCGTCGGCTGCGCGGAAAACATGATGTCCGGCGCGGTCCGGGTCAAGGGCAGCGCCTCGCAGGCTGCCGGAGCCACGGCCCACGGCGGACTGCTGGTGATCGAAGGCGACGCCGGTGCCCGTTGCGGGATCTCCATGAAGGGCATCGATATCGTGGTTGGCGGCAGCATCGGCCACATGAGCTGCTTCATGGGCCAGGCCGGAAGGCTTGTTGTCTGCGGCGACGCGGGCGATGCGTTGGGCGACTCGCTCTATGAAACCCGGATCTACGTCAAAGGCACGGTCGAGTCGCTGGGCTCGGACTGCATTGCCAAGGAGATGCGCGAAGAGCATCTGCAGGAATTGCAGGAGTTGCTCAATCGCGCAGGTTTCAACGAGAAGGCCGCAGATTTCAAACGCTACGGTTCGGCCCGTCAGTTGTACAACTTCAAAGTCGATAACGCCTCCGCGTACTGATTCAGGAGCAAGACCATGAGCGATTCCTCAACTCCCAAAGCCCCGGTCCTGCGCGAGTCGGCGACGTTCGATCGCCTGACCATCCAGGAAATTCAGCGCGCAGCCGAAACCGGCATCTACGACATTCGCGGCGGCGGCACCAAGCGCAAGCTGCCGCACTTCGACGACCTGCTGCTGCTTGGCGCCAGCGTCTCCCGTTATCCATTGGAAGGCTATCGCGAAAAATGCGGTACCGACGTGGTGCTTGGCAACCGTTTCGCCAAGAAGCCGCTGTACCTGAAAATTCCGGTGACCATCGCAGGCATGAGCTTCGGTGCGTTGTCGGCCAACGCCAAGGAGGCACTGGGCCGCGGTGCAACTATCGCCGGCACCAGCACCACGACGGGTGACGGCGGCATGACGCCTGAAGAGCGCGGCCAGTCGCAGCATCTGGTCTATCAATACCTGCCGTCACGTTACGGCATGAACCCGGACGATCTGCGCAAGGCCGACGCCATCGAAATCGTGCTGGGGCAGGGCGCCAAGCCGGGCGGCGGAGGCATGCTGCTGGGCATGAAAGTCACCGAACGTGTCGCAGGCATGCGCACCTTGCCGGTGGGCGTCGATCAGCGTTCGGCCTGTCGTCACCCCGATTGGACCGGGCCGGATGACCTGGCGATCAAGATTGCCGAGATCCGTGAGATCACTGACTGGGAAAAACCCATCTACGTGAAGATCGGGGCCAGTCGTCCTTATTACGACGTCAAGCTGGCGGTGAAGGCGGGCGCTGACGTGATCGTGCTCGACGGCATGCAGGGCGGTACGGCGGCGACTCAGGAGGTGTTCATCGAACACGTCGGCATTCCGATTCTGCCCGCCATTCCGCAAGCGGTTCAGGCGTTGCAGGAAATGGGCATGCATCGCAAGGTGCAGCTGATCGTCTCCGGCGGCATTCGCAATGGCGCGGACGTGGCCAAGGCCATGGCGCTGGGTGCCGATGCCGTGGCTATTGGTACCGCCGCGCTGATTGCGTTGGGTGACAACCACCCGCGTCTGGACGAAGAGTTGAAGAAGATCGGCTCGGCGGCGGGTTTCTACGATGACTGGCAGAACGGTCGTGATCCGGCAGGCATCACCACGCAGGATCCGGAACTGTCCAAGCGCCTCGACCCGGTGGAAGGCGGCCGCCGCCTGGCCAACTACCTGCGCGTGCTGGTGCTGGAAGCCCAGACCATGGCCCGCGCCTGCGGCAAGTCGCACCTGCACAACCTGGACCCCGAAGACCTCGTGGCCCTGACCGTCGAGTCGGCCGCCATGGCCCGCGTGCCGCTGGCCGGAACGTCGTGGATTCCTGGAGGTGGCAGCGGGTATTGATCTTCAGGACATCGATCGTGCCCATGCTCCGCGCTCATCGTTATACACAAGGCATCTGGCTATCTGGAGAGGCAGCGGTACTGATGTCCTTTTGTAGCGCGATAGTGAGAACACTGCAGAACGCGACGTGGGTGAAGGCTGAGTCCTGGCGCTGATTCGGGGGGCAATCGGCATGGATGCCGATTGAGCTGCACTGGGCCATGGATGGCCCATTTGCAGCGACCCCCGAATCAGTGTCAGGACGAAGGAACCCCGGCGAAGCCGGGGCCGGAACCGGAGCAAAAGGCTTTGCTTACTTTGGCCTCTCAAAGTAAGTCGCCGAGGGGCGAAAAGGTGACTGGAGCCATGCGCTCGGCTCACTGAATCCAAAGTCTGGGTCACAACCGTGCCGCGAAGTCATGGCGGCAAGTCACCCCTAAGAGGCCTTGAAGGCCCACTGCTTCAGCTAAATACCTTGGTTTTCTGCCCGGCACTTTTCCATTCATTTGCGGGAGCTTTGAACATGGTCAATCGTCTACTCGGCAAACCCCTTCTGGCATCACTGGCACTCGGCATTTTCGCCCCGCTGGTGCAGGCCGCAGAAACCCCCACACTCAACACCGGCAGTACCGCCTGGATGATCACGGCTGCGGTGCTGGTGCTGTTCATGTGCCTTCCGGGGCTGGCGTTGTTTTACGGCGGGCTGGTGCGCGCCAAGAACATGCTATCGCTGTTCACCCAGTGTTTCGGCATCGCCGGTGTGGTGGGCGTGCTCTGGGTGATCTATGGCTACAGCATGGTCGTCGACACCAGCAACATGGTCGAAGGGCAGGTGACCTTCAACAGTTTTGTCGGCGGGCTGAGTCGCGCGTTTCTTGCGGGCATGACGCCCGACAGTCTGGTCGGTGATATTCCAGAAGGCGTGTTCGTGACCTTCCAGATGACCTTCGCCATCATCACCCCGGCGCTGATTGCCGGTGCCTTCGCCGAGCGCATGAAATTCTCGGCCGCGCTGCTGTTCATGGCGCTGTGGTTCACTTTTGTCTACGCCCCGGTGGCGCACATGGTCTGGGGCGGAGCGGGTGCGCTGATGCATAACTGGGGCGTACTGGATTTTGCCGGTGGCACTGCCGTGCACATCAACGCAGGTGTCGCGGCACTGGCGGCCTGTCTGGTGCTCGGCAAACGCAAGGGTTATCAGAACACACCGATGCCTGCCCATAACCTGAGCCTGACCATGGCCGGTGCAGCAATGCTCTGGGTCGGCTGGTTCGGTTTCAATATCGGCTCAGGCGGCGGTCTGAGCGGCACGTCCGGAATCGTCATGCTCAACACTCAGGTCGGCGCTTGCGCAGGCATTCTCGGCTGGATGTTCACCGAGTGGTTCAAGGTCGGCAAACCCAGTGCATTGGGTCTGGCCAGCGGTGCCTTGGCCGGTCTGGTAGGTATTACACCCGCGTGTGCGTATGTCGGCGTGGGTGGCGCGTTGGCGATCGGCGTGTTGTGCGGGGTGTTCTGCTACCTGAGTGTGACCGTATTGAAGAAACGCCTGGGCTACGACGACAGCCTCGACGTATTCGGCCTGCATGGGATCGGCGGCATGATCGGCGCTGTGCTGACCGGCGTGTTCTGCGTGCCATCCATGGGCGGTCTGGTACCGGACGTGACCATGGGCGCGCAGGTCGTTGCGCAGATCAAGGGCGTACTGTTCACCACGGTTTATTGCTTTGCGGTGAGCTGGGTGATTCTCAAGGTGGTCAAGGCGCTCATTGGACTGCGAGCTCACGAGACTGTCGAAGAGCTGGGCCTGGACCTGTCCGAGCACAACGAACGCGCCTATAACCATTGAGGTCAGGCGCGATGTTGTGGGTGCGCCACTACGTTTTCGACGTAGCGCTGTGGCGCCGCAAACATTTGACCGTGGGAGGCGGCTTGCCGGCGATCTGCCGGGAACCGGCAGCAAAACCTGCGCACGCCGTGTATCAGGTGCACTCAGGGGCTGCTGCGCAGCCCATCGCTGCCGTCGTAACCTCCGAGAGCTCCCACGCCCTTCGGGCAGAAGCAGGTTCGGCGCTTCCTCAACAGCCCTGTGTTTGCGCGAGGCAGCGCCGTGCCGGCGAAACTTTACCGAAACGCTGGCATCACGTACTTGATGAACAGCTCAAGCGACTTCTTCTTCTCGGCATGCGGCAGGCTGTTGTCGCACCAGAAGCTGAACTCGTCGACACCCAGTTCCTGGTAGTACTTGATGCGCGGAATGATCTCTTCCGGCGTGCCGATCATTGCCGTCCTGTGCAGGCTTTCGAGGGTGAATTCGGGGCGCTCCGCGAACTTTTCTTCAGGACTCGGTGCCAGGAAACCATTGACCGGCGTCTGCTTGTTGCCGAACCAGGCGTCGAAGGTGCGATAGAATTTCGAGATCGCTTTCGCGCCGACTTTCCAGCCTTCAGGATCGTCCGTCGCATGCACATGGGTGTGACGCAGCACCATCAGCTGCGGACGCGGCACGCCTGGGTTGTTGGCCAGCGCGGCCTCGAACTTGTTCTTCAGGTCGACGACTTCCTCATCGCCTTTCATCAACGGCGTGACCATGACGTTGCAGCCGTTCGCTACCGCAAAATTGTGCGAGTCCGGATCGCGCGCGGCGATCCACATCGGCGGTGTATTGATGGGCTTTGGCACGCAGGTCGAGGTCGGGAATTTCCAGATGTCGCCGTCGTGAGCGTAGTCGCCTTGCCACAGCGCACGTACCACCGGAACCATCTCGCGCAACGCCTTGCCGCCTTCGGAAGCGGGCATGCCGCCTGCCATGCGGTCGAACTCGACCTGATACGCGCCACGCGCCAGGCCGACTTCCATGCGTCCGTTACTGATCACGTCAAGCAATGCACATTCGCCCGCGACCCGCAACGGGTGCCAGAACGGCGCGATGATGGTGCCTGCGCCCAGGTGAATGGTCTCGGTTCTGGCCGCCAGATACGCCAGCAAGGGCATGGGGCTTGGGGAAATGGTGTATTCCATCGCGTGGTGTTCGCCGATCCAGACCGTGCTGAAACCGCCTTTTTCGGCCATCAGCGTCAGTTCGGTCAGGTCTTCGAAGAGCTGGCGGTGGCTGACGGATTCGTCCCAGCGTTCCATGTGCACGAACAGCGAAAATTTCATGACACTTACCTCGATCAGAGCGGGGCGCCTGCTAGGTCGGCACCCGTATTATCAAATGGGTGGGAAGAGTGAAGTCACTCAGGCCAGAGCAGGCAACGTGCTCATCTTGCCGCGGCAGTACACCATCGGGTCGACAGGCTGTTGCGGCTGAATCAGGTTCTTGATCGCGCCGACCATGATCGCGTGATCGCCACCTTCGTACTCGCGCCACAGTTCGCACTCGATGATCGCCGTGGCGTTGTTCAACAGTGGATTACCCAGTTCGCTCAGTGTCCACTCGATGCCTTCGGCTTTCAGCTTGCCTTTGCGGGCGAACGCGTAGGCTTCTTCCTGCTGGCCGCCGGAAAGCAGGTGGATGGCGAAGCGTTTGCTTTTGATCAGCGTCGCGTAGGAGTCGGAGCTGTAGTTGGGGCAGAACAGGACCAGCGGCGGGTCCATCGACAAGGAGCTGAATGCGCTGGCGGTCAGGCCGACGACTTCGCCGTCTTCATTGAGCGTGGTAATGACGGTAACGCCCGACGGAAAGGAGCCCATGACGTTCTTGTAGTCAGTTGCGTCGATCATTTGCTACCTCTGCACGGTGTGCCGACAGTTTCATATTGTTGTCTGTCTGATGGTATACCGTAATACTTCAGGTGCAAGTATTTTTTGTGTATTGCGCGCGCAGGCGATCGCGCAGCACTTGTTCAAAGCGCTGCGGTGTCTGGTCAGCAAGGGGTGTTCTCTGGTTTCAGAGAGGGGTGTGGCGGAGCGTCTCAGCTACAGGCTTCGGTCTGAATGTACTGCGCAGTCGAGTCGCGAATCACAGGTCCCATGCCGCTGACAGCATGAGCGCTTTCCATGATTTCAAGCGTCTCGCCTGTGCCGACCAGGTTGACCGTATGGTTGTCGCAGTTGTAGACGCGTTTGGAATAGATCACGCCGAGCAGGCTTTCGCGTTTGGTCACCACGACGCGATGCGTCATCGTCCCGCTTTTGTCCACCAGCGCGTGCTGCGCTGCAGGATCAATCGGAACCGCGATGGGTTTTGCTTCTGCATGTGCGGAAACGGCGGGGATCATGAGGATCAAAAACCAGGCATGAAATTTCATCGGTGCTCCTGCGGACGAATACGACTTCATTGGATCCAAAAGTACGCTGACCGAAGCGTGCTGGATAGCCAGTGGCCATGCCTTCCGTCGGGTTTGGATCCGGTTGCCGATGAGCGGTGTGTTTCAGTACCGTCTGTCACCCTTTGAGGCCGGGTTCAGCCAATCGCGTGAGTGACCAGTGCCGCCACCACCAGGTAACGCGCGCCCTTGGCCACTGTGACAATCAGCACAAAGCGCCACAGCGGCTCACGCAGAACGCCCGCGATCAGCGTCAACGGATCTCCGATAAGAGGCACCCAGCTCAGAAGCAATGACCAGTAGCCATACTTCAGGTAGAAGCGCTGGGCTTTTTCCAGTTGCGCTTCACTGGCCGGAAACCAGCGCTTGTGGCGCAGTCGGATGATGTAACGGCCCAGCAGCCAGTTCAGGATCGAGCCCAGCACATTGCCTGCCGTGGCCACCGAAAGCAGCACCACGGCCGGGTAGGCCTGGCTGAGCAGCATGCCGGCCAGCACGGTTTCCGACTGCATGGGCAGCAGCGTTGCCGCACCCAGTGCTGCCATGAACAGACCGAAGTAGCTTGAGAGTTCGAACATCACTGGCAGCCTTGCGCGTGCGGGATCGTCGCAGATGGAGCGGGGGCATTGTGTTGCAGGCCACCGCCTTCGACAAGGAGACAGACTGTTGCCTGGGCAACACCCGCTCAACACCTTGCAGGGCTGCCGACAGCTGGCGTGTCCCATCAGGCTGTCCAACTTGTTGATTCGGTTCGATATGTTGCGGTGGCACGGTTGCTGCTCTGTTGCTGTTCATCAAGCCCGCTCGATTCGTGTGTCCGGGACCCTGAAGCCAGAGGAGTAACGATATGAGTCAGACCCCTATCAAATTTGCGTACTGGGTGCCGAACGTCAGCGGCGGCCTGGTGGTGAGCAAGATCGAACAGCGCACCAGCTGGACCATCGACTACAACCGTAAGCTGGCGCAGATCGCCGAGAAGTCCGGTTTTGAATACGCCCTGACCCAGATTCGCTTCACGGCCGGTTACGGCGCCGAATACCAGCACGAGTCGGTCGCGTTCAGTCATGCACTGCTGGCGGCCACAGACAAGCTCAAGGTCATCGCCGCGATTCTGCCCGGCCCCTGGACGCCTTCCGTGGTTGCCAAGCAGCTGGCGACCATCGACCAGCTCACGGCAGGCCGCGTGGCAGTCAACATTGTCAGCGGCTGGTTCAAGGGCGAGTTCACTGCCATTGGCGAGCCCTGGCTGGAGCATGACGAGCGTTATCGCCGTTCGGAAGAGTTCATCCGTGCACTCAAGGGCATCTGGACCACCGATAATTTCACCTTCAAGGGCGATTTCTATCGCTTCCACGATTACACCCTCAAGCCCAAGCCCATCCAGCGTCCGCACCCGGAAATCTTTCAGGGCGGCAGCTCCAGAGCGGCACGTGACATGGCTGCCCGTGTGTCGGACTGGTATTTCACCAACGGCAACACTCTGGAGGGCATCAAGGCTCAGGTCGACGATATTCGTGCCAAGGCGGCTGCCAACGGGCACTCCGTGAAAATCGGTGTCAACGCGTTCATCATTGCCCGTGACACCGAAGAAGAAGCCCGTGCCGTGCTGTCCGAAATCGTCGACAAGGCAGACCCGGAAGCGGTCAATGCCTTTGGTGATGCCGCGAAACAGGCGGGCAAGGCAAGTCCGGAGGGCGAGGGTAACTGGGCGAAGTCCACTTTCCAGGACCTTGTCCAGTACAACGACGGTTTCAAGACCAACCTGATCGGTACGCCCCGGCAGATTGCCGAGCGTATCGTGGCGCTCAAGGCGGTCGGTGTGGATCTGGTGCTGTCCGCATTCCTGCATTTCCAGGAAGAAGTCGCCTATTTCGGCGAACACGTCCTGCCGCTGGTGCGTGAGCTGGAAGCCGAAGCCGTGCGTGCGCCCGCGCAGACTGCCGCCATCGCCTGATCGCCCCGAACTGTCTCGCAACAATCCCGCCTTATCGCCGTGAGCCGAAGCGCTCACGGCCCTTCAAAAATAAATCCTCGACAGTGATCCAATCTCCAGGTCCTCGCGTATGTTGAGCCCTGTTTGATCTGCGATTACACGTCATCCAATCGCAAAAATTGACAGCGGGCGCTGAAGCTCAGGCCCATGTGTGCCGATAAGTAACTATCGGTGTGTCCGGACACTGATACTCGGATTTCGTGCAGGTCGGTTGCGCGAGCTCTCATTTGCCGCGGAGGCAGGTTTTGAAACGCGATCTCAGACTTGCCTCCTGGCTGATCTGTACGACATGTGTTTGTGTCGTATTGCTCATGGCCTGGCAGACCTGGACGGCACGCCAGAAGACCTTCGAAAACATCCAGACCAACAGCGCAAACCTGGCCAGCGCGCTGAGTACTTATACCGACGGCATTTTCAAGCAGAGCGAGGTGATGCTTCTCGGCCTGACCGAACGCGTTGAAAAAGAAGGTGCCGGGCCTGACCAGATCGAGCGCCTGCGCTCGATCATCGCCCGGCAGATGGGCGCATTGCCGCAGATCAGCAGCGTGTCGCTGTACAACGCCGAAGGGATCTGCACCTTCTCCACCAATGGCAACGCCGTCGGCATCAACAGCACAAACCGCGAGTTCTACAGGCACCATGTCGAGAACCCCGGACGTGCGTCTTTCATAGGGCCGACCATCCGCAGTCGCGCAAACGGCCAGTGGGTGATTTCTGTGAGTCGGCGGATCAATCATCCTGACGGCGGTTTCGCGGGCCTGATGGTGGTAACCATTGGTATCGACCACCTGCTTAAGTTCTATTCAGACATTCAGGTCGGGAATTCAGGTGTCATCAGCCTGACGACTTCGGAAGGGCGATTGCACGTCAGGTTTCCCTATCGAGAAGGGGACATTGGTCGTGACCTGTCCTCCACACCCATCTTCAGCCTCTTTTCCGATAAAAAGTCTGGCTATGTCGATTTCGTTTCAAGGCTCGACGGCGTTCCTCGTTTCTACGCCTTCCAGCGCAGCAACGTATATCCTCTGGTGACGGTGGTTGCGCTGGGCCAACAGGAAGCCATGCATGCCTGGCTGGTACAGGCCAAACAGTCATTGCTGCTGGTTATGGTGCTGCTGGTACTGGTAGTCGGTCTCGGCGTGCGTCTGATCGTGCACATTCACAGCCGCATCCGGGTCGAGGAGCAACTGCGACTGTCCCAGGCCGCCCTGATCGAACTCAACCAGAATCTCGAACTGATCGCCTCCGAAGACAAATTGACCGGGCTGGCCAATCGTCGTCGTTTCGATCAGTTCATAGACATCGAATTCAAGCGCGCCCGCCGCGAGCGCGGCGTGTTGTCACTGATCCTGATCGACGCCGACCATTTCAAGCGCTACAACGACCATTTCGGCCATCTGGCAGGCGATGAATGCCTGGTTGCCATCAGCCGGCTGGTCGAGCAGTGCATTCGCCGACCTGGGGATATTGCCGCGCGTTATGGCGGAGAGGAAATTGCCGTGGTGCTGCCAAGTACCGATGAGGCGAACGCCTGCAAGGTGGCCGAGGCGATCCTGCGAAAGCTTCAGGAACAGCGCATCGAACACCCGCAAAGCCCGTTTGAAATCGTCACCGTCAGCCTGGGCGTTGCCACATTCGTCGGTACTGATCGGCATATGGATCAGCGCGGGCTGATCCAGTTGGCCGACCGGGCGCTGTATGCCGCCAAATCCCAGGGACGCAACCGGGTCAGCGTGGCCTCCGAGATCGTCACCGATACGGTTCCCGCCTGGACCCAGGGCCATCATCAAACAGATGATGGCGCGCTTGTGGCTCAGTCCCCCGATACCTTGTCCTGACCCGGATTGTCGTCGACGACTTGCTGATGAGGCTTGCGGCGCAGTACCGACAGCACCCAGACGAAGAAGATCGGCACCAGCACCACGCCCAGCAGCGTCGCACTGAGCATGCCGCCGATCACCCCGGTGCCGATGGCCCGCTGACTCGCAGCGCCTGCACCGGTCGCGAGCGTCAGCGGCACGACACCCAGAATGAACGCCAGCGAGGTCATGACAATGGGCCGGAAGCGCAGACGCGCGGCTTCCATCGCAGCATCACGCAGCGAGTGGCCCTGTTCCCACAACTCCTTGGCGAACTCGACGATCAGAATGGCGTTCTTCGCCGCCAGACCAATGATGGTGATCAGGCCGACCTTGAAATACACGTCGTTCGGCAGGCCCACCGCCGTGACGGCCAGCACTGCACCCAGCGCACCTACAGGCACGATCAGCATCACCACCAGCGGGATGGCCCAGCTCTCGTACAGTGCGACCAGCAACAGAAACACCACCAGCAGCGCCAGGGCGAACAGCCCGGTTGCCTGACCGCTGGCAACCTTTTCCTGATAGGACAGGCCGGTCCACTCATAACCGATGCCCGGCGGCAGTTGCGAGACGATGCGCTCGATTTCAGCCATTGCCTCGCCAGTACTGACACCCGGCGGAGCGTCGCCCGAGATCTTGAACGCCGGGTAGCCGTTGTAACGGGCAATCTGCACCGGGCCTTCTTCCCAATGTGTCGACACGAATGCGCCGAGGGGAACCAGCGTGCCGCTGCTATTGGGCACATACAGCTGAAGCACGCTTTCAGGCGTCATCCGTGCGCCTTGCTCGGCCTGCACCACCACGCGTTGCTGGCGGCCGGCGTTGGCGAAATCGCTGATCACCGAAGAGCCGAATGCAGTCGCCAGCGCACTGCTGATCGATTCGAAACTGACCCCCATGGTGCGGGCCTTCTCGCGGTCAATGTTCAGGCGCAATTGCGGTGCTTCTGCAAGACCTTCCATCATGGCGTAAAGAATTTTCGGGTTGCCGTTGGCCTTGCCCAACAGTTCGTTGCGCGCTGCCAGCAGGGCTTCACGGCCCAGTCCGGCGCGATCCTGAAGGCGCAGGGCGAAACCGCCTGAGGTGCCGAGGCCTTCAATGGGCGGTGGCGTGACCGCCATGACCGTACCATCGCTGAGACCGGCGAAATGCTGGTTGAACGCCGCCGCTTCGTCCGCTGCCGATTGTCCGTCGCCGCGCTCCGACCAGTCCTTGAGGGTAGGGAAGGCCAGACCGGCGTTTTCGCCCATGCCGGAGAAACTGAAGCCCAGCAGCATGGCGACCGCGTCTGTCGTTTCCCGGGACAGCATGTAATCTTCCAGCAGCTTCGCCGTGGCATCGGTCCGCAGACGGGTCGCGCCTGGCGGCAACTGCACATCGATGATCAGGTAACCCTGATCTTCCACGGGCACGAACGACTCGGGCAGGCGCAGGTAAAAGAAACCCAGCAGCCCGACGATGCCGACGTACAGCAGCATGTAGCGGCCAGCACGTTTGATCAGGCTGGAGTTGACACGATCGTAACGGTCGGTGAGTTTGCCGAACAGACGGTTGAAGCCGCCGAAGAAACCGCGCTTCTCGGTATGACCCTTGGGGATCGGTTTGAGCAGCGTGGCGCACAGGGCTGGCGTAAAGGTCAGGGCGAGGAACCCCGAAAACAGAATCGACACGGCCAGCGACAGCGAGAACTGCTGGTAGATAACCCCGACCGAGCCGCCCATGAACGCCAGTGGCAGGAACACCGCTGCCAGTACCAGAGTGATGCCCAGAATCGCGCCAGACACCTGTCCCATGGCCTTGACGGTGGCGGCGGGCGGGGAGAGGCCTTCTTCGGCCATGATCCGTTCGACGTTTTCGACCACCACAATGGCGTCGTCCACCAGAATGCCGATGGCCAGCACCATGCCGAACATGGTCATCATGTTCACCGAGAAACCCAGCACGTACATGATCGCCAGCGTACCGGCCAGGCACACTGGCACCACGATGGTCGGAATCAACGTGTAACGGATGTTCTGCAGGAACAGGAACATCACCAGAAACACCAGCACCATGGCTTCGATCAGGGTGTAAATCACCTTGTCGATGGCCACGTCCACGAAACGCGAGGTGTCGTAAGGAATCGAGTACTCGACGCCTTCCGGGAAGTTGACCGACAGCTCGTCGAGGCGCTGCTTGACGGCCTTCACGGTCTGGATGGCATTGGCGCCGGGCGACAGCTGAATAGCACCGGCCACGGCGCGTTTGCCATCCAGTCTCGATTCGAAGTTGTAATCCTGACTGCCGACGGCCAGCCGGGCGACGTCTTCCAGATGGACGGTGGAGCCGTCCTGATTGGCGCGCAGCACAATGCGTCCGAATTCTTCCGGATTATCCAGCGTGCCTTTCACCGCGAGGGTCGCGGTCAGCTCCTGCAGGGATGAACCCGGTGTGCTGCCGAAACTACCGGCCGGCACCTGAACGTTCTGGGCGCGAATCGCGGCGTTGACGTCATCGATCGACAGGCCGTAGCCCACCAGTTTCTGTGGATCGATCCAGACGCGCATGGCCGCTTCGGCGGCGAAGAACTGCAGCCGGCCGACACCGTTCACCCGACTGATCTCGTTGTTGACGTTGCGCGCCGCGTAGTCGGCCAGCGCCACCGTGTCCTTGTTGGCCGTGTCACCGGTATAGCTCAGCGCAAAGATCATCAGGAACCCGGAACTGGCTTGCTCGACCTGCAAGCCCTGACTCAGCACAGGCTGCGGCAGACGGGCTTCGGCTTTCTTGATCCGGTTCTGGACTTCGACCTGGGCCATGTCCGGATTGGTGCCCGGATTGAAGGTGACGTTGATCTCGGCGGAGCCAGTCGAGTTGCTGGTCGACTCGTAATACAGCATGCCCTTGGCGCCGTTGAGCTCGTCTTCGATCACGCTGGTGACCGAATCGACCAGCACCTTCGCCGAAGCGCCGGGGTAGGTGGCGGTGATGGTGATCTGCGGCGGCGCGACCACGGGGTATTGCGCTACAGGCAAGGCGGGCAGGGCCATCAGCCCCGCCAGCAGGATGAACAAGGCAAGCACCCAGGCAAAATTGGGCCGCCGGATAAAGAACAGGGACATGGAAGGTGATCCTCGATCGCGCTGAAGGCGGCTTTACTGAGCCTTGGCCTGCTGTTGGGCGGGTTGCGATTTGGGGACGACCTTGTCACCCGGGTTGATGCCGGTCATATTGCCGACAATGACCTGCTCATCGGCCTTCAGGCCTTCGGTGATCTGCCAGCGCGAGTCCTGCATTGCGCCTGTCTTGACGGGGCGGGCCTCGACCGCGCCGTCCTGGCCGATCACCAGCACGCGAGCCGTGCCGTCGCCGGAACGCTGTACAGCGCGCTGCGGCACGAGAATGGCGTTGGCATTGACGCTTTGTGGCGTGCGTACCCGCACATACATACCGGGAAGCAGCACGCCTTGAGGGTTGGCGAAGCGTGCGCGCAACAGCACTTGCCCGGTGGTGCGATCCACTTCGACGTCGGTAAACAGCAGCGTGCCGGTGCTGGTGTAATCGGTACCGTCGATACTCAGGGACAATGCATCTTCACCGCCCTTGGGCAGGCGACCTTCCTGAATGGCGGCGCGCATGTGCAGTGCATCGGCGACGGGCTGGGTGAAGTCGACAAACACCGGTTCCAGTTGCTGGATGGTCGCCATCAACGTGGTTTCCGCCTGGCCCACCAATGCACCCTCGGTCACCAGAGCCCGGCCGATGCGGCCCGAAATCGGTGCCCTGACCGTCGCAAAACCCAGGTTCAGCTGTGCTGTTTCCACGTCAGCCTGAGCCGAGCGTTTGGCAGCGACAGCGTTTTGCAGCGTGGCGCGGGCGGTGTCGTAGGTCTGGCGGCTGACCGCCTCGATTTCCACCAGCGATTCATAGCGTTTGACCGTGGCCCGGGCTTCGAACAGCGTGGCTTCGGTTCTGGCCAGATCGCCTTGCGCCTTTGACAGGGCGGCCTTGAATGGCGCCGGGTCGATCTGGAACAGTACGGCGCCGGCCTTTACATCGGCGCCTTCCTCGAAATTGCGGGTCAGCACGATGCCGGCAACGCGGGCACGCACCTGAGCGACGCGGACCGGTTCGACGCGTCCGGGCAGTTCGTTGATGACCGTTAGGGATTCGGTTTTCACCGCCACCGACTCGACCTGTCGGGGAGCAGTTGCGGCGCTCTGGTCCTGCTGGGGCTTCTGCTCGCAACCGGCGAGAACCGCCGCAGACAGCAGCGTAACCATCGACAACCTACGCCAGTCGCGCAATGTACTCATATCTCACCCGGGCATGGCCCATCAGACGCTAAAGCCGCGAATGATCTACGCTGGAATCAGATGAGTCAATATTGACTCACATGATACTTTCGTGACCAAATGTTAATGGCTTTTGTGAAAACAGGCTGTCTTCTGCACAATGCGCGCCGCATTCCACCCGAAGAGGTAAAAAAGCAACCAATGGACTTGACCGCTGCTGATGAAAAGCTTTTGAAAGCCCTTGCCGTTGCGCTGGTAGACCATCCTGCCGGCACGCTCAAGGACATTGCCCAGGCGGCCGGTGTGAGCAAGGCAACGCTCAACCGGTTCTGCGGCACCCGCGCCAACCTGATTGAAATGCTGCTCAATCATGCCTCGGACCTGATGAATCAGATGATCGCCGAGGCTGATCTGGAGCACGCGCCTCCTGTCGAAGCGCTGCAACGTCTGGTCGACAACCACCTCATTCATCGTGAAATGCTGGTGTTTCTGGTCTTCCAATGGCGTCCGGACACCATGGACGAAAGCTGTGGCGGACGTCGTTGGTTACCGTATTCCGATGCGCTGGATGCCTTCTTTCTACGTGGCCAGCGGGAAGGGCTGTTCAGAATCGACATGAGCGCTGCGGTGCTTACTGAAACCTTCGCTTCGTTGTTGTTCGGTCTGGTCGATGCCGAACGGCGCGGGCGGGTGGCGCGCGCCGGGATGGGGGCAATGTTGATTCAACTGTTCATGCACGGTGCCCGCGTCGGCTGATGGATTGTGGGAGCGACTCCACTATGGAGCAGTGGTAAGCGTGCCTGTGCCGTTTTGTCGCACCCGCACTGCAGCCCGCAGCAGCACGGCTCGCGCTCCAGCACGTTTTTTGTAACAGCATTCGCGGTGTTCGCCAGCACCCTTGAGTGTTAAATTCGCCGCCATGAATTTCGTCCGAACCCACCGCTCGCTCATCGCCTGGATGCTGTACGGCTTCGTCCTGTTCAATGGCGTTGCGTGCGGTTTCGGTCATGGGCAGATGCTGTCGGCTATTTCGTCGGTTTCAGCGGACGATATCTGCGGTGATGTCGGCGCTTCTTTGCCTTCGATGGACAAGGGCAGCCATGCCCTGGTCATGCAGCTGGCCACGTTCGATTGCGCCTTTGCCGGCAAGCTGACCCTCGCGCTGCTGTTCTTCATTGGCCTGGGATGGCTGGCGCGTACCCTGAATGTCAGGCTGCGTCTGCCTCAAGGCCTGCTACATCAAGCCCCTCGCCAGGCGTCCCCAGGTTGCCTGCCGCAAGCGCCTTGAGCCTGTAAGCCTATGCTCATCGTTTGTGGTCAGGCATCAACGCTGTTGAGCCTGCCGGTTTACGGGAACGACAGCTGGCTTCAATACCCGTGGTCGCGCCTTATCCTTCAAGGGACGTAATACATGACGCAGAATTTCACCCGCCGCGAGGTCGTCTCCGGCCTCTCGCTGCTCAGCCTTGGCCTGCTGGCCGGTTGCGGCAATTCCAATGCCTTGCCGTTCAAGCACGGCAAGGACATGAGCAATGAAATCGTCGGTCGCAACTTCCGGCTCAAGGACCCGAAAGGCGAGGTCAAGACGCTGTCGAGCTTTCGTGGCCTGATGCCGATGGTCTTCTTCGGTTTCACCCAGTGTCCAGCCATCTGCCCCACAGCGCTTGCCCGCGCTGCGCAGATCAGAAAGCTGATGGGCGAGGACGGCAAGACCTTTCAGGTGGTGTTCATCACCCTTGACCCGGAGCGCGACACGCCCGAAGTGATCGATGCCTACGTGAAGGCGTTCGATCCGACCTTCGTCGCCCTGTCCGGAACACTTGAAGAAACTGCTGCCACGGCGAAAGAGTTCGGTGTGTTCTTCGAAAAGGTCCCGCTTGGCGATACCTATACGATCTCACACACCGCCACCAGCTATGTCTATGACACCCGTGGTGTGCTGCGTCTGGGCCTGTCGCACAAGTTGTCTGCCCAGCAATGCGCCGAAGATCTGCTCACTTTGATGGAAGTATGTTGATGAATACGCTGATTCGTAACGCCGTAAAACCGATGCTGCTGGCTGTCTCGCTGCTGGGGCTGAGTGCTCATGCGTTTGCCGAGACACGGGTTGATGATGCCTGGGTACGCGCCACTGTGCCGGGTCAGCCTGCAACCGGTGCATTCATGCACATCACCGCAAGCGAGGACAGCAAGCTGGTGGACGTCGCTTCGCCCGTTGCCAAGACTGTTCAGATCCACCAGATGAGCATGAAAAACGATGTGATGAACATGGGGCAGGTGGCCTCCGTGGACCTTCCGGCGGGCAAGACCGTGGCGCTCGATGCCGACGGTTATCACGTGATGTTCATGGGGCTGCTGGCGCAGGTCAAAGAGGGCGATCAGGTGCCGTTGACCCTGACCGTGGAAAACGCCAAGGGTGTGAAGGAGTCGATCAAGGTGACAGCGGTGGCCAGGTCCTTGACCGCTGACGCACACAGCGGTCATGGCGATCACAGCGGGCATTGATCTGTCGGCCGAGCGGCCCGCACAGACGGGTCGCTCAGGAGTAAGGTAGGCGGGGCATCACGATATTTCTCTTGCTACTGGAGGTGAATATGAGTGCTCCCATGCTTTCCAAAACCCAGATCAACGGCTATCAACTGATCAGCGTCAACCGCGGTCCCTGGACCGTGTGTACCCCTAAAGACCGACTTGCCTCATTCAACACCCGACAGGAAGCCATGGCGTACGCGGCTTCCCTGCCAGTTCGTGACTGGGGCAAGTCGCGTCCGGCTTGATGTGGAAAGCCCTCGTTCTGCAAGCTTCTGAGCGGACGCCAACTGTGGGAGGCGGCTTGCCGGCGATGCGTTTTTTCAGGCAGCCCAGCATTGACTGACTTGACGCCATCGCTGGCAAGCCGCCTCCCACGGTCTTTGTACCGATTCCGTCTATCCAGTTTATATCTCTTAAAAGAATAACCAGCGAACCAAATATTCTTTTAAGGAGCAAGCACCTTTAAGCCATGATTGCCTTGCCACACCAACTTTGGAAAGGTGACTGATACCAACAGAACCTGGATTTTTTATGAAAAAATACAGGAGCGTATCAATGGGCAATGTCCAGACCGCCGCCAGCGCACTTGATGTGCCATGGCGCCAGACGCCGAATGGCGACCTGGTTGATCTGGGGCGTCCCTTTCGTGGCCCCTTGTCATCGGCGCGACTGCACAGCAATCCCAAACCTGTTCTCGGGCGCCGGGAAGCCATCCTGCTGGGCGTGTTTGCGCTCGTGTTGCACGGCGCGGTGATCTACTGGCTGAGTCAAAAGCCGACGCCCGCGTTACCGGTGGTGCCGCCGGAAATTCCGCCGATGACCATCGAATTTTCAAGGTCTGCACCGCCGGTGCAGGCACCGCCGCCGCCACCCGAGCCTGTCGTACAGCCTGTAACCGAGCCGCCGCCTCCGGTCGAGGATGAGCTGGCCGTCAAGCCGCCACCGCCCAAGCCGATACCCAAGCCAAAGCCGCAACCGCCCAAACCGGTCGTGAAGCCGGTCGCGAAACCCGTGGAGTCCACGCCTGCGCCGCCTGTGCCCGCGCCGCCAGTCGCAGCACCTGCACCTCCAGCGCCGCCCGCGCCAAAACCCGTCACGCCGGCTTCGGCCAGTGCCGGTTATCTACGCAATCCGGCACCGGAATACCCCTCGCTGGCCATGCGTCGCGGGTGGGAAGGGACCGTGATGTTGCGGGTACACGTGCTGGCCAGCGGCAAACCCGGCGAGATTCAGATTCAGAAGAGCAGCGGTCGCGAGTCGCTCGATGACGCCGCACTGGCTGCCGTGAAACGCTGGAGCTTCGTTCCGGCCAAGCAGGGTGATATCGCCCAGGATGGCTGGGTCAGCGTGCCCATCGATTTCAAGATCAACTAAATCCACGTATTCGATTGACCTGCGGGCTACCTGACAAAAGGCGCATCGCGACACTCCATGCCTTGTTCAGAGAGAGCTGCGCCATGAACCTACTTGCTTCGCCGTTTGAATCCATCGAACACGCCGTCATCTGGCTGCTGGTGATCTTTTCGGTCGCTACCTGGGGCCTGGCCCTGCTCAAGGGCGTGCAGTTCTCACGCCTCAAGGCTCAGGATCGCGCATTTCACAAGCAATTCTGGGCCGCGTCGAGCCTGGATTCCGCAGCCCAATTGGCTCACGAGAAGCCGGGCGCTGCCGCCCGCGTTGCACTGGCCGGTTACGCCGCCATCCAGGTCAACGAGACCGCGCAGCCCCACGACCTGAGCCAGTCCATCAATCATCAGGACCGACTGGAACGCTCGTTGCGTCAGCAGATCGTGCGCGAGCGTCGATCGCTGGAAAACGGTCTGGCGATTGTCGCCAGTATCGGCAGCACGTCGCCCTTCATCGGCCTGTTCGGTACGGTCTGGGGCATCATGTCGGCGCTCAAGGGGATCAGTGCCGCAGGCTCCGCAAGCCTTGAAACCGTGGCAGGCCCTATCGGTGCTGCGCTGGTGGCAACGGGCGTCGGTATTGCGGTCGCCGTGCCTGCGGTGCTCGTTTACAACTACTACCTGCGCCGTCTGAAGCTGACGGTTGCCGATCTCGATGACTTTGCCCACGACTTCTACAGCCTGGCGCAGAAAAGCGCCTTCCGGGTGCTGCTGCATCCGGTGCTCAAGTCAGGTGCAAACGGCACTGCGCAAAAAGTGAAGGAGGCTTCCTGACATGGCCTTTTCCACTCAGGACAGCGATGAAGTGCTGAGCGAGATCAATGTCACGCCGTTGGTGGACGTGATGCTGGTACTGCTGGTGGTGTTCATCGTCACCGCGCCGCTGCTCACCAACTCGATTCCGATCAACCTGCCCAAGACCGAATCCGTTGCTCCGGTGGAGCAAAAAGACCCGTTGGTGGTGAGCATCGACGGGCAGGGCAAGCTGTTCATCAACAAGGATGAAATCCAGCCGGACCTGCTGGAAACCAACCTCAAGGCCGCCAGGGAGAAAGCCCCGGACGTCCGTGTGCAATTGCAGGCCGACAACGGTGTGAACTATGGCGAAGTGGCACGCGTCATGGCCTCCATTGAGCGCGCCGGGATTACCAAACTCTCAGTGATCACCGCCAGATAGGCGCAGTCAGGCTCGGAACAGTCACCTTTTGGGGCCGCATTCTCAGGCAGATGCGGCCTCTTTTTTATGCGTCATCGGGCACCTTTCAATTAGACAAAAAGGCAGCAGCTTATGCGTTATTGGTATTTAAAACCTGATATTTAATGGCGTTAAGCTATAACGCATCGGTCCACCGGAACATCAAATAAAACCGTCATGATCGCCACCGTCCACCGCACGGATCGCTCGTTGTCACCAGAACACGATGTTCTGGATAAGGGAATTCAAGGGGTTGCGGTATGGGGAGTTTCAAACGAAAAGTGCTGGCTACAGCGATTTTCTCGGCAAATCTGCTGGGCGCTGCAGGTGTCAGCACGGTCGCGAAGGCTGAAGAAACTGTTGAGGACAACGCGCAGGCGCAAACCTCGACCCTGGGCACCGTCATCGTCACCGGTACCCGCGCACAGGAACGTACCGCCAGCGGATCGCTGTCGCCGATCGACGTGATTTCCGGCGACAGCCTGCGCAGTTCCGGTTCAAGCGAGCTGGGTACGGTATTGGCACGCCTGATTCCTTCGATCAATTTTCCAAGGCCCAGCCTGGTGGACGGTGCCGAGCTGGCCCGACCGGCCCAGTTGCGTGGTCTTTCGCCTGATCAGGTACTGGTGCTGGTCAACGGCAAGCGCCGCCATACCTCGGCGTTCGTCAATCTGGGTGGCGCGGTGGGGCGAGGCTCGGCGCCTGCGGACCTGAACGCCATTGCGCTGTCAGCCATCGATCACATCGAAGTGCTGCGTGACGGAGCCTCGGCCCGTTATGGCTCGGATGCCATTGCCGGAGTGATCAACATCATCCTCAAGAATGCCGACCACGGCGGTTCGGTCTCGACCCGTTATGGTCAGTACAAGAAGGGCGATGGCATTCAGCGGCAAGTTGCGGGCAATACCGGTTTTGCGCTGGGCAGCAACGGTTTTTTCAATCTGTCCGGCGAGGGTGCCAACAACGATTACACCAACCGGGCTGGCGATGACCTGCGGGCGTCCAGCATCGGATCGACGACCTACGGCCAACGTGTGTTTCGTCAGGGCGAACCGGAAACCGAAGAGGGCAAGGTCCAGTTCAACACCGAATACAGTTTCAATGACGCGTTGGAGTTCTACAGCTTCGGCGGCTACAGCAAGCGGCGGGGCGAAACCGCCGCGTTCTACCGTCCCAGCAATGCGTCCAACAACAACCCCGCCATTTTTCCCAATGGATACCTGCCGCTGATTCACGGCACGCTGGAAGACACGTCGCTGGTCGCAGGTTTGCGTGGTGAACTGGCAAACGACTGGCACTACGACCTGTCCGCAAACTACGGCAAGAACAGCTACGAGATTCGTACCCGGACCATCAATACGTCGCTGGGTCTGACCACGCCACGCTCGTTCGACAACGGCACGCTGACCAACGATCAGAAACAACTGAGCCTGGACCTGTCGCGGGAATTCAATGCGGCCTGGCTGCCGTATCCGGTGTCGGTAGCATTCGGCGCCGAGTATCTGCGGCAGGGTTATCAAATCGAAGCAGGGCAGGCCGAGTCTTATTTTCAGACAGGCAGTTCCGGGCTGGGCGGATTCCGGGCGGCCGATGCGGGCAGCGCTTCACGCCACAATTTTGCGCAGTATCTGGATGTTGAAACCAACCTGACCGAGAAGCTCGGCGTGTCGGCGGCAGTGCGCCACGAGGATTACAGCGACTTCGGTTCCAACATCAGTGGCTCGGTATCGGCACGCTACGATTTCACCCCGCAAGTCGCCCTGCGTGGCAGTGTATCCACCGGTTTCCGCGCGCCGTCACTGGCCCAGCAGAATTTCACCTTCACCTCGTCGCAACTGATCGGCAACACCATTCAGGAAGCCGGTACGTTTCCGGCCGGCAGCAACGTTGCGCAACTGCTCGGCGCCGAAGACTTGAAAGCAGAGAAGTCCCGCAACTACAGCCTGGGGCTGGTGCTGGAGCCGCTGGACAACCTGACCGTTACGGCCGACGTGTACCGCATCGACATTCGCGACCGGATCTCGCTGTCGTCCAATCTGGTGCTCAACAACACCGCGATCAACTACCTGCGCAGCAATGGTGTGGGCGACATCAACTACACCAGTGCCCGCTATTTCACCAACGCCACCGACACCAGCACCGACGGCATCGATCTTGTGGCTAACTATCGCTATCAGTTCGATAACGGCGTGCGCTGGAACAGCACGGTCGGCTACAACTACAACCACACCAAAGTCACCGATGTAAAAGCCAATCCGGCGATACTCGATCAACTGGGCGTGAATCTGGTGCGGGTTGATCGTCGCGAACGTATCGGTCTGCTGGGCGATACCACGCCGCAGCACAAGCTCAGTCTGGGCAACGACTTCACGTTCGGGCCGTGGGCGCTGCACTCCAATCTGGTCCGCTACGGGGAATTCACCAGCTATCAGGCAGACAAGGTCAACGATCAGACCTTCAGTGCAGCCTGGCTTCTGGACCTCGCCGTGGATTACACGCACAAGAATTGGGTGTTCACCCTAGGAGGGGACAACGTGACAGACAAATACCCTGAGAAGCTCAACGACTTTGCGTCGAGCGGCGGCAACCTGGCGTACAGCACCTATTCGCCTTATGGCTACAGCGGGGCGTTCTATTACGGGAAGGTGGCGTACAACTGGTAAAGGAAGGAACGCAACGCAGATCCAGGCGCAGTGAGCCGGGCAGCTCACCGCGCCTGATCATGATCAGATTACGCCAGCAGCTCGGTTCCCAGCTGGAACGCTACCCACAACGCCAGACCCGTGGCGAAGGTCAGTGCGATGTTTTCGAACAGGTTGTTGCGGTACTCCTTGGCCAGCAGGGATTTCTGGTTGGACATGATCAGCAGGCCCAGCGAAATGATCGGCAGGCCGACGATGTTAAGCGCGTTGACGCCCAGGGTCAGGGTCACGAAATCCGGCATGCCTGGCAGCGACCAAACCAGCGGGGTGACCAGAATGAACAGCATGAACCACTTGTGCATCGGATCACGGTGAAACTCTTTGCCGTAGCGTGTGCGGCGTTCGGGACGGATGTGTTGGAACGCGTCGGTGATGAGCATCGGGAATGCCGTGGTCTTGCCGGAAATACTGGCGAACAGCGTGGCGAACACGCCGATGAAGAAGATGTACCAGCCCAGCGGACCGAAGAACAATTCCAGCGCCTTGCCCAGATCGCCCAGCGTGTTCACCTGAATGCCGTTGGGACGCAGAATCTCGACGCCCACCACCCAGATCGCCAGGTTGATGACGATGCCGACGATGACTGCGAACAGCAGGTCGTTGCGCTGAATGCGTTTGTGTTGCGGACCGATCCAGCCCTTTTCACGCATCACATAAGGGTGAACGAAGTTGGCAATGGAACCGGCGACTGCACCGATGACCGACACCGCGACCAGCAGCGCGCCATGCACGCCTTCATCGGGCGGAATGCTGAAACCGATAGTGCCCTTGATGATGCCGGTGACATCCGGCCCCGACATGATCGCCAGGGTTAGAAAGGCCAGCGTCATGATCGCCAGCAGCACTTTCATCACGCCTTCGATCATCGCGTAGATATTGCGTCCCACCAGCAACCATACGGCAATCACCACCGCGACCGAACAGAGCAGCGGCTGGTTGATGTGCAACAGCATCGCCAATGCTTCGCCAGCGCCCTTGATCATGTAGGCGTTGATCAGATGGCCCATCAGCAGTGCGTATGCCAGCATGAACCAGGCGAAGAACGGATGCAGTTGCGCGTAACCCTGCAGGATGGTCATACCCTGGTTATTACAGAGCTGGAAGCGGGCAATGATGTTGACGATCAGAAACCTGAGCAGCAGCGAAATCGCCAGCACCCACATCATCGCGTACCCGTAACTCGCACCGGCAACCGAAGAGGTAATTAGATCGCCCGCGCCGAGCCAGGACAATACGGCGATGATGCCGGGTCCCAACAGCTTGGCGAGCTTTTTCAAGCGGGGTTCTGCGACAGACGTTGCCTTTTCTTCAATCGAAGGGGTGCCAGGCATGTGTCGAATCTCCATTGTTATTGTAGTGAGATGAAAGACAGTCGCAGATAAGATAAGACGTCGTACAACATGCGTGGGGATTCAAATGTAACTTGTTGTGAATGCAGGTCGCTCCTGCGTTCTGCGTCCCATCTGAAATGCATAGCGCAGCACAAATGTGACGCGGAGCGTCACGGGCGGCATGCCCACGCGGAGCGATGGGCACGATCATCAGTGTTTGACAAACTCTGATCGTTACCACGCTCCGCGTGGTAATGCCTCTCAGGACGCTCTGCGTCCGGTCTATAGTTCGCGCACAATGCCGCAGACAGAACCCCGACCTGCACGATCAACCAACAGAGAGCCGCCATGCCCCCGATCCTCGCCGCCGCGCAGTTCCATTCTGAACGTGGCCAGCTTGCGCGCAATCTCGAGGGGCATCTGACCTTCATGCGCTGCGCCGCAGACCAGGGTGCCGAGTACCTGCTGTTCCCCGAACTGTCCCTGACCGGCTACGAGCCGGACATCGCCCGTGAACTGGCGGTCGCCCTTGAAGATGACCGTCTGGAGCCCATCCGCTCACTGGCGATGCAACTGAATCTGGCAACCACCGTCGGCATCCCTTTGAAGGGTCCCAACAACACTGTCCACATCGGCGCGCTGACCTTCACCGCAGAGGGCGAGGTCATTGCGTACGCCAAGCAATACCTGCACCCCGGCGAGGACGCGGTGTTCAGTGCCGGATCGAAAGACTGTTTTCTGCCATTGGGGCAACAACGGATAGGCCTGTGCGTCTGCGCCGATTTCAGTCATCCCGAGCATGTTCAGCGCATGGCTGACGGCAAGGCGTGGGTGTACGCAGCGAGCGTGCTGGTCTCACCCGGCGGTTACGAGAAGGATGCTGCGCTGCTGCAGGGGCACGCCCGGCGCCATGGACTGCCTGTCCTGATGGCCAACCACGGCGGACCTACTGGCGGTTGGGAATCGGCCGGTCGCAGCGGTTTGTGGGATGAAGAGGGCGTCTGGATCGGCGGTCTGGAAGGTACCGGAAATGGACTGGTGATCGCGACCTGCCAGCCGCAAGGCTGGCAGGTCGAGACGGTCAGGCTGGCGTGACAGAGGTCATCGCGTCAGGGTCGGAATCGGTCGGGCCTTTTCCTTCGGACCCTTGCTCGGCCTGAGCGAGGGTTTCCGGTACGGCGAACCACAGCAGGCAGAACGCCGCCGCCGCCACACCGGCGAGGGTCAGGAACGCGGCACTGTAACCCGCCGAGTGCACCACGAAACCTGCCAGGCTGTTGCTCAGCGCAGCCCCGAGACCAAACATCGTCGACAGCGCGCCCAGGCTGACGTTGAAGCGTCCGGTGCCTTGGGTCAGGTCCTTGACCATCAACGGGAACAGCGCCCCGAACAGGCCTGCACCGATGCCGTCGAGCATCTGTACTGCGACCAGCCAGTAGGGGTCATCAGACAAGGTGTAGAGCACGCCGCGAATCGGCAGAATCAGAAAGCCTGCCAGCAACAAGGGTTTGCGGCCCCATACGTCCGCTTTCATGCCCACCAGCAAAGCCGCAGGAACCATGACCAACTGAGCGGCAACGATGCAGGCCGAGGTCAGCGGCGTGGCCATTTGCATGTTGATCTGCGAAAGCTTCTGGCTCACCAGCGGCAGCATCGCGGCGTTGGCCAGGTGGAAGAGGGCGCAGCAGATGCCGAACAACAGCAGCGGCCTGTTGCTCAGCAAAGCCTTCAGGCCCGACGGCGCACCGTCATGCACCTTATGACTGGCGTCGAAACCTCGGGCCACATCATGGTCGATCGCATCGGCGGAAACGAAGCTGACGGCAACGACGCTGGCCACGGCCATGGCCGCCATCAGGTAGAACACCGCCACCGGACCGAACAGGTAAGCGAAACCACCCGCCAGCAGCGCCGCGCAGGCATTGCCGGCGTGGTTGAAGGTTTCATTGCGCCCGGTACGTCGGGTGAAGGCGCGCGGTCCGGTAATACCCAGCGAAATGGCCGCGATGGCAGGGGCGAAGACGGACGCAGCGACGCTGCTCAGCGCCTGGGTCAGCGCCACCAGCGTGAATGACGAGGTGAACGGCAAAACAAGGCAACTCAAGGTTACGAGTAACGCGGCAGCAGCAATGATCGCGCGCTTGTACTTCGTTCGGTCGATCAGGGCTCCGGCGGGTGTCTGGGTCACGAGCCCGGCAATACCGGCAATGGTCATCACCACACCGATGCTGGCTGGGTCCCATTTGTGTACTGCCAACAGGTAAATGGCGAGGTAGGGACCCAGTCCGTCGCGCACGTCGGCGAGGAAAAAGTTCAGGCTGTCCAGGGAGAGGGTATTGCGGCGATCTGCATGACTGGCCAAGGCGAGCATTCTCGTAATTCGTCAGACTCCAACCCACCGAGCCACGAGGAATACAGACCTGAGCCGTTTTAAAGAAGTTTCAGCATGTTTCATGAATAAGCGGTGTCAGACAGTCTTTTTCTGCAGGCTCTTCATGCGCTGAGTGGCGCGTTGCACGGCTGCCATTTTCTCCGGACGCTTCATGCGCTTCCATTTGCGAATGTCATCCTTGGTCCGCCCACAACTCACGCACAGATCACCGCTGAGCTGGCACACAGAAATGCAGGGGTTTTCGATGTCCTTGGCCATGGGTCAACCTCGTCTGGCGTACTTACGTGAAAGCCGCAGCTCCCAATTGCCGCCGTTCTCGCGCAGGCACTGTTCTTCGCTGTCGAAGTGTACGTGCCCAGCCAGCGTCTTCAACGTGATATCAAGTTCATCCAGCGCCTCGGCAGTCAACTGGATCATGCGTTGATCCAGCCCATGGCTCAATGCCTGATCTTTCGCGGCCACGGTGTCGAATGCCCAGATCACCTGAAGACTGGCCGGGAAGTTTGCGTAATCGACTTCATGAGTCAACCAGCAGAAGCCCGGGATCTCCGATTTTGCCGTTTCGCAGGACTGCGTCAGCGCTGCAATCAAACTGCGCTCTGTCTGTGCCTGTTCGCGTTTGCTCGACGGCATGGCTGAAGCCCTCAAAGAAATGAGATGAATAAAGGCGCAGCAAGATACCTGATTGTGGTTTCAAGCCCCAGCCTGTTCATTGTCGAATGCAAAGCGCACTTGAGCGATCTTAACGCTGTCCTACTGCCTGGACATCGTCGACAAGGCGCGATGTCACTCCTCTAACAATAAATAAGGACGCACCGATGGATTTTTCTCAAGCAGGTACCGCTACCGATCAGGGCCGCAGGGGATTTCTGAAAAAGTCGCTGGCGGTCTCGGCGACCGTTGCAGCCATTGGCGCATTGCCGCGATTTTCTCTCGCCGAGCCACTCACCCAGCGCTACCCCGATCCTTTGGTCGGCATATTGGATGACAGCTTCATGGACCTGCGCATCTTCAATGCCAGCGTCGAAAAGCTCGCGACCGGCATGCGCTGGGCCGAAGGTCCGGTATGGATTGGCGATGGTCGCTACCTGCTGGTCAGCGACATTGCCAATAACCGAATCATGCGCTGGGATGAGGTTTCCGGGAGTTTCTCGGTGTATCGCGAGCACTCGAATTTTTCCAACGGCATGTGCCGTGATCGTCAAGGGCGTCTGCTGGTGTGCGAAGGGTCATTCACCACCCGCGAAGGGCGGCGTGTCACACGCACCGAATACAACGGACGCATCACCGTGCTGGCCGACAGTTTCGAAGGCAAGCCTTTCAATTCGCCGAACGACATCGTCTGCAAGCGCGACGGCTCGATCTGGTTCACTGACCCGATGTTCCAGGCCAACAGCGACTATGAAGGCCACAAGGTGCCTCAGTCCCAGCCTTTCGGTGTGTATCGCATCGATCCCGCCGACGGCAAGGTCAGCCGGGTGATCGATGATCTGGCCGGGCCGAACGGGCTGTGTTTTGCGCCGGACGAGAAAACCCTCTATGTCGTCGAAGGTCGCGCCAAGCCGAACGGCATCATCTGGGCCATTGCCGTGAACGATGACGGCACGCTCGGCGCGCGCCGCAAGCACGTCGAGGGTGCGGATTACGCCGCCATCGACGGCATCAAGTGCGACGAGAACGGGAACCTGTGGTGCGGCTGGGGTGGTAATGGCAATCCCCAGGCCGATCTTGAAAAGCTCGACGGAGTGCGGGTGTTCAATCCGCAGGGCAAGGCCATCGGCCACATCACGCTTCCGGAACGTTGCGCCAACGTCTGTTTCGGCGGGCGGGAAGGCAACCGGTTGTTCATGGCGAGCAGCCATTCACTGTATTCATTGTTCGTGAACGCCCGAGGCGCGACCTTCGCCTGAGGCAGCCCAAGGTGGCAGAGCGATTCATTTCGCTCTGCACCTCAATTGCTTCGAAAATGCTTCGAACCCCTGGAGTGGTCACGGGTCTGTTCGTGTATCACTCTTTTCAGGGAAGGTCCTTATGTCTGCGCAACGCAGCCTTGTCATGCTTGCACGAGGCGGTTACGCCGCTCGTGGTGTTGTCTATCTGATCATCGGTCTGTTCGCCGTACTGGCGGCGCAGGGTTCCTCGCAACCCGCAGACAGTCATAGCAGTCTTGAAGCCTTGTTGAGTCAGCCGTTCGGTAACGTGCTGGTCGGCATCGTAGTAGTCGGCCTGCTTGCATTCGCCGCCTGGCGTGTGCTGCAAGCGACCCGCGATGTCGATCATCATGGTCGCGAACTCAAGGGGCTGGTGATTCGTGGCGGTCTGCTTGTAGGTGGTTTCACTTATGGCGCGCTGGCTTTCTTCGCGGCGGGCCTATTGATCAGCGGTCTTAAAAGCTCTGGTGGTTCGGGCGGCGGCCAGACGCAGGATCTGCTGCAGTCGATCCTGTCCTGGGACCACTCCAATCTGCTCGTTTACGTGGTGGCGCTGGTGCCGCTTGCACTGGGCATCGTGCACATCATCAAGGGCTACAAAGCGTCGTTCGAAAAGTATTTCGAGGCCGACGAAGACGTCATGCGCTACGTGCGTCCTGTCTCGCGCTTCGGTCTCATTGCCCGGGGCGTGGCCTTCATCGAGATCGCGGTATTGCTTGCCGTGAGCGGTTCCAGCTATCAGGCGATGCATCCTCCGGGCATGAAGGATGCGCTCAACGGTCTGCAGGATCTGCCAGCCGGCGGACTGGTGCTGCTGATCGTGGCGCTCGGGCTGATTGCCTTTTCGGTGTACAGCTTTGCCCAGGCGGCGTGGCGTCGCATCAACATGGATGTTCCCGATGCACCTGAAGCGGTTGCGCGACACTTTCGCTGAGCGTTATCAGGGCAGATCAGGGCAGTGCCTGAGGCGACATCGGGCGCTCCCTGAGCAACATGAAATAGTGTGAACCCTGCCTCAAGTCGCCTGTTCCCCAGCCGACACCCTCTTTTGAGCTCCGACCCATTTGCGTGTCGACGTCCCCGGCGTCCCGGCGCAAGGCATCCGGTGCACCATAAAAACAAAAGAGGACAGCCATGACCATTCTTCAGCGAGTGATTGGTGGGTTTGCCGTGCTGGTTGTGCTGTTGCTCGCCATGGTGAGTATCAGTTATCAGAGCACCCATTCGATAAGCGAGCGGCTGACCGTGATCACAGGTCAATCGGCACCGTTGAGCCGTGCAGCGAGCGAGCTGTATGTTCACGTTCTGCGCGCCAACCAGGCGCTGCTGGGCGTGCTGGTCAGCAACGACCCCAAGCAGATCGATGACGGCAAGCAGCCGTTCAACGACAGCATGGCGCGTTTCAATCAGTTGCTCGACAGCACGCCAGCCTACATCGGCGACCGCGCCGGGCTGCGCGACAATCTGGCACAGGAGAAGCAGCTCAGCGCGGCCTATGCCGAGCAGGCGCAGACCCTGATCGCCAGTCATCGTCAACACGTCATCCAGATGCTGCAGACCCGTGTCCTGCAGGGCTACAGCAGCAGCCAGAGCGTCCAGTTGACCAGTTACCTGCGTGACTACATTGCCCGCGAGCGCACGACCGGCTCGGCCGACAACGTCGCCGCAGCCGAGAAGTTGCTGCTGGAAGTGGGCAAGTCCTACGAAGGTCTGGCCGCGCACGCTGCGACGCCCGACATGCAAACCCTGCAGCGCCTGCTCAATCTTCAGGACGAAGTGATCAGCACCCGAGCCCGTGAGCTGACCGCAGTCGATCCTCGCGCAGGCCGCATTGCCGGGGTGATGGTCAACCGTCTGCTCAATGACCTGACCGGCGCTGATGGCGTCTATCAGGCCTATCGTCAGGAAGCGGCGCTGGCCGATCAGGTCGGCAAACAGCGTCAGGCTGCCGAAGCACGTCTTCAGGCCACGCTGGACAAGATCGGCGAATTCGGCAACCAGTCGCTGGCGGTTGCCAACGAGGCCAAGGAGGGTGCTGACTCGACGATCGCCACCAGCCTGAGCCTGCTGCTGGTTGCCTGCATTCTGGCGGTGCTGGCGGCGGTCGTGATCGGCACCTGGGTGGCCTTCAGCCTGCGTCGCCCGCTGGCGGCATTCCGCGAGGTACTGAAAACCCTGAGCACAGGCGACATGCGCGTGCGGTTCGATGTCAGCCGCAAGGACGAGTTCGGCGAGCTGGGTGGCTACCTGAACGAGTTCACCCAGTCCCTGCAACAGACCTTCCGCGAGCTGATCGGCTCGGCCGATACCCTTGCGCTGACGGCCAGCAACAACGCGCAGATCAGCGAGCAGACCACGCGGGTGGTCGATGAGCAGAAGGATCGTCTGCACTCGGCTGCTTCGGCCATGAACGAAATGGAAAGCACGGTCGAGGAAGTCGCCCGGCGTGCCCAGGACACCCGCAGCGCGGTAGACAGCACCAGTGAGCTGACCGAAAAGGTTCAGCAGCGCGTGGCTGAAACCATCGTCAACATTCGCCAGCAGGCCGAGCAGGTCAACAAGGCGTCAGCGGTGACCGATGAGTTGCAGAAATACGGCCAGAACATCGACGGCATTGTCGATGCGATTCGCACCATCGCCGAACAGACCAACCTGCTGGCCCTCAACGCCGCCATCGAGGCTGCGCGGGCGGGTGAACAGGGCCGCGGGTTTGCGGTGGTTGCCGATGAAGTCAGGTCGCTTGCCAGCCGCACCCAGACGTCCACCAGCGAAATCCAGGAAATGATCGGCCAGATGCAGAGCAAGATTCATTCTGCGGTGCAGGTCATGAACGAAAGCCAGATCCAGTCCAATCACTGTGTGACGCTGGCGTCCGGCGCTGATGAGCTGTTGCAGGAGATGGGCGAGGCGGTGGGCACCATTCGCGACATGAACATCCAGATTGCCGCCGCCACCGAAGAGCAGAGCGCGACGGTGCAGGAAACCAGCCGCATGGTCACGCACATCAACGACTCAGCCCAGCAGGCCGCAGACGGTGCCGAGCAATCGGCCAGCAGCAGCCAGGACTTGTCGAAAATGGCCAGGGACCAGCGCGAGCTGCTCCATCATTTCAGCGTTTGATGCCCGGGAGTCAGAACATGAAGCAATGGTTAGCGATTTCCCTGGGTGCCAGTCTGCTGGCCGCCAGTCTGGCTCACGCCAGCACGCCTTTGGTCGGCGTCGGCATGGCCAAGTACAACGACAACTTTCAGACCATCCTGCGTCACGGTGTGGAGAAGCAGGTAGCAGTGCTCGACGCCGATATCTTCATGGAGAACGGACAGGACAATGTGGAGCTGCAGATGCGCCAGTTCCGCAACCTGGTGAGCTCCAGAGTCGACGCGATTGTCGTCGCGATGGTCAACGGCAAGAGTGCCCCGGAGATGATGCGTCTGGCCAACGAGGCGAAGATCCCGCTGGTGTTCGTCAACCGCAATCCGGAACCCGCCAAATGGCCGCCGCAGACGGCATTCGTCGGCTCGGACGAGTTGGAGTCCGGCACCCTGCAGGCCGAAGAACTCGCACGACGTGCCAACTACAAGGGCAACGTGGTGATTCTGGTGGGTGATCCGAGCAACAAGTCGTCGGTCATGCGCACCGAAGACGTGGAAAAGGTGGTCGCCAAATACCCGAACATGAAAGTCGTGCAGAAGAAAATCGGCAACTGGGAGCGCAGCCAGGCCGCCACGATCGTCATCGACTGGGTCAAGCAAGGCGTGGACTTTTCGATCATCGCCGCCAACAACGATGAAATGGCCATCGGTGCGATCATGGGCCTTGAAAAGGCCGGCAAGAATGCCCGCGACTATCTGGTGGGCGGCATCGACGGCACGCCGGACGGACTGAAACTGATGGCCGAGGGCAAGCTGGCCGTGAGTGTGTTTCAGGACGCGGTCGGTCAGGCCAACGGTGCGGTGGATGCGGCGTTGAGCATGGCGCGCGGCGAAACGCTGGCGTCTCCGGTGATCTGGGTGCCGTTCAAGCTGATCACGCCGGAAAACCGCCAGCAGTTCGAGTAATGCACGGACAGGGCGTTCGGCTGTTATTTACAGCCGAATGTCCTGCGGTCCACGAATCTGCGCCTCGATGCGGGTACCGGTCAGGCGCTCTTCGTTGGAGAAGCCGTCATAGTCCGCCAGCTTGCCGAAATGGATACCGGTGAGCTGTTCGATCTGCGCCACGCTGCGTTGCCAGGTCTTGAGCTGGCCGAACACGATGCTCAACTCGCCCAGTTCGCGGCTCTGATCAATCATGTAAGCGCTGGCAGAAGGCTTGCCATCGTCGCCAAGAAACGCCACGACCTTCCAGAACGCCGAAGGGATTTTCACGTTGCGGTAGCTGCGGTCGTCATCGCGCAGGATGGGCCCGCTGAACACTGTGACCCGCGATTTCCAGCGGCGGGTGTTATCCAGAATGTAGTCTTCCAGCTCAAGCCAGGTCTTCTGGTTGAACGCGCTCATCTGTGGCGAACAGTTGGTGAAATGGAAGGTGTCGGCATTGGCGGTTTGTGCATCCTTGCCCCAGTTCGGATCCTGCCGCCGCACCAGATGCCCGCGGTCCAGCAGGTTGCTGGCATACAGACTCTCGCCAATCTGCGCCTCGGCAGGCAGCCTGCCGTCGAACGACCACGAATCGTTGCTGCGCTTGACCTCCACGCTGCTATCGCCATCAATGTTCACGCCCACGTAGAGCGCCAGACGCCGGCTGCGCGACATGGTGATGGAAAAGTGCATGTAGTCCAGGCGATCCCCGGCGTTCTTCAACGGGTAGACATCGGCGGCCAGCTCAGTGTCCGGAGCTGGCCAAGGCACAACGAAGTCGCCGAGGAAATCTTCCGCGTAGCCTTTGCGCGACTTCAAGTCGCTGGCCGGCGTGGTGCGTGGCGACACCAGCGGCTCGGCTTGCGGTGCCAGCAGCCCGGCAGGTGGGTTGAGTGGGCTGAGGTCGGCGAGGCGAGGGCGATAGGTCAGGTCGGCTTTCAAAGTCTTGTCAGGCACTGCGCTTGCTCCTGCGGTTGGCGTGGATTGCGTCCAGTTCACCATAGACGCATGACAGCGCTGCGTCGAAGACGTGGTGTGGACCCCTGTATCGCATTCATCCTTGTAAATTCTTATCCGATAATCGCCCAGTATTGTGCGTGCCCAGGCGAGGTAATGATTCTAAAAAAATATTTATTCGGCGCGGATCGTAGCTTTTGGCGGCTGTTAGGCAATGTTGATCAATGAATTCAGGATTCGGTCCACCCTACGACAATCAAAAACCCATTGACGTTATTAACCGGCTGGTACATTTTTAACGCACATCCGCCTGTGCCGTTCCAGGCAGGAACACAATAAGAACAATCGAGGCACACCGTCATGCTCCAGGGATTGATCCTTTCCGTTTCACCTTCGCCGTTCGTCAATGCCCGATATGCAGGCATTGGCTGGATTCGCTCGCAGTAGTTTTTCGATTCGCCCATCCGTTTCAGCGCAGTTGCGCCCCATGACGCCCATCCCGAGATGGCTCTCATGATGTCTGGCCGCTGCGCTGGCTCTTGTGCATCTGCGAGGTCTGCCAATGACGAAAATCGTCGATCTGTATTTCAAGCTGCTCAAACTGTTGATCGTGTTGTGCATGGTGGCCATGGTCGTGCTGGTGTTTGGCAACGTCGTGCTGCGTTATGCGTTCAACTCCGGCATCAGCGTGTCGGAAGAGCTCTCACGCTGGTTCTTCGTGTGGATGATCTTTCTTGGCGCGCTAGTGGCGATGAAAGAGCGGGGACATCTGGGCCTGGACAGCTTGGTCAAACGCTTGCCGCCGATGGGCAGGCGCATCTGCCTGATTACCGGACAACTGCTGATGCTCTACATCTGCTGGCTGATTTCCAGCGGCAGTTGGCAGCAGGCTGTGATCAACCTGCATGTCGTGGCGCCCGCGTCCGGATTTTCGATGGCGGTGTTCTATGCAGCCGGGCTGGTATTCGGCGTCAGCGCTGCGGCGATCCTGCTGTATCAGTTGTATCTGGCGCTGAGCGGCAGGCTGGATGAGGGTGCGCTGGTCATGGTCAGGGAAAACGAAGCCGAAGCCGACACCACCATCAAATCCGATGCGCCTGCTGCTACCCGGAGTAATCGACCATGACCCTGATGATCTTTCTCGGATCGCTGCTGGGCAGCATGGCGCTGGGGATTCCGATTGCGTTCGCGCTGCTGTTGGTCAGTGTTGCGTTGATGCTGCATCTGGACCTGTTCGATGCGCAGATCATTGCCCAGAACCTGCTTAACGGTGCCGACAGCTTCCCGCTGATGGCCGTGCCGTTCTTCATGCTGGCTGGCGAAGTCATGAACGCCGGAGGCTTGTCCAGGCGCATCGTCAACATCGCCATGGCGCTGGTCGGGCACAAGCGCGGCGGGCTGGGCTATGTGGCGATCATCGCGTCCTGTCTGCTGGCCTCTCTGTCCGGTTCTGCAGTCGCTGATGCTGCCGCGCTGGCTGCATTGCTGGTGCCGATGATGGTTCATGCCGGGCACAATCGCTCGCATTCGGCGGGCCTGATCGCGGCGGGCGGCATCATTGCGCCGATCATTCCACCGAGCATCGGCTTCATCGTGTTCGGTGTCGCGTCCGGGGTCTCGATCTCGAAACTATTTCTGGCCGGGATCGTGCCGGGGTTGATGCTGGGTGCCGCACTGGCCATCGCCTGGTGGTTCGTCTCGCGCAGTGAGAACGTCGAACCGCCGCCCAAGCGCAGCGGCAAGGAAATCCTGCGCACGCTGGTGGATGGCTCATGGGCGCTGGGCTTGCCGCTGATCATCGTGTTCGGCCTGAAGTTCGGCATCTTCACGCCGACCGAGGCCGCCGTGGTTGCGGCGGTTTACGCCTTGTTCGTGTCGCTGGTGATCTACCGCGAACTGAAGATCAATCAACTGTACGAACTGGTGCTGTCGTCCGCCAAGACCACCTCGGTGGTGATGTTGCTGGTCGCTGCGGCCATGGTCTCGTCGTGGCTGGTGACGATCGCGGAGCTGCCTGACCAACTGGCGGCATTGCTCGAGCCGTTCATGGACAACCCGACCCTGCTGCTGATGGTCATCATGCTGCTGGTGATCATGGTTGGCACGGTAATGGACATGACCCCGACCATTCTGATCCTGACGCCGGTTCTGATGCCTGCCGTGACGATGGCGGGTATCGACCCGGTGTATTTCGGCGTGCTGTTTCTGATCAACACCGCCATTGGCCTGATCACGCCGCCCGTGGGCACGGTGCTCAACGTGGTGTGCGGCGTCTCGAAGATCAGCATGGACGAGATCATCCGAGGCGTCTGGCCGTTCATGCTGGCGCAGTTCGTCGTGCTGTTTTTACTGGTGCTGTTCCCGCAGCTGGTGCTGGTTCCGCTGAGCTTTTTGACCCGATGACAAAGAGGCAGGAGCCGCTGGCTTTCAATCACTCCATTTCCAATAACAAGACCGGAGAATGACATGCTGAAACTGATGAAGACCCTGTTGGCCGGCGCTTGCGCCACCAGCCTGTTGCTGGCGAGTGTGGCCAGCCATGCGGCAGAGATTCGCGAGCGCACGCTGCGTTTTGCGTTTCAGAACGTCAAGGAGCATCCGCAAGGGCAGGGCGCACAGAAATTCGCTGACCTGCTGAGCGAAAGCAGTGGCGGCAAGATCAAGGTACGGCTGTTTCCCGGCGGCACGCTGGGCGGCGATGTGCAGACCGTGTCAGCCTTGCAGGGCGGCACGCTCGACATCACAGTACTCAATTCCGGAATTCTCGCCGCTCAGGCGCCGGACTTTGCAATGCTCGACTTTCCGTTTCTATTCAACGACGTGAAAGAAGCCCATGCGGTCATCGACGGTCCGGTCGGCCAGAAGCTCGCAGCGCAGCTCGACAGCAAGGGGCTGGTCGCCCTGGGCTATTGGGACCTCGGGTTTCGCAATGTAACCAACAGCAAGCACCCTATCACCCGCCTGGAGGACATGCAGGGCCTGAAGATCCGCGTCATTCAGTCGCCCATCTACCTGAAGACTTTCTCGGCCCTTGGCGCCAACCCGGTGCCAATGGCGTTTCCCGAGGTCTACACCGGCCTTGAGCAGCACACCATCGATGGTCAGGAAAATCCGTACACGGTAATCGAAGGCAGCAAGTTCTTCGAAGTGCAGAAATACCTGTCCGCGACCGGGCACATCTTCAACCCGCAGTCGCTGATCATGAGTCAGAAAACCTGGAATCGCCTGAACGACGATGAAAAGGCACTGATTCGCGATGCCGCCGCCAAGGCTCAGGTCTTCCAGCGTGAAGTGACGGCCGCCAGCATGGACAATGCCCGGGCCAATCTGGAGAAACAGATTGCGGTCAACGACATTTCTCCTGCCGAGAAAGACCGTTTTCGTGAGCGCGTAAAACCTGTCATCGACGAGTTTTCCCAGCAACTGGATGCCGGTCTGGTGAAGATGATGTACGACGAAATCGCCAAGGCACGCGCAGCACAGTAAAGCCCTTGTCGCGTCAGAGCCCGTCCGGCGGGCCTGACGCTGCACGCTCGGTACATCCAATCCGATTTAAACCGGTAACCCCGCGAAAATAGTCTTAAATATCCGTGAACAGGCGTCGATAAGCTTTGCATAAGAGCAATCCGCAGCTCGCGTTATTTCATTGACCGCAGGGGAGCTTCAGGATGTCGATCAAACTTCGTTTGTTTCTGTTGATAGGCACCGGAGTACTGGCTGTGCTGATCATCAGTCTGGTCAGCTATCTGGGCAATAACAGAATGGCGGCGGCGATGACTGACAACGAGGTCAGCATGACCGCGTTGAGCAATCACCTTCAGGCCGACATGATGCACGACGCCCTGCGCGCCGATGTGCTCTCGGCGATGCTGGTCGGGCTGGGCAAGAGCGAAACAACCCGTGACGAGGTCCTGGCCTCCCTCAATGAGCACGCCGCGCAGTTCCGCAAAGTGCTGAGTGACAACCTGGCGCTGCCGATCAACGACACCCTCAAGGCCGAACTGAACAAGGTCAAGCCCAGCCTCGATGCCTATATCAGCGCGGGCGAGCGAATTGTCGGCCTCGCGCTGGACAGTCCTGACCGCGCCCAACAGGATCTGGGTACATTCTCTGCCGCCTTCACCCAGCTTGAAGGCCAGATGTCCACGTTGAGCGACCTGATCGAAGACAACTCGAAAGCCAGCGGCGAAATCACCCGCGACGCCATCAGCACCGCCAATACCACGCTTGGCGTGGTTCTGGTCATCAGCCTGTTGCTGCTGGTCGCGCAGGGGCATTGGGTGACCCGCAGCATCATGATTCCCCTGCAGTCAGCCAGCCGCATCGCTGACAGCATCGCGCATGGCGACCTCAGCGAGCCTATTGCCGAGCCTGCCAGTCGTGATGAGGCCAGCGCGCTGATTCGCAGCCTTGCCGTCATGCAGCGCGATCTGCGCGGCATGATCGAAGTGGTGCGCAGCAATGCCCATGGCGTCAGCGGCATGAGCGGGCAGTTGAGCAGCGGCTGTCACGAAGTGGCGGGCAGCAGCCAGCAGCAAAGCTCGGCGGCGGCGACCATGTCGGCGGCCACCAGCGAAATGACCGCCAGCATCGAAGAAATCACCCGTCACGCCGAACAGGCAAGGGAGATGGCCAATCAGGCCGAGACGCTGGCCAAGAACGGCGGACGGGTGATCCATCAGGTGGTCAGCGACATGGACGGCATTGCCCGTTCGGCGCAACAGTCGGCGCAGGTGATCCGCACGCTGGACAAGGAGTCTGAAGCCATTTTCAACATCATTCAGGTCATCAAGAGCATTGCCGATCAGACCAACCTGCTGGCGCTCAACGCGGCCATCGAGGCGGCGCGTGCCGGTGAACAGGGCCGTGGTTTTGCCGTGGTCGCCGATGAGGTGCGCAGCCTGGCAGGTCGCACCAGCGCATCGACTCAGGAAATCACCGGCATGGTCGCCCGGATTCAACAAAGCACCCGCGAGGCGGTGACCAGCATGGAAGCCGGGGTGGTCCAGGTCGATAAAGGCATGGCGGTGACCGCCGAGGTCCAGCAGGCCATCCGGGATATCCTCGACGCCACGCTGAGTACCACGCACCTTGTCAACGACATCACCCGCACGATTGGCGAACAGAGCCTGGCGAGTAATGAAATCGCCCACCAAGTGGAAATGATCGCCAGCATGTCCGAGGACAACAGCCGGGTCATTGGTCAGACCGCGACCACCACCGACGAGTTGTCCGCCCTGGCAGTGCAGCTCTCGCGCTCGGTGGATCGGTTCCGGCTTTGACGTCTACAGGCCCTCATCCGGCCTCATTCCGCTAACCGCTCGCTCACCGCCTGCTCGCAGGCGGTTGTCGCCCGATCAGGTGTTTTTCGAAACTGATCGCTCCGGTTCATTAAAGCTTTTGCACTAACAGACGTTAACCATCGAAACCGATCATCTTCCGCGCCCAGGAGCAGCTGCATGCAAACGTTAAAGGCCTTTTACGAGTCGGTCGAAAAGCAGTTCTTCAACACCCTGACCAAAAAGCTCTCAAGCCTTTTTCTGTTGGTCGTCGTCAGTGCACTGCTGTACTGGGTGGCGCTGTCTGTTCGGGCCGACATCGTGATGTTGTTGCGCAGTGCGGAACTGGAGTCCGGTGTACTGGCGCTTATCGAGGGCAGGCTGGACGCACTGAGCAACGCGATTCTGATCAGCACCCTGTTCACGTTGGGTATGGTCAGTTTCATGGTCTGGTACCTGCGTCATCTGATCGTTCGGCCTGTGATGTTCATGACCGGTGCGCTGGAAGAAATCGCCAATGGCGAGGGTGATCTGTCCAAGGATCTGCCGCTGTTGACCCATGATGAAATCCGCGTGCTGGCAAGCACCTGCAACCGGTTTCTGGCCAAGCAGCGTGAAGTGATCAGCAGCATTCAGGCGCTGACCGTGCAGATCGCGGTCGAGTCGGCGCGCTCGCTCAAGAACATCAGTGATTCCAGCGACAGCGCAACCGATCAGGCGCGCTTTGCCAAGGAGGTCATGGATCAGAGCAATATGGCGGTCGGCAGCATTGAGGACGTGTCGCAGCAGACTCAGGGTATTTCCAGCACCACCGCCCAGAACCTGAGCATGGCGCGCGGTTCCTACTCCGAACTGCTCGAAGTGACCGGCAACATCAGCCAGATATCCAGCAGCCTCAATGAATTCGGCGTGTTGGTGTCTGCCCTGAACCAGCGTTCGTCGAGCATCAAGTCCATTGTCGGCCTGATCCAGCAGATTTCTTCGCAGACCAACCTGTTGGCCCTTAACGCGGCCATCGAAGCGGCACGTGCCGGTGAAAGCGGTCGCGGCTTTGCCGTGGTGGCCGACGAGGTCCGCACCCTGGCGCAGAACGTCAGCAAAGCCACCGACGACATCTCGCAGAACATCGACGCAATGCTGCTGGAAGTCAGCTCGACCTACGAGCAGACCACCCAGATCAGCCAGAGCGCGCGTGAAACGCAATTGGTCGTGGAGCGTGCCTCGGGGCATTTCGAGAGCATGATCGTCGACTTCGAATCCACCAATGGCAAGCTCGCGGACATTGCCTCCCATATCCAGCAGTTCGCGAACACCAACACAGGTATCAACGACCGGGTGACGCGCATCTATGCCGACAGCCAGGCCATCGACCAGCGCATGCAGCATTCGGCGACTGCCACCCGTGACCTGTCAGGCGTTGCCGAGCGGGTGCAGGCGCTGCTGGGACGTTTCGTGCTCGGGCACGGTGAGCTGGACGCTGCAATCACGCGGGCCAGTGAGTGTCGGGATATTCTGCAGACCCGGCTTGCGGTGCTGCACAAGGGTGGCGTAAACCTGTTCGATCAGAGTTACAAACTGATTCCCGGCACCGATCCCAAGCAATACATGACCAGCTACACCGAGCGTTTCGCGCAGATCTGCCAGGAAGAGTGCGACAAGCTGACCAAGGGCACCCGAGGCGGCAAGGTCTCGTTCATTGTCGATAACAAGGGCTATTGCCCGGTCAACAACAGCTGGGTATCGCAGAAACCGACTGGTAATCGCGCCGTCGACCTGCCGGTGTGCCGCAACAAGCGGATGTTCTCTGATCCGGTCGGCCTGCGAGCGGCAGGCAACAAGCAGCGTTTCCTGCTGCAGACCTACCTGCGCGATACCGGTGAAATCATGACCGAGATCGACGTGCCGTTCTTCTTCGAAGGCCGTCATTGGGGCAACCTGCGGATGGGCTTCGACGCGGCGCAGTTGCTGGGCCACTGAGTCGTCGTATGTGACGCTCGCCCGTCTGCGCGCAGACAGGCGGGCGTCCGGTGAGTCAGCCGAGCAGGTGTTGGGCGATGTACCTTGAGATTTCAACCATTGACGTCTTGCCTGTGAATTCGAACTTCACCTTTCCGATCGCCGAGTAATAGATCTCCAGTTCCGAATCCAGGTCGAAGGTCCCCGAGGTTTCCACCGACCAGGCCACGATGTTCTTGTAGGGCAGCGACGTGAAGTCTTTCTTGCTGCCTGTCAGCCCCTGAACGTTGACCGAGATGATGCGTTTGGTGGTGAACACCACGCCGTCGCGCATGGACTTGTAGGAGTCGATGACTGTTTCGCCGTCCAGCAGCAGGTCCTTCACGCGTTCTGCGTACTCGTCATTCTGCTTGAGCTTGAAAAAACCTTTGTTGTTGAAATCGATCATTTTCTGTCCTTGAACCGTCACTGAGGGAAGCGGAGCGCGTCTGTACCGAGCATTGCGCAAGCAGAGTAGCAGCTGGCCACTTCTTTTGGTCGCTCGCCTGACGAGGGTTATTGTTCATGTCTGACATGACAGCAAGGGAACGTTAACGTCTGTTCAGGCTCAATTTCTGTGACGCTCTGATTCCCGGAACGCCTACGGAGGTGTGATTTTGAACATTCAAGACCTGTCCAGCGATATCAAGGCTGGCAAGATCAGTGAGCTCAATCTGGTGTCGATGGAAGGCGGTTCGTACGTGCTCCATGCGCTTGTGGACGGCAAGTCAGTGCCGGTTCAGGACTCGCACGGCAAGCCTTTGCATCTGGCTTCGGTCGAGGAAGCGCGCAAGGTGCTGTCGTCGGTGCCGGACGTGCAGCTGTTTCTGAGCCAGGGCGTGGCGCACGACGAGATGGTCGGCCTGGACGACGTGCAGGTCGAATCTTCCCGCCATGAGATTCCGTTGCGCTCCAGTCTCTGATACATCGCTTTCACCTGTCCGAATGAACGGAACACCGCTCTGCCCACCAGAGCGGTCAGTTGGTACTGCTGGGTGTATGGTCAGCAGTTCACTACTCAGGAGCAGTCATGTCTTTCCAGAAACTACCCCGAATCCTGATCACCAACGACGATGGCATCGATGCCCCAGGTCTGCTGGCACTTGAAGAAGTGGCCGGCGAGTTGGCCGACGACGTCTGGATCGTTGCCCCTGATCACGACCAGAGCGGCATATCGCATGCCTTGAGCATTCATCACCCACTGCGCGTGACCAAGCGTGGCGAGCGCAGGTTTTCGGTGTCGGGCACGCCCGCCGACTGTGTCGCCATGGCTTTGCAGCAATTGATGAGTCAACCACCCACCTTGATCCTGTCCGGCATCAATAAAGGCGCGAACCTGGGCGTTGAAACGGTGTTTTCCGGTACGGTCGGTGCGGCCATGGCCGGGCTGTTGCTGGGCGTCCCTTCGATTGCCCTGAGCCAGGCCCTGACGCGTCGTGACTCGGTGCGCTGGGAGACGGCACGGCAACTGGCGCCTGATGTGATTCGCAAGGTCTGGGGGCTGGGTTGGGAGCAGGGCGCTTGTCTGAACATCAATTTCCCGGATGTCCCGGCAGCGGAAGCGGGCCCGATGCAATTCACCACCCAGGGGGCCGGTCGCATCGACTCACTGGAAGTCGCTTCACGCACCGACATGCGTGAGCGGGACTACTTCTGGTTGAGCATTCATCGCCACGATCTGGTGGACGCGCCCGGCAGCGAAACCCACGTGATCATGAACGGCGGAGTTTCCGTCACGCCGCTGCGTTTCGAGCGTACTGACACGGCGATGCTGGACCAGCTAAAGGCGCATTTCCAGAATTGAAGCGCTCAGTCAGGCTTGGCGGATCACGGCCACGCACTTGATCTCCAGCAACAGGCCTGGATGCGCCAGTTCGGCAACGCCGATGCAGGTCCAGGCGCATTGACCGCGTGGAAACAGCCGGTTTTTCACGTCGCGAAAGACCGGCATGTGCTCGCTCATCGACACGTGATAAGTCGTCATGTCGACGATGTCCTCGAACGTGCAGCCAGCTTCGGCCAATACCGTGCGCAGGTTCTCCCAGCAGGCGATGAATTGCGCTTCAGGGTTCAGGATCACGTCCATATCCCGTGTGCGTCCGACCTGCCCGGAGCAGTAGAGCGTGTGGCCGACCCTGACCGCAGGCGCGTAGCCAGCACGGTCCATGATCAGTTCCATGGTGGGAGGGACAATGATTTCGCGGTCTGACATGTGGCTACACCTGGTTATGCAGTTTTGAATTGATTCCTTGCAGCGAATACCTGCTCGGCGGGCCTAAGCCTTGCTGGCAGGTTTCGCGGCGCGGCGCGGTTTTTTCGCCGCCGTGCCGGTTGCTTTCTCGGCGCCGGCGGCCTTGCGCGGGCCGGCCTTGCGCTTTTTCTTCCAAGGCGGCTTCACGCCTGCGGGGCTTGCCGGACCGCTGATGGACATGCGCATGCCGACGCAGCGGCTAACGTGCTTGCTCATCCAGGCGGCCTGCCGGGTAACGAACTCTTCAAGGCTCATTTCGCCGCTCTGCACCATGTCCAGCGCCTGTTCCCAGATGGCAGTGGTGCCTGGGTCGGCAATGGCGCGCGGTACGGCATCGATCAGGCTGAAAGCCGCTGGCGTGGCACACAGCGCCTTGCCCTGTTTGGTGAGATAGCCACGATCCAGCAGCCCCTGAATAATGCCAGCGCGCGTCGCCTCGGTGCCGATGCCGGTGGTGTCCTTGAGCTTCTGCTTGAGCAGCGGATCTTCCACCAGTTTTGCGACATTCTTCATCGCCTTGATCAGATCGCCTTCGGTGAACGGCTTGGGCGGCTGGGTCCAGAGGTCTTTGAGGATGACATCGGCAACAGCGCAGTCGCAGCCCTGGACCAATCTGGGCAGCGGCTGCGGCGCAGGGGCCTCGCGACCTTTTGCCGGGGCCAGCGCCTCTGGCATGGCACGCTTCCAGCCCGGTTCGACGATCTGTTTGCCGACGGCGCGCAAGGCGTGACCTGCGCAGTCGAAGTCGGCCTGGGTGCGGTCGTACTCATGATTGGGCAGAAACTGCGCCAGATAACGGGCTCTGATCAGCGTGTAGACCGCTCTCGGTTTGCCGGTCAGGCGCTCGATGCCTCGGGCCGCTGCGGTGGGGATGATGCCGTGGTGCGCGCTGACCTTGGCATCGTTCCATGCCCGAGAGCGGCGTTGTGCATCAAGGTGCGGCATCAGCTCGTCCAGCGCCGGATCGGCCTTGCCCAGCGCCGCAATGATACTCGCGGCTTCGCTGTGCTGGCTGTTGGGCAGGTAGCCGCAATCGCTGCGCGGGTAGGTGATCACCTTGTGGGTTTCGTACAGGGACTGGGCGATGTCGAGGGTTTCCTGCGCGCCGAGGCCCAGCTTCTTCGAGCAGATTTCCTGCAGCGTGCCGAGATCGAAGGGCAGGGGCGCCGCTTCACGAATTCGCTCGGTGCGCAGTTTGACCAGCCGGGCGCTGCCTGCCGGGAGAATGTCTTCTGCTGCCTGCTGCGCCAGCGGCTGATTCAGGCAGCGGTCCTGATCATCACAAGCGTCCGAAGGCGCTCGCCATTGGGCGATGAACGCCTGTTGGTCATGCAGCAGCTTCACATCGATGGCCCAGTAAGGCACAGGGACGAAATTGGCAATGCTGCGGTCGCGGTCCACGACCAGTCGAAGTGTCGGGGTCTGCACGCGTCCGACCGGCAGCACGCCCTGATAGCCCGATTGCCGGCCCAGCAGGGTGAACAGTCGGCTCATGTTCATGCCGATCAGCCAATCGGCGCGGGAACGGCCCAGTGCCGAGTGATACAGGCTGAAGGTGTCCGCACCGGGCTTGAGCGTGGCCAGCGCCTTGCGGATCGAAGCGTCGTCCAGGGCAGACAGCCACAGGCGCTGGATCGGCCCGCGATAGCGGCAATGCTCGACCAGCTCCCGGGCAATCATTTCACCCTCGCGGTCGGCGTCCGTGGCAATCACCAGCTCTTTTGCTTCCCCCAGCAGACGCTTGACCGCCTTGAACTGACTGGCGGTTCTGGGTTTGACCAGCATCTTCCATTGCTGCGGAACGATGGGCAGGTCTTCCAGCACCCAGCGCTTGTAACGGGCGTCGTAGGCATCCGGCGGTGCGGTTTCCAGCAAATGGCCGACGCACCAGGTCACGGTGGCATTGGCACCCACCCAGCAGCCGTCCCCACGCCGCGTTGCGCCGAGCACAGCCGCGATGTCTTTGGCCTGAGAGGGTTTTTCGCAAAGGAACAGCCGCATGACTACCGTCTTCGATTACCGGTGGTGAAGGCTGCAAGGATGAACTTTGAAGCGCCGATGGGCAAGTTTTATCTGTATGGATATACAGATAAATGCTCTGAGGGCCATATTTGACTGATCAAAACCCGTGGGAAATCAAAAGGTGACTGGAGCCATGCGCTCGGCTCACTGAATCCCCAATCTGTGCCATGTGTGACCCGGAGCGTCACGGGAGGCATGCCCACGCGGCGATGGGCATGATCAGTGTCCGGATGATCAACGATCGTTCCCATGCTCTGCGCTCATCGTTATACACAAGTCGCTACGCGCATCTGGAGCGAGCACTATTTCGGTCGTAGGAGCGGACCGGGCGGCGTTCCGTTTGTCCGCGAAAGCTGGCACATCCGACAAAGATCCAGCGTCTGAATCGCAGTATTCGCGGACAAGTCCGCTCCCACTTTCGGGCACCGCGTTCCTTCAGGTCGATTTGTGTATAACGATGAGTGCTCTGCGTGGGAATGCCGCTCAGGACGCTCCGCGTCCTGGCGACGCATCTGGAGTAACGCGTGATCATGCCGGCCAAACATCCCTGCCGCTAAACCGCAATCTCCACCTGATCACCGTTCAACCGCACCGGCCAGACCTCCAGTCGCTGTTCCGGATATTCCAGACAGGAGCCGTCATGCAGGCGGAAGTGTTGTTTGTACAGCGGTGAGGCGATGACCAGGTCTCCAGCGATCTGGCCAATCAGCCCGCGTCCGATCACGTTGGCTCCGGACTTGGGGTCGCGGTTGTCGATGGCGTAAAGCTTCTCGCCGTCTGCCGTATCAGGCACATAAAACAGCGCAACCTGCGTACCGTCGAGCCATGCCACCACGCCTGAGTTGGCGACCAGGTCCTGGCGTCCGCACAGGGCATGCCAGTGCAGATGCAGTGCGGACTGAGTGTTTTCTGCAAAAGCCGTATCGGATGAGTTCATCACACCACCTCCTTGAACAATGGGATCAGCTTGAGTTCTTCAGGTCTTGCCGGACGACGCTGGGCGCGCTCCTTGACGAAATGCACGTCCGGGTCGCCACGGCCGTCGTTGACGAAGGTGCGGAAGCGTTTGAGCTTTTCCGGATTCTTCAATGCGTTGGCCCATTCGCATTCATAGCGATCGACCACCAGTTGCATCTGCGATTCGAGTTCCGCCGCAAGCCCCAGACTGTCGTCGAGGATCACGGCTTTCAGGTAATCCAGCCCGCCTTCCAGCGACTCGCGCCATACGGACGTGCGCTGCAGCTTGTCGGCAGTACGAATGTAGAGCATCAGGAATCGGTCGATGTAGCGAATCAGGGTTTCGTCATCCAGGTCGGTCGCGAACAGCTCGGCGTGACGCGGGCGCATACCGCCGTTGCCGCAGAGGTACAGGTTCCAGCCGTTCTCGGTGGCAATCACACCCACGTCCTTGCTCTGCGCCTCAGCGCATTCACGGGTGCAGCCTGACACCGCGAACTTGAGCTTGTGTGGCGAGCGCAGGCCCTTGTAGCGGTCCTCGATGCGCAGCGCCATGGCGACGCTGTCCTGAACGCCGTAGCGGCACCAGGTACTGCCGACACAGGACTTCACGGTCCGGGTCGATTTGCCGTAGGCGTGACCGGTTTCGAAGCCGGCTTCGATCAGTTCGCTCCAGATGTCCGGCAACTCGTGCAGTTGCGCGCCGAACAGGTCGATGCGCTGGCCGCCGGTAATCTTGGTGTAAAGATCATACTTCTTGGCCACCGCACCAATGGCGATCAGGCCATCGGGCGTGATTTCACCGCCTGGAATGCGCGGCACCACCGAGTAGGTGCCGTTCTTCTGCATGTTGGCCATGAAGGTGTCGTTGGTGTCCTGCAATGGCACCAGCGAAGGCTCGGTGATTGGCCGGTTCCAGCACGAAGCCAGGATCGAGCCGACCGCAGGCTTGCAGATGTCGCAGCCGTGAGCGCCTTTGCCATGACGGGCGAACAGTTCTTCGAAGGTTTCGATGCCTTCGATGCGGACCATTGAATACAGCTCCTGACGGGTGTAGGCGAAGTGCTCGCACAGGCTCTTGTCCACCGCAACGCCGCGGGCGATCAGTTCATGTTCGAAGACCTGCTTGAGCAGCGCGGTACAGCCGCCACAGCCGGTCGCTGCCTTGGTGCAGGCTTTGATTCCGGCAAGGTCGGTGCAGCCGTTGTCGATGGCCGAGCAGATCGAGCCCTTGCTGACGTTGTGGCATGAGCAGATCGTCGCGGTGGCGGGCAGCGAGTCGGCACCCAGTGTCGGCGCGCCTTCGCTGTGCGGCAGGATCAGGCTCGACGGATCGCCAGGCAGGGTGATGCCGTTCTGCGCGTATTGCAGCAGCGTGTCGTAGTAGCTGTTGTCGCCGACCAGCACGGCACCCAACACCTGTTTGCCGTCAGCCGACACCACCAGTCGGCGATAGCTGGCGGTGGCTTCGTCGATGAAGCGATAGCTGACCGCACCGGCCAGCGCGCCGTGGGCATCGCCAATCGAGCCGACGTCCACGCCCAGCAACTTGAGCTTGGTGGACATGTCCGCACCGAAGAAGGGGTCGGTGTCCTTGTCGCACAATTGCGCCGCTACGCCACGGGCCATCTGATAGCCCGGCGCAACCAGGCCGAACACGCTGCCGTTCCAGGCCGCGCATTCGCCGATGGCATAGATGTCTTCATCGCTGGTGCGGCAGTGTTCGTCAATCGCAATGCCGCCACGCGGGCCCAGTTCGAGCTCGCACTGGCGGGCGAGGGCGTCCTGCGGACGAATACCGGCGGAGAACACGATCAGGTCGGTCTCGAGGAATTCATCGTTGGCGAAGTTCATGCGGTAGCGGTATTGCTTGCCGTCAGTGATCGATTGAGTGGCGCGTGACAGGTGCACGCCCACGCCAAGCGCTTCGATCCGGGCCTTCAACGCAGCGCCGCCCAGTTCGTCGAGCTGGACCGGCATCAGACGTGGTGCGAACTCCACGACATGAGCTTCAAGGCCCAAGGATTTCAGGGCGTTGGCTGCTTCCAGTCCCAGCAGGCCGCCACCGACCACTACACCACGACGGGCTTTCGAGGCGGCGTAACGAATGCTGTCCAGGTCTTCCAGTGTGCGATAGACCAGTTTTGAATTGCCCTGCGCGCCTTCGATGGGCGGCACGAACGGGTACGAGCCTGTCGCCAGAATCAGCTTGTCATAACTGAAGCAGCCTTCAGCGGTGATGATCTCGTGTCGATCACGGTCGATCTCCAGCACCGGCACGCCCAGGTGCAGGGTCAGGCCCGCCTGTTCGTAAAGCGCCATCTCGCTCATGGCCAGCGACTCGGCATCGCGCCCTGTGAAGTACTCGGACAGGTGAACGCGGTCATAGGCACGCTGTGCCTCTTCGCCGAACACATGAATGCGATAACGCTCAAGCGCGCCGCCTGCGATCAACTGCTCGACGCAATGATGACCGACCATGCCATTGCCGACGACGATCAGGGTTTTTACATCGTTGTGGGGGAAGACTGTGGTGTTCATGGCTAATCCCGGCCGAGGCCAATCAGTTTTTTTGAAGCAAAAAAAAGCGCCCGGAACCTTTCGGTTCCAGGCGCCTTTGCCTGTTCTCTTATGCTGTAAAGGGTGCGGATCGAGCCTCGTTGCCGGATGCACCTGATGGCCCTGAGGTCTCCATGAGACTGGCGATCTGCGTCGATCAACCGGGGCGGCCCGACCTTATTGAAGGTGGGGTTGTCTGGAATAATGCAGGGGTTGTGCCAGCTTGGTGTCGATCATTGATGAGTGACCGCACGCCTCGTGTTTCCGGGCGTCTTAAGCGACATCAGTGTCCTGGAGCAGGTATCGGGATGGCCGGGCAGGCTGCATTGCAATGGTGCGCAACGGACGGGTTGCGCTGTAAAGGTGTGCATGGAAGAGGATAGGTGGTGGATGCGGAGCGTCACTGGATGCGTGCCTATGCTCCGCGCTCATTGTTATACAAAAATCCGCCTCACCACTGATCGTGCCCATCGCTCTGCGTGGGCACGCCTCCCGTGACGCTCCGCGTCACAAATGGCACAGATTGCGGACTCAGTGAGCCGGGCGCATGACGTGGATAACGCTGGAGCTTGGGCATACATCTGCACCGCATTCAAGAGCGGACGCGGAGCGTCCTGGGAGGCGTTACCACGCTGGAGCGTGGGAACGATCATCATCGTATTCCCGCATGAGGACTTGTGTACACCGATGAGCGCAGTGCGATGGGCACGATCATTACCGTATGAAGCTGGCGCAGCATTTGTATTACCCTGCGTCTTCATTCACAAGATCCGTTGCCATGACCCTTACTATCCAGGAAGTCACCCGCGCCGAAATTTCTGAAACCATCGAGTTCGCCATGCGTGCCCGAGCCGAGGTTTTCCCCATGCTCGATGCCGCCGTGCTCCCTGCCGATCTGGCAGCCTTCGAACAGGTGTACCTGAACGGCGACAGAGGAAAATTTCTGACTGCACGTCATGACGGGAAGATCATCGCGGCTGTCGGCTATTTGCCGTTCGATCATCGCTTTCCACAACTGGACTACGTCGGTCGCGATACCGTGGAGATCGTGCGCCTTTACGTCATGCCTCAGTTCCGGGGTGATGGTCTGGCCAGTCGCCTGTGTGAAGCGCTGTGGGCGCACGCCGAAGCTGGCGGGATAGAGGTGCTGTACCTGCACACCCATCCGTTTCTGCCCGGCGCGATCCGCTTCTGGGAAAAGCAGGGATTTTCGGTGACCGACGTTGAAACCGATCCGGTGTGGAACACCACGCATATGGAGTGCGTGCCTGGCGAGCGGCAACGGAATCCCGAGGGCGAGTAAACGCCTGCCCTCAGGACTGACTCATATCAGCGCGGAGCGCGCTGGCGTGCGGTCTTCATCAGGTCTTCAGGCGTGATATGGCCGACGACTGCCTTGGCCGCGGCGCTGCCCGGCAGTGGCAGGTCCAGAATGTGGCCTTTCATCTTGCCCACCACGTGCATCTCACAGGGTTTGCAGTCGAACTTCAGGGTCAGCACTTCGTCCCCATGAATCAGCTGCATCGGTGCGACCTTGGTGCGCACGCCGGTCACGCCCTTGGCCTGTTTCGGGCACAGGTTGAACGAGAAACGCAGGCAGTGCTTGGTGATCATGACCGGCACTTCGCCGGTCTCTTCGTGCGCTTCATAAGCCGCATCGATCAGTTGCACACCATGACGGTGGTAGAAATCACGCGCTTTCTGGTTGTACACGTTGGCCAGGAACGACAGGTGCGACTCGGGGTAAACCGGAGGCGGCGTGGTTTCAGCCTTGCGGCCGCCCTGAGGATGCGCCTTGATGCGGGCTTCGGTCAGCGCTTCGATGGTGTCGCGGCGCAGGGTCTTGAGCTGGGAGTTGGGCACGAAGAACGCCTGGGGTGCGTCCAGCCTGATGTCTTGAGCGTGGTAAATCGTGGTGCCCAGTTGGGACAGCAGGTCGCGCAACTGATCCAGCGCCTGTTCCGGCTTGTTCGCCGCGCCAAACGGGCCGTCCAGATGCGTCGTGACGCTGACGCCTTCTTCGCTGGTTGCGGTCAGGTTCAGGCGCTCTTCACGCAATTCGACCTGCCATTGAATGCCGATCCGGCGTTCGGCCGAAGTCTTCAACAAGGCCTGCTGCCAGTTGTGGTCCAGGTTACGGCTCAGCGGGTGATTCGGACGCAGGCGGGAGAGGGCAGCCGGCATCTCGTTAGGCTCGACGCGATAGCGCCAGCGTTTTTCACCGTCTTCCTCGAATTCGCTTTTGAGCTCCGCGACGTTGGCGCGGAAACCCACCACTTCACGCTTGATCAGCACGTTCAGCCCGTCACCGTTGGACAGCGGCTCGTGGGTGACGGCGATCAGGTCGCGCTTGCCCAGTTTCTCCACGTTGCCGACCAGCAGGCCGGTGAAGGTTGGCGTGTCGAACGCGCCGATGTCGATCTTGCGGTCGCTGACGAAATAATCGGTGCTGCCACGGTTGAAGGTCTTTTCCGGGTCTGGCACGAAGAAGTGCGCAGTACGGCCGCTGGAGGCGCGCGCCAGATCCGGGCGGTCTTCCAGGATGTCGTCCAGACGCTGGCGGTAGTACGCGGTGATGTTCTTGACGTAGCCCGCATCCTTGTAACGGCCTTCGATCTTGAACGAGCGCACACCGGCTTCGACCAGGGCACGCAGGTTGGCGCTCTGGTTGTTGTCTTTCATCGACAGCAGGTGTTTTTCGAAAGCCACGACGCGACCCTGATCATCCTTCAGGGTGTACGGCAGGCGGCAGGCCTGGGAGCAGTCGCCACGGTTGGCGCTGCGGCCATTCTGCGCGTGGGAGATGTTGCACTGCCCGGAGAACGCCACGCACAGGGCGCCATGGATAAAGAATTCGATGGCTGCGTCGGTTTCGTCGGCGATCTCGCGGATTTCCTGCAGGTTCAGCTCACGTGCCAGCACCAGCTGTGAGAAACCGGCCTGATCGAGAAACTTCGCCCGGCCCAGCGTGCGGATGTCGGTCTGGGTGCTGGCATGCAGCTCGATGGGCGGAATGTCCATGTCCAGAACGCCGAGGTCCTGCACGATCAGTGCGTCCACGCCCGCGTCGTAGAGCTGGTGAATCAGCTTGCGGGCCGGTTCCAGCTCATCGTCATGCAGGATGGTGTTGATCGTGGTGAAGATGCGCGCGTGGTAGCGATGGGCGAACTTGACCAGTTCGGCGATATCGCTGACCTCGTTGCAGGCGTTGTGTCGTGCGCCGAAGCTTGGCCCGCCAATGTACACCGCGTCGGCGCCATGCAGAATGGCTTCACGGGCGATGCTCGTGTCCCGTGCGGGGCTGAGCAATTCCAGGTGGTGTTTGGGTAGGGACATGGCTACGGCATCCGACGGCGGGCAAAGCGCGCATTGTAGTGCCATGGGCCGCGCTGCGCACCTGCGCTGATCGCTGCTGCGGCATTTACTGACTGTCGGCGGGGGGGAGGCGGCTGTTTCAGGGCGATCGCAGACGCAGAATCCGCGAGCCATCGAACGGGTCGGTCAGCCAGCGGCCCACCACCCCGAAGGTCTCCAGCAGCCGCTCGGGAGTCAGCACGTCTGCGGGTACGCCCAGCGCGACCATGCGGCCCTTTTCCATGACCGCCACCCGGTCGCAGTCCAGCGCCTGATTCAGGTCATGTAGGGCGATGACTGTGGTCACCGGCAACGCCTTGACCAGACCGAGAATGGTCAACTGATGCTGGATATCCAGGTGATTGGTCGGCTCGTCCAGCAACAGGATGCCTGGCCTCTGTGCCAGCGCCCGTGCGATATGCACCCGTTGCCGCTCCCCGCCCGACAGGGTATGCCAGGCGCGCTTGATGAAAGGCAGCATGTCCACGTCCACCAGCGCCTGCCGAACGATTCGGTCGTCGCGGTCGCTCCAGGGCGCCAGCGCCGACAACCATGGCGTGCGGCCCAGTTCAACGGCATCCAGCACCGTGATCGCGTCACTGGTTTCTGCCTGCTGCTCGACAACCGCCAGCGCGCGGGCAATGTCGCGCCGGTTCAGGCTCGACAGAGGCCGTTCGCCTATCGTTACCTGACCGCTGGACGGCTTGTGGATGCCGGACAACAGCTTGAGCAGGGTCGATTTGCCCGAGCCGTTCGGCCCCACGATGCCCAGCGTTTCGCCTTGCGCGATGCTCAGATCCACGTCGCGCAGCAGTGTTGCGCCGCGAACCGAATAGCCAAGCCCCGTGCAACCGAGCGCCGGGGTGCCGATATCGGGAGTGAAGGCGTTCATCGTGTCCTGTTCCCCTGAATGAGGATCAGCGCAAACACCGGTGCGCCGATCAGGGCAGTGATCACCCCGATGGGCAGCGCCTGGCCCTTGATCAGCGTGCGGGAAAGAATGTCCGCAGCGATCAGGAACAGCGCGCCGCTCAGGGCGCTCAGCGGCACCAGTCGGGCATGGCGCACGCCCGTGAGCATGCGCACAGCGTGGGGGATTACCAGACCGACAAAGCCGATGGACCCCACAATCGAGACCATCACTGCCGTGACCAGGGCCGCAGTGGCGATCAACACAATCTGCACCCGCCGTACGGCGATGCCCAGAGACGCAGCGGAGTCGCTGCCGAAGGTGAAGGCATCCAGTGCGCGCCGATGCCAGAGGCACACCAGAAGGCCAAACAGCGCCGCCGGGACAGCCATCCACACCGAGGGCCAGCGTACGCCACTCAGGTTGCCCAGCAACCAGAACATGATGCCGCGCGCCTGTTCGGAGCTGGCCGACTTGGTGATCAGGAACGAGGTCAGCGCGTTGAACAGTTGCGAACCGGCAATGCCCGCCAGAATGATCTGCCCCGCGGCTGTGTTGCCCCGCGATGAGTGGGCGAGCAGCGCGACCAGAGAGAATGCCACCAGCGCACCGACAAAAGCGCCTGCCGACATGGAAATGACCCCGGCACCGAAACCCAGAATCGCGACCATGACTGCGCCGGTCGAGGCGCCTGCTGAGATGCCCAGCAGATAAGGATCGGCCAGCGGGTTGCGCAACAGCGACTGCAGCACCACGCCACAAATGGCCAGCCCGGAACCGCAGGCAGCGGCGACGATGGCGCGGGTCAGCCGGTAATTCCAGACGATGCCTTCATCGATGGGGTCCAGCACATAGCCCGCCGCCCACAGTTTATTGGCCAGCACCTGAAACACCACCTGCAGGCTGATCGAGGTTTCGCCAATGGCAGCTCCGACGATGATCGCCAGCACCAGCACTGCCGAGACCCAGATCACATGGCCGAGCGCGACGGGCAATCTCATGGAGTGGCGTTGAAGTGGTTGGCGGCGGCAGACAGCTCTTCGATGCCCGTGAACAGGCGCAGGCTGGCCTGCATGCCTTCGGCGTCGATGATCACGATGCGGTCATGCTTCACAGCGTCCATGTTGCGGGTCACCGGGTCAGACTTGAGGAATTCGATTTTCTTGCGGTAATCGTCGGCCGGGAAGCGACGACGGTCCATGCGGGCGATCACCAGGATGCTCGGGTTGGCCTTGGCGATGGTTTCCCAGCCAACAGTGGGCCACTCTTCGTCGGACTGGACGATGTTGCGCATCCCCAGATTATTGAGCATGAAGTCCGGAATACCCTTGCGACCCGCGACGAAAGGGTCGGCTTTCAGGTCGGAGCTTGAGAACCAGAACACAGCTGATACGTCTTTGTCGTGGTTCTGTTTGACGTTGGCCACTGCGGCGCTCAGACGGGCCTTGAGATCGGCGACCAGTTTGTCGCCGCGATCCTGCACGTCAAAGATTTGCGCCAGTTGTTCGATGCTCTTGTAGATGGTCTCGATGCGAAATGCCTCAAGGCGCGTGCCGTCGGCGCCGACCAGATTGTCCTTGCCTTCGCAGTCGGACGGCATGAGGTAGGTCGGGATTTTCAGTTCGTGGAACTGCTCCCGCGTGCCGACTGCGCCTTGCTTGCCGACCATCCATTCCAGCTGCACGGCAACCAGTTCGGGACGTTTGCCGATCACTGCCTCAAAACTGGGTTCGTTGTTGGCCAGGCGCTCGACCTTGTCGTTCTGCTCTTTGAAGCGCGGCAATACATCGTTGAACCACAGGGAGGTGCCGACCAGTCTGTCGCCCAGGCCAAGCTCGTAAAGCATCTCCGTGCCCGACTGGCCGATGGTCACTGCTTTGGTCGGCGCATGCTCGAACGTCAGCGAGTAGCCGCAGTTTTCAAGGGTCAGCGGATAATGGGTCGGTGCGGCGAACGCAAGGCTTGAAAGGGTCAGGCTGGCAGCGAGTGCGGCAAGGCGGGGCAGTGACATGGAATGCGACCTCGATTCGAACGTGTGTCAGGGCGCACGCACAACAGGAAAACACATCCCTGCCTGCCGGGAAACGGCAGCACTCGGCGCACTAAGGCCGGGCGCAAGGATGTCCTTCCCGGACACCCCGCCGGTTAGTGATTGATTCTGGTCGGCAGGTCTCCTGACTGGCATGTCATCGTCTGGCTCCGGCCTTCCCGGGGATCACCCAGTGGCAGTGGTGGAGCTGGCTCGATGCCTACAGTTGCGGGGGCAGTTTCGTTTCGGCTCGTGGCGCGAGGCGGGCGAATTCCCTGTTAGTTCCTCTCGGAAACCGACGGGCGGCATGGTAAACGATAAGGGATGGGCTCGCTATGGCTTTGCACGCAGGCGTTGCAGGCTGTTGATCAGGTGCAGACGCATGGCTGCACGGGCGGCGTCGCGATCCTGATGGGCCAGAGCGTCGAAGATCTGTTCCTGCTCGCGCTGCTGAATATGAGGATCGTCTTCCATCTGCAACGACGTGACGTTGCCGAAACCGCCGCGTGTGCGCGGCAGGATGCTGCTGCCCAGCTGGTTCATCACATCGGTGAAGAAACTATTGGCGGTGCACAGGGAAATGCGCCGATGGAATTCGTAATCGGCCTGCAGGGTGTCCTGGCCGGTCCGGACGCAGCGGTGCAGTTCGTCGAGCGCCTGACGAATGGCGCTCAATTGCTCGGGCGTGCGACGTTGTGCAGCCAGCGCAGCGGCTTCGGGCTCCAGACTCAATCGCAGTTCAATGATTGCCACGGCGTCGCCCGGTGTGCCGATGGACAACTCGTCCGACTGATCGGCCCTGGCCTCGGAGGCGTCGACAACAAAGGTGCCGATACCATGCCGGGTCTCGACCAGTCCTTCGGCCTGCAGGCGTGACATGGCCTCACGGACAACGGTACGGCTGACCCCGGTTTCACGAATGATCACCTGCTCGGTGGGCAGTTTTTCGCCGCTCTGGATCTCGCCTTCGCGAATTTTGCGGGCGAATTCGGCGACCAATTGCTGGGTCAGGCTGGAACGGCGGCCTTTTGGGGATGCGGTAGGTTCCATGGCGGGTGATCAGGTCCGTGTCGGGGCGCTGAGTATAACCTCACTCAGGGCGTGTTTTGTGCGGGGATCGCAGCCTATACTCGGGTATTCGATAGACATGAGGCTGCAATGTCGGACAACGCGCTTTCCTCGCAAAAGAATCATCGCCGCCTGGCTGAAACCCTGGTTGACCGCTTTGCCCAGCGCATGCGTGACGGTGTGCTTCAGCGGGGCGAGAAACTGCCTTCCGAACTCAATATCATGGAGGCCGAGGGCGTCAGCCGCACGGTGGTGCGCGATGCGTTGTCGCGGATGCAGGCGGCGGGGCTGGTGGAAACGCGTCATGGGGTCGGGACCTTCGTGCTCGATATGCCACCGCCGGAAGGGTTTTCCGTCGGGCCTGCCACCATTGTCACGGTGGCGGATGTATTGAACCTGCTGGAGTTTCGTCTGAGTCTTGAAGTCGAAGCGGCAGGTCTGGCCGCGCAACGACGCAGTCCTGAAGCATTGCTGGAGCTCAAGCGGGCCTTCGACGCGCTGCTGGAAGGGCCGCAGAAGTCCGGAACGACCATCAACGCCGACTTTCAGTTTCACCTCAAGATTGCCAAGGCGTCCGGCAATGCCTACCTGATCGATATCATGAAACACCTCGGCACCAAGCTGATTCCCCGCACCCGCATGAACTCGGCCTACACCGGCCAGAGCGACCGAAATGCCTATCTGGCTGGCATTAATGCCGAACACCGGCAGATCTACAACGCCATCGCCGAAGGCAATGTCGACGCCGCCCGTTCGGCCATGTACCTGCACCTCAACGGCAGCCGCATGCGCCTGCGCAGGACACAGGCCCTGTACAGCGACTGACATCTAAGGGACGCAGAGCGTCCCGGTGTGCATGCCGACGCGGAGCATCGGCACGATCAACTTTGTCAGCCTTACGCTGATCGTTCCTCACGCTCCAGCGTGGGAATGCCTCTTGGGACGCTCCGCGTCCCGGCGACCTGCGGCAGTGCTCGGCCAGCCCTCAAAGAAAGTTGTACTGCACGCCCACCCGCAATCTCAGCTGGCGCTTGTCGTCCTCGGAGTTGACCTTGATGTCGCCGACTTCGAAAAACGGCACCCAGTTCTTGTCCCATTTGTACTTGAAGGCCGCATTCTGTTCGTAGTCGGTCTTGTCGTTGTCGTAGCGGATGTAGTCGGCGTCGAAGTAGGTGAACTGGTACTCGTATGACCAGGGGCCTTTGGTCGCGTAGTTGACCCAGACGTCGTAGCGGTTGACGGACTGATCGTTCATTTCATTGTCCGGCATGTCGCGGTTGACCCTGTCGCGGTCCAGCTTGATCGAGTCATACCGGTAGCGACCGGAAAGCGTGAGTTGATCGGTGACCTTGTAGCCGACCTTCAGCCCCATCTTGTAGGCCGTGGAGCGCTCGATGCTCTCCAGTGCGAGGGAAGGGGTCAGCAGCCATTTGTCATTGAGCTTGTGCTGATAACTCACCGTCAGTTCGTGGCCGTTGCCGACGGTGTTGTCGAACGCGACGTCCTGGCGATCACCCGCCGTTTTGTACTTCAGTTCACCTTCAAAGCCCCAGCCGCTGTCCAGCCGCGTGCCGAACTTGACCCGGTCAGCGTGCATGCGGGTGCTTTCTGCGTATTGATGGCGATAGTTGATGTAGGCGCTGTCGGCATGGGTCCATGCGCTTGGGAACAGGGCGGCCAGGGAGAGCAAAGCGATTGATTTTTTCATTTTCTTATTCTTGTTCGAGTGAGAAAAAAGGTGTTTGAGGCAAATCGCAGGCAGCCGGACCCGATGGCCGATTCGGCCAGGGATCACGCTGTCAGCAGGGTTCGGTGGTGTGTAGGACCTGCAGCGGTCATCCGCTCGGTCGTACGTCCATGTCGCGACTGGCCTGGATCAGCAGTCGTGAGTAGTCGTGCTGCGCCTGATCGTTGCTCAACTGGCTGCTGTCGAGCGTCTCCACGACCTGACCCAGTTGCATGACGGCAACCCGGTCGCAGAGGTGCGCGACCACGCCCAGGTCGTGCGTCACCATCAGGTAGGTCAGGCCCTGCTGCTGACGAAGGTCCGCCAGCAGGTTGAGGATTTCAGCCTGCACCGAGACGTCGAGCGCCGAAGTGGGTTCATCCAGCAACAATACGCGCGGCTCCAGAATCAGCGCTCTGGCAATCGCGACTCGCTGACGCTGGCCACCGGACAGTTGATGCGGATAACGAAAGCGGAAACTCTCGTTGAGGCCGACGCGGTTCAGCACGTCGCAGACGCGTCGGTCACGCTGGTCGATCTTGTGGATGCTCAGCGGTTCCTTGAGGGCCGCGTCAATGGTGTGACGCGGGTGTAACGAGGCGTAGGGGTCCTGGAACACCATCTGCACGGTGCGGTAGTGGCTGGCGTCGAGCTTGCGACCGACCTGCTGACCCGCGACGCTCAAGGCACCTGTCCAATGGTGATACTGCCCGGCCAGACAGCGCAGCACAGTGGTCTTGCCCGACCCCGACTCGCCGACCAGTCCGAACGACTGACCCTGCTCGACCTGCAGGTTGACGTCGCGCAGCACCTGATTCAAAGCAGTGCCCGTGCCGAAGCTCAGGTTCAGTGAATTGACTTCAATCATTGCCATGGGAGCGTTCTCAGTGAGTGAGCCAGAGGGGATCGCGCTGCAATACCGGCAGGCTGGCGCGGGGGCGATCAAGACTGGGCAGTGCGGCCAGCAGGCCCTGTGTGTAGGGATGGCAGGCCTGATCCAGCTCATCTGCCTTGAGTGATTCCACGACGCGTCCGGCATACATCACCAGCACGCGGTCACAGAAATGTCGCACCATGTTCAGGTCGTGGCTGATGAAGATCAGCCCCAGATCCCGCTCGCTGACCAGCTCTTCGAGCACATTGAGGACCTGGCGGCGTACCGATACGTCCAGCGCAGAGGTGGGTTCATCAGCGATGATGACCTGCGGATCGGTGATGACCATCATCGCGATCATGATCCGTTGCCCCATGCCGCCCGACACCTCGTGCGGGTACAACTCGTAGACCCGCGCCGGTTCGCGGATGTGCACCTTGGCGAGCATGTCCAGCGTGCGTTCGCGGGCTTCCTTGCGCGACACCCTGTGGTGCGCCAGATAGGCCTCGGCGATCTGCTCGCCGACCTTGATCACCGGATTGAGCGAGTATTTGGGGTCCTGCATGATCATCGACATGCGTCGTCCGCGAATGCCCTGGATCTGTTTTTCACTGCATTCGAGCAGATTGACGTCACCGAAGCGCATGGTTTTGGCCGTGATCCGCGCGCTGGCCGGGTGCAGGCGCAACAGGCTGCGCGCGACCGTGGACTTGCCCGAGCCGGACTCGCCGACAATCGCCAGCTTTTCACGGCCCAGCGTGAACGACACGTCGCGAACCGCCGCCGTGGTCTTGCCGGCGTTGTGGAACTCGACCCGCAAATCTTCTACCGCAAGCTTTATCTGAGACATGGTTATCGTCCTTGTTATTGTCATTCGCTGCGTGGATCGAGTACGTCGCGCAGGCCGTCGCCGAGCAGGTTGAACGCCAGGCTGACCAGCATGATGGTCGCGCCGGGCGCTGCCACCAGCCACCAGCTTTCCAGCATGTAGCGGCGGCCGCTGGAGATCATTGCGCCCCATTCCGGTAGCGGCGCCTGGGCGCCCAGCCCGAGAAAACCCAGTGCTGCTGCGGTAAGGATGATGCTGGCCATGTTCATGGTCAGGCGGATGATCACCGAGGACAGACACATCGGAATGATGTGACGGCCGATGACTCGTACCGACGAGGCGCCTTGCAGCTTCACGGCGACCACGAAATCGGCGTTGCGCAGCGACAGGGTTTCGGCCCGCGCCAGACGGGCGATGGGCGGCCAGGCGGTGAGGGCGATGGCAATCACCGCATGTTCCAGACCCGGCCCCAGTGCCGCGATGAAGGCCAGGGCCAGCACCAGGCTCGGGAACGAAATGAAAATATCGGTGATGCGCATGAACAGGCTGTCGACCCAGCCACCGAAGTAGCCCGATACCGTGCCGATCAACAGGCCGATGGGGCCGACGATCACGGTCACCAGCATCACGATATACAGCGTGATACGCGAGCCATACACCAGACGGCTGAACACATCGCGGCCGTATTCGTCAGTGCCGAACCAGTTCTGCGCGCCAGGGCTGCGCAGCGCAGCGGACAGATCCTGGGCGAGCGGATCATGGGTCGCGATCCAGGGGGCGAACAGGGCGACGATCATCAGCGTGCTGATCACGATAAGTCCCGCCAGGGTCATCGGATTGCGCAGCAGGAAGCGCATCAGCTTTGCGCTGCTGGTGGCGAAGGCCGCAAGGCTTGACGTCGGGGCCTGAAACGTCGATTTGGCGCTGCTTGTCATGGAAGTCGTCATCAGCGGGTTCTCGGGTCGAAGACTTTGTAGAGGGCGTCACTGATCTGGTTCAGGACCACGAAGATCAGGCCGATCAACAACACGCAGGCCATCACTGCATTCATGTCGCCCAGCAACAGGCTGCTGGTCAGGTACTGGCCGAAGCCGGGCCAGGCGAAGACGGTTTCGATCAGCACCGCGCCTTCCAGCAGGCCGCCGTAGGCGAGGGCGACGATGGTCAGCAACTGCACACGAATGTTGCGGAACGCGTGGCCCCAGACAATGCGTCGTTGCGACAGGCCTTTTACCCGGGCGGTGATGATGTATTCCTGCGACAGCTGTTCCAGCATGAAGCTGCGGGTCATGCGACTGATGTAGGCCACCGAGTTGAAGCTCAGAATCACTGCGGGCAGCAGGATGTGGCGCAGCGCACTGCGAAACGCCTCCCAATCGCCGGACAGGGCGGTATCGATCAGCAGCAGGCCGGTGCGGGTTTCGATCAGGCCGTCGTAGGCCAGGCCGATGCGTCCGACGCCGCCTGCCCATCCCAACCAGGCGTAGAACACCAGAAAGGCCATCATGCCGAGCCAGAAGATCGGTGTTGAGTAACCGAACAGGGTAATGACCCGCGCGACGTGATCACCGGCGCGGCCCTGATGCGTCGCGGCGTAAACACCCAGTGGCAGGCCGATCAGCACGCCGAACAGGATGGCCAGGGTGGCCAGTTCCAGCGTGGCCGGGAACACCCTGGCGATGTCTTCGATCACCGGATGGCCGGTCAGCAGCGCCTTGCCCAGATCACCGTGCAACAGGTCCTTGAGGTACATGACGAACTGGGTGGTCAGTGGCTTGTCCAGCCCCAGTTCCTGATAGGCCTGGGCATAGGCGGCCGCGTCTGCATCCGGTCCGACGATGGCCAGTACCGGGTCCAGCGGCATGACCCGGCCGATGAAGAAAGTGAGCAACAGCAGGCCGAACAGGGTCGCCGCCACTGATCCGCTGCGACGGGTGCCATTGGCGACCCGACTGCTCCAAAATGAAATCGATGCACTCGACATGGTGTATTCCTGCCTTGGCTTGAGCGATTGAACGCGTGTGTTCAGCGTTGCTTGTAGACGTCACGCAGGCGCGTAGTGGCGGCGCTGTGCCCCAGGTATTCGCGCACGTCGGCGTGAATCACCACCTCGTCCGTCATCTGCGACACCGGCATGATTGGCCCGGCTTTCTGGTCGTAGAGGGTCTGGATGCGCTGGTAATCCGCCAGTTGCTGCGCGGCATCGCGTTCACGCTCGGCCTGCTCGATCAGTTGATTGATCTCGGCGTCATAGAACGAGGTGCGCCAGCCCTGGAAGTTGCTCAGCCTCGCTTCCTCACGGTTGTCCGGGTTGTAGATCAGTGCGCGCAGGCTCGAGTGAGGATGACGTTCAGCGCCGCCGCCGCCACGACCGACCAGGATGTCGAAGCGCCGATCACGCATCGCGCCGTAGATCTGGTTGCCGGTGCCGGTAATGATGTTGGCGTGAATGCCGGCCTGAGCGAGGGTCGATTGCAGGCTGGTGGCGATGTTGATGAAGGGCGAGTCGGTCAGCGAACGAATAGTGATCCTGAAGCCATCCGGGTAACCGGCCTCGGCCAGCAGGCGTTTGGCTTTCGCGACATTCAGCGCGTAGCCCGGATCGTCGAGGCGGGCAGGCAGACCCAGTTGCAGCGGGCGCTGGTTGATCACGCCATAGTGCGGCATGACCACATTGTTGATGCCCTGATAGTCGATCAGCGAGCGAATGGCCTGACGCACGCGGATGTCCTTGAACAGGGGCTGCTCCATGCTCAGGGCGACGTAATAGATCGTGCCGCGCGGAATGGTCTGCACCGTGACCTCGTCCGAGCGGGTCAGTGCCTTGATGTCGGTGGCGGCCATGCCGCGTGCCACGTCCAGATCACCACGCTCGACCATCAGACGCAGGGCCTGGGACTCGGTCATGTTGCGCATGATCACCCGGCGCATCTTGGCCGGACCGCGCCAGTAATGGTCGAAGCGGCTCATCAGAATCACGTCGTTGGCGCGCCAGATGTCCAGCTTGAAGGCGCCGGAACCCGCTGTGTTGGTCGTCAGCCAGCCTGCGCCCAGGTCATCGCCTTTGGCGTGCTGCAGGGCAGTGACGCGGTCGATGATGAAGGCACTCGGCGAGGTCGCCAGCGTATTGAGCACCAGCATAGGGTCGGTGGCTTTGGGCAGATCGAGGACGAAGGTGGAAGGGCCTTCGGCGCGCATCAGCTCGCTGACGTTGCTGGCGGTGTAGCCGTAGGCTTTCCAGGTGGAAGCCAGCGCCTTGTTCAGCGTCACCACTCGTTGCAGCGACCAGGCGACATCCTGGGCGGTGAGCGGGTTGCCGGAATGAAAGGTGACGCCCGTACGCAGGTGAAAGGTCAGACGCATGCGGTCGGGACTGATTTCCCAGCGCTCGGCCAGGGCAGGGATCAACTGGTCCGGTCTGGCGGCGTCCTGCTCCAGCAGCATGTCGTAGACATTGGAATTGACCTCGGCCACTTCCAGTCCGGTGGCACCGGCAGGATCGAGTGACAGCAGGTTGATCATGCTCATGCCGACCACCAGTTGATCCACTGGTGTTTCACCGCGCGCCAGGGCGGGCGGGGATTGCATGAGTGTCGCCGTCATGGCGAAGCAAAGCAGCCAGGGCAGGCGCTTGGGCCAGAGCTTCATGGGTGCGGTCCTTTTTTATAGTTATTCAGACGCTTGTTTGTCGAAACACTTTTGCGAGGGACGCCTCGAGCCCCCCTCGTTACGCCGCTTTTCAGTAGCGCTGTACGGTATGGGTCTCGATGTAGCTGAAGTTGATGTCCTCACCCAGCCCGGGTTTCTCGCTAAGGTGTACGAAGCCGTCCTTGTCCATTGGGTCGACCAGCGTGTTGAGGTACGCCGGTACGTCATCGTAATCGAGAAACGGATGCAGCAGGCCGCGTTCGTACCAGCGACAGTTGCTGATCGCGCCGACCACGGCCAGGTTGGCGGCACCGTTGCCGTGCACTTCGCAATCCATGCCGAAGGATTCGGCCAGATGCGCGACTTTCAGGCACGGCCCGATGCCGCCGACACCGGCCACGCCTGCACGCAGGATGTCGCAGGATTTGTTGGCCACCCAGCTGGCGCGGCTGTGGTATTTGCCGGAAATGCTTTCCGGGCCGAGCACCGGAATGTCCAGGTTGGCCGCCAGCCACGCGTAGGATTCGGCGGAATCTTCCATCATTGGTTCTTCGAACCAGGCGAAGTCGAGCTTCTGCAGTTCGCGTCCGATGTACAGCGCGTCGGTGCGGCTGTACCAGTGATAACCATCAAGCATCAGGGCGATGTCCGGGCCGACCGCTTCGCGCACGGCGGCACATGCCTGAACGTCCATGCGCGGATCGGGCGCGAAGGAGATCGGAGGCATCCAGGTGTGCAGCTTGATGCCTTTATAGCCACGCTGGACCAGCTTCTCGGCGAACTGGCCGTATTCGTCCGGAGTGGAAAGGCCACCTGTCAGGTCGTCGCCGCACATGGTCGATCCGTACGCCAGCACCTTGTCGCGATAACCGCCCAGCAGCTTGTGTACCGGTTGCTTCAGCACACGTCCTGCCAGATCCCACAGTGCCTGCTCCACCAGCGCCAGTGCACGGTCGGTGAACTGACTGGCGCTGCCGCGTTGCCAGTGCGCCAGTTCCTGCCAGATCTTTTCCCGGTTCATCGGGTTCTGGCCGACCAGCACTTTCTTGACGAACGATTCGATGATGTGGGGACGGATCAGCTCGGGAGGGCCGAAGGAAAAGCCTTCGCTGCCGTCGTCACAGGCGATACGCAGCATGGCCATTCTGACCGGTTTTTCTTCGCCGGGATGGGCGTGGCCTGCGCTGTCTACAGCGCGTCGCGAGGGGAAGGTAAAGACGTCGACACTGACCGAAGTGATGTTCATGAGGGCCTTCAGAGTTATTGTAGTTATTCGAAAATTTCTAGTATGTCGTCATACAACGTTGGGCCGAGTATTTGTGCTTTTGTAGGACGATGTCAAGAGTCGTATGACGACTTTATACGATATAAACGCTGATTATAGAGCGTCATGTGGGTTGGGGTGTTTATGAGGCTTGGCTTGGGAGGTGATATGACGGCTGTAAAGTCATCATACCTTTAGATCGTTCATCGGTCTGTGAGAGGCGCCACCATGTCTTCGTAGCGCTGTCGCGCTGCAAACACCGGACTGTGGGAGGCGGCTTGCCGGCGATGAACGATGACGCGATTTTCCTGACCTGCCGCGTCGACTGCATCGACGGCAATCCGCCTCCCACTAAGGGGGATCACCAGGACGTTATAGGTCGTCGGAAAGCGCCAGCGCCCGCTCTTCTGCCTCAAGTTTCAGCGTGCGCGAGAACAGTCTGGCCACAGCGGGTTGATGGCTAATGCCGATGACCAACGTGTTTGGCAGTGCCCGTCGGACTGTTTCAAGCAACTGACAGGCGCTCGGTTCGTCCAGTTGATTGGTCGCTTCATCCAGATACAGCGTCTGTGGCGCACACAGCAGGGCACGGGCGAGGCCGATGCGTTGCTGTTCGCCGCCGGACAGTTCGCGGCTCCACTCGTGCTCATGCGTCAGGCTGTCAGCCAATTGCGCGAGGCCCACCTGATGCAGCACCGACACAAGCACTTCGTCCGCCGGACACTCGGTGGCCGGGTATGCCAGCAATTGCCGCAGAGGCAGGCTGGGCAAGTACGGTTGCTGCGGGATCAGCAGGCTGCTTCCGCCCGGCAATTGCCAACTGCCCCGGTAGTAAGGCCACAACCCTTGCAGCGTGCGCAGCAGGGTCGATTTGCCAATACCACTGCGGCCCGCAATGCGTAGCCACTGGCCAGGCCCGGCGATGAAGTTCAGTTTGCCCAGCATCTGGCTGCCATCGGCGCGATGAATCTCCAGGTTTTCAACGCGCAGCACCGCACCCTGTTCAGGCTTGCTGACCTGCCCGCGTGTCGCTTCGATAGCCTGCTGAAATTGACCAAGACGTTCGACAGTGGCGCTCCAGGCAGCCAGGCGCGGGTACACGTCGATGAACCAGCTCAGCGAGCCCTGCACTAGTTGGAAGGCGTTGCGGATCTGCATAAGACCGCCCAGCGTAATGGTCTTGGCGAGAAAGGCGGGGAGTGCGGCGAACACCGGAATGATCCGGCTGACCCGGTCATAGCTGACCGTGAAGAACTGCAGCTTGCGCATGCGGTTCATCAACTGCCACCAGTTGCCCGCGATGTGTTCGAAGCGTTCGCCCAGTTGCCGTTGCTCAACCGCTTCACCGCGATACAGCGCAATCTGTTCGGCATGGTCACGCTTGCGCAGCAGGCTGGCACGAAAGTCCGCTTCATAGCGCTGCTGCTGGTAATTCAACGGCTGCAACGGGCGACCGATGAAGTGCGTGAAGGCGGTGCCGAGCAGGGTATAGACGACCGCGATCCACAGCAGGTAGCCATGAATCGTGATCGTCTGGCCCAGCACCTGGAAATTCAGCACGCCGGACAGGTTCCACAGCACCACGGAGAACGCGCCGACTTGCGCGAGGTTGATGATCAGTGAAGCCAGCAGTTCCACACTTCGGTCGACCAGCACGGCGATGTCCTCGGCAATGCGCTGGTCCGGGTTGTCCGGCTCGCCGGTCAGGCCCAGCCGATAGTACGCCTGACCCTGCATCCAGTTTTCCAGCGTGCTGGCGGTCATCGCCCTCCGCCAGCGCAGCACCAGTGCTTTGCGCAGCCACTCCAGGTAAACCATGATCACCACATAGGCGGCGATATAGATCACGTATTCGCCCATCAGCGCATACAACGCCTCGGTATTGAACCCGCCCAGCGCGTCGAAAAAGGTCTTGCTCCAGGTGTTGATCAGCACGTTGACCTGCACCACCAGAAGACCCAGGCCGATGACGCTGGCCAGCAGCACCCAGGACAGCCACTGTCTGCGGTCCAGCCAGTAAGGGGCGGCCAGTCGATAGAAGGTTCTGAGGGTATTCATTGTCCTGCCGTCGCCTGCGGTGCAGGCAACAGGCGCAGTTGCACCTGATTTCGGCCGTTGAACAACTCGCCGGCCAACCGTTTGAGCGCCGTGACGGTGAGCGCGTCGGGCAGTCGTGCCTGTTCGGTGAGGTAGCGCGGATCACCCCAGTGGCGCTCGCTGAGGATCAGGCGGCGCAGCTGCGTTTGCGGATCATCCTGCCGCAGGCGCTCCTGTTGTTTGAGACGACTGCGCGCTGTCGCCGCGTCTTTCTGGCTGACCGTGAGCGGCAGTGACGACAGGGTCTTGTTCGCCAGTTGCCACAACTCTTCGACCCGCGCCGGATCGCTGCTGAAACTGAGACGACTTTCGATGCGCTGGCTTTGCTGATTCAGGGTGCTGTCGAAGGACAACCGATAAACGCCCGAGGCCTCGCCCCGTAGTTGCCGTTTCAGCGCGGCACTGGCGATTTCCTGAAGCGCCGAAATCCGGGCGGCATCCTCGGGTGTCCACGGATGGGGTTTGAAGGTGATGACTTGCAGCAAGGCCCGCGGCTCGATCCCGATGGCCAACGACTGCTGATGCCGACCGTCGCGCTGTACCCGGACGTGGGGCTTCAAGGCTGCGCCGCGCTGAATGCTTGCCAGCTCGCTCTCGATCAGTGGTTGCAGCACCTGCGGCTCGACATCGGCCATCAGGTAAAAGGTCACCGGCGCCCGACTCAAGCGCTGCCAGTCATTGTTGAGCTGCGAGGCCTTCACCTGCGCAACGTCTTGCGCGGTCGGTATGACCCAGGTTTCCGGACCGTACTGTAGCTCGCGCAACGCTTCGTCCTGTCGTTCGCGAACATTGACGGTCTTGCGCGAAAGTTCGTCGGCCAGTTCGTCCCGCGCCTGCTCGACGGCCCTGGCGTCGATGCGTACCGCTTGGCCGAGACGATAGGTTTGCAGCAAGGCCTGCAAACGCTGCGGGGCAGGACGATCGCTTTTGGCGTCTAGCGTTGTGACGTCGATTTGCAACCGGTCCGTCTGCTGGTTTAACGACAACGACGTGCCGGACTCGCTGCGCCAGCGACGGATCTGTTCCTCGCTCCAGCCTTCTGGCGCGCTCTGCCCAGCCAGTTGCGCGGCCATCTGGTTGCGCCAGTAAGGCAGATCCGGCGTCATGAAGCCTGCGCTCGAGTCGGCCTGCATCACGAAGCGACCCTTGTCGCCGTTGCGCTTGAGCCAGACCAGTTTGTCGCCGTTGCTCAGTTGCCAGTGCTCGACGTTCTGTTCGGCGAACAGTTTTCGTCCGATGACCTTGCCAGTGCTGACCGCAGCGGGGACGTCGGGCAGGTCCGGAACCGCGACCTCTGCGGCAACGTTCACAGGCTCAGGCGGAGCAAGCGTGCTGCGGCGCACCTGAGCCATGAGCGCCTGGACGTCGCTCACGCCCGGCAGCTCAAGCGGGGTCAGGCCGGGCGCCATCATTTGCAGCACCTGATCCTGATTGTCGGTCCAGCGCACCAGGCGCGCATTGAGGTCATCAAGCGTGACCGTGTCCAGCACTGCCAGGTAGTGCGAGGCAATGTCGTGCTTGCTGGACACCACTTTGTTCTGGGTCGCCGCATCGTTCAGGCCGGTGACCCATTGTTCGAAGGTGCGTTGCCTGTTCTCGCTCAGCATCCGCCTGGCGATGTCACGTATGGCCTCGCGTTCCTTGTTCATGTCTGTCGCCTGCAACCCATGACGGCGCAGACGTTCTATCTCTTTCAACAACTGCTGCAAGGCCACAGCGTGGTTCTGACCTTCGACACCAGCGGCAATCCCCAGCACGCTTGAGTGATCGCCGATCAGGCTTTTCTGCACGGTCAGGCTGCGCACGCCCGGCTCGCGCGGCTGACGGCGCAACTGGGTCTGCAAAGCGTTCAGGGTCAGACGGTCGATCAGGCGTTCCCGAACACCGTTCAGCGTCGAAGTGCGGCTGGCCGGCTCATGCAGACGGAACAACAGGGTGACCTGATTGCTGCCGCTCTGACTGTCCTGCAAACGAACAATCTTCAGCGCCGGCTGCAGTGGCAACTCGCGATAGCCCTTGTCGGGCAGTGCCTTCGGTTTTGCCTGACCGAACCAGTGCTCGATACGGGCGGGAAGCGTGGCGGGGTCGATATCGCCGACCACGGTCAGCAGCATGTTGTTGGGCACGTACCAGCGCTGTTGGAAATCCTTCAGATCGGAAATCCGGGCCAAGCGGATCGCCGCTTCGTTACCGATGGTGCGGTGCGCGGGATAGCGAGATCCGACGCGTTGCGACGCGGTGCGCTGGTCGTTCATGCGCTGCGCCACGCCCAGGCCGCCGCGCCATTCCTCAATGACGATCGGCCGTTCGCGTTCGAGGTTTTCGGCGGTGTAATCCTGCGTCAGCGTCAGGGTTGCCAGCGCTTGCAACGCCTGTTCGGTCTGCACAGTGCCGCCCGGCGGGCTCAGCAGGTACTGGGTGCGGTCATAGCTGGTCATGGCGTTGTAACTGCGACCCTGGATCCAGCCCCACTGGTTCATGAGGCTGCGGATATCCTGCGATTGCTGGCCACGGCTGTAGAAATTCAAATGTTCGACCATGTGCGCGACGCCCACTTGATCCTCTTCTTCATCCACTGAACCGGCCTTGACGGTCAGGCGCATGTCGATGCGTCCCGGCTGGCCGGTTTCGCGCACCAGACGGTATTCCAGGCCGTTGCTCAACTGGCCACGCGTGACCTGGTCATCCCAGACCTGAGCCTCTTGGCTGTCAAGCATGCGGGCGCAGCCGCCCAGCATCAGCAAGCCGATCAGGCTCATGATTATTTTGTTCATCAGGTATCCCGGTTGAAACGTTTTTAGAGGTGTGGGCGAAGAGCGTGCGGTCAGAAGCGGTAGCCGACTTCCAGCCAGTACTGACGGCCGACTTCATAGGTCGTGTTGCCGCTCCGGCTGACGATGGAGTTCACCCGGTCGGCAACGTTGGTGACGTCCACGGCGACGAACACCGCTTCGTCCTTGCCGGTCGGCAGCTCCCAGTCGACGCGCATGTCCCAGGTAGGGGCCGCGCTGACGCTTTCGGTTTCGAAGACCGAGACGCTTCTGCCATCGATGATCACGTCGTCGTTGGTGTTGACGATCTGGTCGTAGGGGCCGCGGTAACGGAAGAAGTTGCTCCAGGTCAGGTGCAGTTGCGGGATCTCGGTGATGGTGGTCATGCGCGCTGTCCACGGCCGGTTGAAGTTGCCGGCCGGCAGGTCGCTGTACTTGATCAGGCTGCCGTCGTAGAGCACGTCATCGTTGAGCAGCAGTTCGGAGTTGATGGCGTCGTCGTAGTTGCCGTAGGCGTCGCGGGTGCGCGACCAGTCGAAGGCCATCTGCACGCTGGTGCGGGTGCCTTGAAGTTTCAGTTCCTGCAACGGCGTGATGCTCAGGGTAACGTTGTCGCTCTCGCTGGAGCCTTCGTTGGTGTAGGTGTAGTACTCGGTGGCGTAACCGGGCTCGCTCGGCAAACCCTGCACGCGGCCCAGCGAGCGGTTGATCTTGTCCTTGCCCTTGCGGTTGACGTATTTCAGGCGAAAGTCAGTATCCAGCCAGCGCTGGTCCAGGCCCAGGGTCAGTTCGTCGTCGTAGGGAATGTCCAGCGTCGAGAATTTGCTGAGGCTGCTCTGGCGCGTGCCGCTCCAGGCGCCGGTCTGGCTGGTGCGTGTATAGCTGGTCAGCAGCGAGTTGCGGCCATCGGCAAGGCGGTACTTGAACAGGTTGCGGCCGTAATAGCGGTTGGCACCGAACACCACCACCGTGCTGCGATCACCGAACACATCGTAGTCACCGGAAAAGCGCGGGGCGACGGTTTTCTTTTCCATGTAGTCATCGCCTTCGAAACGCAGGCCGGGGCGCAGGGTCAACTGGCCCAGTTGAATCTTGTCCTGCATGAAGAAGGCGTACTTGTTTTCGGTTTCCTCGAGTTTGCCGGCGGCGTATTCGGTTCTGCGGTTGGCGTATTGACGGCGGTTGCCATTTAGCAGCGGGCTGACCGAGCACAGTTCATCTGCGCCACAGGTGGTGCCGTTGTCGCGGGTGAAACCGGTGGCGGCGACGACGGTGTCGGGGCGCTCCCAGGTTGCGGTCTGATGCGACAGCTCCATGCCGGTGGTGAAAGTGTGTTCGGTGCCTGCCAGTTCCACGGGCAGCCAGTCAGCCTTGGTGGTGTAGGTGACGCCGCGCTGGGTCTGATCCAGGGAGCCGAATGCGCCGTCGGCACTGCGTGCGGTAGTGCTGCTCGGGTTGCCCCAGTTCTTGGTCTGCGAGTAGTACCAGTTGGTGTAACTGTCGGACTCGGCATCGCGTGAACTGGTGAGGTTGGTCAGCGCCAGTTTGTGGGTCCAGGTGGCGTTGTCGGCAAGCCAGGTGGCTTTGAGCGAGCCCTGATAACCGCCGCCTTCGGTGGTGAAGCCGGAGTTGATGCGGTTGGCCTGGAAGTAATAGCTCTCTTGCGGCGCATAGGTCAGCGAGGTGTCGAGAGTCAGCCGGTCGTTGACGTTCCAGTAGGTCTTGACCAGATAATTGTCGATGCGCCGGGTCTGGTCCTTGCTGTTGTCTGCGTTGGGGCTGCTGTAGCCGTTTTCGAAGGCATTGAGGGCGATGGTCGAGCGCTTCTGCGAGAAGTTGAGAATCGCGCCGAAATCTTCAGTCAGATGACCTTCCAGCGTGCCGCGTACGGTGGTCTTGTCGAAATCCGGCTGATATTGCTCGTCGGACGCGTTGTCGAAGTTTTCCTGATCGTCCTTGCTGATGTGGTATTTGGTCCAGGCAGAACGGGTCATGGACGCCGAGAGCTTGCCGTGCAGCTCCCGGGTCGGCTTGCGGGTCACGGCATCGACCACGCCGCCATTGAAGCCGCCGTACTCCGCCGGAACGTTGCTGTCGTAGACGCGCACTTCCTGCAACAGATCGGCGTCCAGGGCGATGCCATGGGAGCGACTGGGCGCGGAGTCGAACTGGCGCACCGAGTTGTAATCGTGCTCGCCGGGGTCCAGGTCGTTGTTGATCGAGATACCGTCGATCATGAAGTTGTTCTGGTAATACTTGGCGCCGTTGATGCTGATGTCGGCGGGGTCGATCTCGCCCGGCGAATTTGAGCTTTGCTGGTTGCTGTCGAACTGAACGCTGGGGTGCATGCGCAGCAGGGTGGTGATATCGCCGTTGGCACCTGGAAACGCCTGAATCGCCTTGCGACCGATGACCGTTTCGCCCTGAAAGCTGTTCTCTTCAGGCTGGCCGAGCACCACGGTGCTCTGCAATTCCATGGGTTTGTCGAAAGTCAGGCCGCCGCCCAGATGAAAGACCAGGCTGCCGTGTTCGTAGCGCCATTCCACGCCACTGCCGGACAGCAGTTTTTTCAGCGCCTGCTCACTGCTCATCTGACCTTTGACCGCTTGCGAGTAGCGGTTGGCCAACAAGCCGGGATCCACCGACACCTGCAAGCCGCTCTGCTGACCAAAGCTGATCAGCGCTGCGTCGAGTGTCTGCACCGAGATATCGAAGCTGTGCAGGGTTTGCAGGATCGGCTCACGTTCGTTCAGCGTGGTACTGGCCATGACGTTCTGGCTGTTGATGGCCCAGCAAAGGCTCAGGGCGCTCAACTGTGCAGCATGGTTCAAATGCCTGCGGATCGCCGTGGTCAGGTTTTGCGATCGCTGAATGTTCGGTGTCATCCCATGTCCCTATACGAGCCTAGGCCCGCAAACTTTGAATGAGAATTGATCTCAATGTATGTGCGAGTCAAAGGACGGGACAGCCGCAGGAATTTTCAGGAAAAACGTTAAATAATTTTCATCCGGCATGGCGCAGAAAGGCCATAGTCAAGCTTGGGGTTCTTGCAGCCCTTATGGCGCGTGGCCTGTGCGCTAAAAGGCGTAGTCGAGGCGATGCAAATCATTCGCACCCTGCAACGCCTTTTTCACATCTTCTTCACCGCTTCCGCACGAAGCCGACCCTATCTTGGCCGCAGCTGAAATCACGCAGATGTCCAGTACAGGAGCGGCCACGTGGCGCGCAGTTCAACCAGCAGAGACGGGGCCATGACCAGACCCTGGTTCTTCAGGTCGGCTACCGGGAAACCGTTGCTGACCAATCGAAAGATCGCCTTGATGCTCGCCGTGGTGGCCACCGCTGCCATTGGCGTCTGGGGTGTCAGCGTCTTCAAGGCGGCCCACGTCGTCAACCTGGGCACCAACGGCATGTTGAAGAAGTCGGGCCTCTACGCGCACTGGAAGCAGGGCGATGTGGTGGTCATGATTCGGCATGCGGAACGCTGTGATCGCTCCACCAATCCCTGCATGGCGGACGCGCAAGGCATTACGCTCAAGGGTAGCGAGGAGGCACTGGCGGTAGGCGCGGGTCTCAAGCGGCTCGGGTTCGTGGATGCCCGGATGATCACCAGCCCCAGAATGCGTACCCAGCAGACCGCCGACCTGATCTCCGGGCACGCCGTCGCGAACGAAGCGTGGCCCAACGACTGCAACGGTAATTTCAAGAACGCCGTACAGGCGCACAAGGTCAAGGGTGAAAACATGATTCTGATCACCCACAGCGGCTGCATCGATCAGTTTGAGCGCAAGCTGGGTGTGCCTTTCAATGAACGCTCCAGCGCCTACGCCGAAGCAGTGTTCGTTCAGGTGGACGGCACGCACACCCCGAAAATCCTTGGATCCCTGAATGCCAGGCAATGGGCAGATATCGACAGCGAGCAACTGAATTGAAGACACCGTCCAGCGCCCGTTACACCTTCTACCGCAACAATCTGGTGTTTCCTTTACTGTTCGGTCTGGTGGTGTTCGCCGTCTTCGACCTGACCCGACTCGATATCCTGATCAGCAACCTGCTTTTCGATCCGGTTGCGGGCCATTTCCCGATTGGCGAAAGCCATCTGTTCGAAAAGATCACCCACAACTGGGCCCGGATCATTCCGAACTGGACGGGTGAGTTTGCGATCATTGGCGCCTTGCTGTCGTTCATCTGGCCCGCGCTGCAATACCGCCCGAACGCCCGTCTGACGCGCTGGGTCGGTCGCAGTCGTGGCGCAACCGCGTTGCAGTTTTTCAGTCGGCACCGGCTGGATTTTTTCTTCGTGGTCGTCGCGTTTGCGTTGAGCACCGGGATGATCCATTTCCTCAAGAGCCACACCAGCATCTATTGCCCGGTTGAAACCACGCTGTACGGCGGGGTGCAGGCTCAGGTGGAATGGTTCCGCAATTTCAATCTATGGCATGAGGCGGGGGCAGGGCGTTGCTGGCCGGGTGGTCATGCATCGAGCGGCTTCAGCCTGTTGGCCCTGTACTTCGTTGCCCGTCGCTATCGCTGGCAGCATTCGAATCGCCTGCTGATCGGGATTCTGCTGCTGGGCATGATTTATGGCACCACACGGGTGCTGCAGGGCTGGCACTTCATGTCGCACACGTTCTGGGCCGGGCTGGTCGTGTGGCTTAGCACGCTGCTGGTTGCGCTGTGTTTCTATGGCCGCTCGCGGTTGCAGCAACCCTTGTCGGATGCGCCTGATCGCCAGCCTGTCATGGCTGGCTCCGGGTTGGTCAGGTAAAGACAGGAACGCTGCCATGAACATTCTGGTCATCGAGGATCACCGTGATATTCACGACAACCTGCTGGAGTTTTTCGAGCTGAGAGGGCACGCGGTCGAGGGCGCGCTGGACGGTCTGAGCGGGCTGCACCTGGCGGCGTCGAAACGTTTTGACGCGATCATTCTCGACATCATGCTGCCCGGCATCGACGGCAACCAGATCTGCCGCAGCCTGCGTCAGTACTCACAGTCAGAGGTCGCCATTGTCATGCTCAGCGCCCGCGACGAGCTGGAAGACCGCCTGATCGGCTTCAAGGTCGGCGCCGACGACTACATCACCAAACCCTTCGCCATGTCCGAGGTGCTGGCCCGTGTCGAGGCCGTTGTCGGTCGTCGACAACGCAAGGACAACCGGCAGATGGTGGTGGCGGATCTGGTGTTCGATCTCGATACGCTGGAAGTCTCGCGACGTGGCCTGCCTTTGAAGCTCAACCCGACCAACATGAAGCTGCTGGAATTGTTGATGCGCAAGAGTCCGCACATCGTCAAGCGGGCCGAGCTGGAGGAGGTGCTGTGGGGCCGCGATGCGCCGAAAAGCGATAGTCTGCGCAGTAACATCCACACGCTCAGACGGGTACTGGACAAGGATTTCGACACGCCGCTGCTGCACACCGCCCACGGGCTGGGTTACAAATTGTGCGAGCAAAGGGTGCTTGGCGATGTGCCCGGCAAGCGCCCGTTCAGTCGAAGCTGAACAGGCGCTGGATCAGCGTAGGTGTACTGCCGGTCCAGCGTTTGAACGCACGGCGAAAATTCGCCGGGTCGTTGAAGTTCAGGTATTCGGCCACGGCCTCGTTGCTCATGCCCTTGATCTGATACAGGTACAGCGCGACGTGCTTGCGCGCCAGGTCGTGCCGGGCCTGAAAGCAGGTGCCGTGCTTGTGCAGCTTGCGCTTGAGGGTTGCCGGGCTCATGGCAAAGGTCTGCGCCACCTGTTCCAGACTGGTTGCGTCGCGCACCGTGTCCGTCAGGTGTTGGTGCAGCCGGTCCAGCAGGCTGGCGCACATGCCCAGCGCGGCGAGCTGTGTCGCGGCTTCCCGCTGGGCGACCTGCGCCGCGATGGGAGAGGCTCCAGGCCATGGCCGCGTCAGAAAATGCCGGGGCAGGCGCATCATGTCCAGCGGCCGTTCGAACGCGGTGTTTTCGCCCAGATGCACCCAGTACTGCTCCACATAACGCGGCTCCGGATAACTGAAGCTGCATTCCCACGGCAGGCGCTCGCCACTCAATTGCTGACTCATGGCAACCATCGACGTCATGGCTGCCTCCAGCAGAAACACCTGCTGTTCGCCCGCACCGCAGTTGTCCAGCCAGTACAGGTAGGCGAACTGCTCGTCCAGCTCCAGCCGAGGGGTCAGCAACGGGCTGAGCAGGGCGCGCTGATGAATGACGATCTCCAGCGCCTGATGCAGGTTCTGGGCATGGCGCAGGGCGTGGCTGGCGGCACCGTAATGGCCGGGAAACAGCCGCTGGCCGAACAGGAAGCTGGTGTCGTCAGCCTCCATCTGCCGCTGTGCGTTGCTAATCAGGACAAAGCACTGTTGCGGGCTCAAGCGCGTATTGCCCGCCAGGATGTCTTCATAGAAAAGTCCGGTGCCCCTGAGCAGCCGATGACTGTCCAGCCCGCGCGACAGTGCCAGATCGATCAGCGTGGCGGGCTGATAATGGCCGGGGATGAAGCGGCTGTCGGCTTCGTACCAATCACTCTTGATGGTCACGGCGGGCCTCAGGCAGTACGCGACAGCGGACGTCTGGCACGGGCCAGCGAAAGGTTCAGGCGCCGCAGCAGGTTGTCCGGTGTTTCGTTGATGGCCATGACCACCGCGACGCTGGCCGACAGATGAACCCGCTCGCCCTGTTGCCGCGTCTTGTGCGCCAGGCTGGCGACCGCCTGTTGCAGCTCCAGGGCCAGCAGTTTCGCCTGGCTCTCGCCGGTGTTGGGCAGCAGCACCACAAACCGGTCGCCTGCCAGACGACAGAGCAGGTCCTGACGCCGCAGATTCAGCACCAGCAGATGGCTGAGCGCCGACAGCACTTCGTCGCCTTCGGCATGACCATAGGCATTGTTGATGGCGCTGAAGCTGTCGATGTCCACGGCCATCAGCGACAAGGGCTGCTGTTCGGTCACGCTCTGCTCAAGGCTCAATACCAATTGGCGCTTCAAGTAATCCGCGCTGCCCAACGGCGTGAGCTTGTCGTACAGCCGGTGTTCACGAAACCCGCGCTCACGTTTTTCCATCTGCGCGCTGATCGCCAGTTGCTCGCGATGCCAGTGATAGATACCGATGGTCAACAGGATCAGGCCCACCGGCATCGGACCCGATTCCAGCCAGTGATCCCATTCGATCTCGCTGGGCAGGCGGATGAATTCATCCAGTGCGTCGATCCACCACGAGAAGAACACGCAGCTCAGTCCGATCGACAGGTAGTTCGTGACCCGTCCTGCGGGGCGGCTCTTGAACACCAGAAACAGCCAGACCAGCGACAACAGCGCCGAACCGCCTTCGCCGATGATGTCCAGCCACTTCCATTCGCTGAAATACTTGATGTCGCCGAAGGCCAGGAACGCCAGCAGGCCGAGATTGGAGGCAATCAGCAGGACAGCGAGTTTCCAGCGGTGGGGTTGGATAATCCTGAACATGGCCAGTGGCGCTCCTGAGGTACTGATAGTCGGCCAGCAGAACAGATGCGCATGACACTTGCGTGACGCGCGACAGGCGCCGGGCAAGGTCGAATCAGCTCACGTCCGTTTCCATCTTTTATCGCGAAAATCTGTACGCCGTCAGCTTGAAACACCGTTGTTTCAAGGCCTGCAGGCCTTGTCACGCGCCTCGCGATTGGCGCGCCGAGCGGTGGCCGGGCCTCGCAGGGAGGTCATATCAGCTCATTTCCTGATGAATCCCCCTTCCAAAACGGCCTTTCAGGCGGCACCGCGCCAAACCTGTCACAGAACCGTCATTGCACGACTCTAGCTTGCGCCTCCAGTTGCCGGGCCAATTTGCCTGGCCCGTCGGGAATTCTGGGGAGGACTCACATGTACATGCGCCGCAGCAGGGCTCAATTGGTCGGCTTTACCTTCAGCGGGCTGGCACTGGCCATTGCCGGTGAACGGTTGCAGGCCGCCGAAGCGGACGCCACCGAGCACGTACAGGTGGTGGGTCAGGCGGCAAGTATCGACAACGCGCTCAAGGAACAGCGCAGTTCCGACAGCATCAAGAGCGTGGTTCATGCCGATGGCGTGGCGCAGTTGCCTGATCAGAACGTCGCCGAAGCGGTGCAGCGCCTGCCGGGCATCAGTGTCGAGCGCGATCAGGGCGAAGGACGTTTCGTGACCGTGCGCGGTCTGGCACCGGACCTCAACAGCGTGACCATCAACGGCACACTGGTGCCTGCACCGGAAAGCGGCCGTCGCGCCGTGGCGCTGGATGTGCTGCCTGCCGAGCTGGTGCAGTCGCTGTCGGTGATCAAGACCCTGACACCCGACATGGACGCCAACTCGCTGGGCGGCACGGTGGATGTCGAAAGCCTGTCGGCGTTCGATCACAAGGGTTTGTTCTACACCGGCAGCAGCGAAGCCAGTTACGACAAGAACACCCGCCAGACCAGCCCGAAGTTTTCCGGCGCAGCGAGCAACCGTTTCAGCCTGGGTGACGGCATCGACAACTTTGGCGTGGCGGCTGCGCTGAGCTGGCAAAAGCGCGATTTCGGCTCCGACAACGTCGAGACCGGCGGTGCGTGGGACGGTGCGCGTTTGCAGGAGTTCGAACAGCGCGATTACGACATCAGCCGCGAGCGTGCCGGTGGCGGCTTGAACTTCGATTACAAGCCCGACGATGTCAGCAAGTATTACCTGCGTACGCTATACAGCCGCTTCAAGGACGATGAAGTGCGCACCACCAATGGTTTCGAATTCTCCGATGCCCAGGCCGCAGGCCAGACCGGCGATGCCGAAGGCACGCGCAAGCTGAAGGCGCGTACCGAAACCCAGGAAATCAAATCCTACGTGTTCGGCGGCGAGCGCATGCTCGGGTTGTGGACGCTCAGCGGTCAGGCCGGTTACAGCGAGTCCAGTGAAGACAGTCCAGGCCACATCGCCGGAGCCACCTTTACCGGTAACGACGATTTTTCGGACAGCGGGTTCTATGATCGTGACAAGCCACGGCCCATTGTCAGCTCAGCCTTCTACGACAACTCCAACTTCACCCTGGACAAGGTCGATTGGGAAAAACAGTACACCAGGGACACGGAAAAGAACCTGCGTCTGGACCTGGCCCGCGACTACGACTTCAGCGGCTACGCCTCGCAATTCAAGTTCGGTGGCAAGGTCAGTCGACGCGACAAGACCAATGACCTGGAAGTCTGGAAATATCAGGACTTCGGCGATCAGGGCATCAGTGACAATCAACTGAACCTGACGCAATTTCAGAAGGGCAACATCGACTACCGGCTGGGCAACTTCGGCAGCGGCATCAGCCCCGGCGCGGTCAAGGGGCTGATTGGCGGCCTGGATGCAGCGACTGCTTTCGACCCGGCTGAATCCCGCGCCAACGACTTCGACATCAGCGAAGACATCAACGCCGGGTACTTCATGAACACGCTGGATGTCGACAAGTGGCGCTTCATCGCCGGGCTGCGCTACGAAGGCACCGAGATGAACGCCAAAGGCACCGGCGTGCGCGACGGGCAGTTCGAAACCAGCGACACCGAGCGCCGTTATCACCACTGGTTGCCCGGCCTGCATGCCCGTTATCAGGTGGACAAGAACACCCAGGTGCGAGCGGCCTGGACCAAGACCGTGGTGCGCCCGACCTTCGGGCAACTGGCGCCGGGTTTCGTGATCGATGACGACGAGGCGTCGTTTGGCAATCCGCAACTCAAGCCGCTGGAATCCAGCAACCTGGACCTGGGTATCGAGCACTTCATGGGTCGTGCCGGAACGGTGTCGGCGTTCGTGTTCTACAAGGATATTCAGAACTTCGTCTACAACACGGACCTTGCCGGTACCGGCCAGTGGGCGAACTTCTCCGAAGCCAACACCTTCGCCAACGGCGACAAGGCCAAGCTGTACGGGCTGGAGCTGGCGTACTCACAGAAGCTCGACTGGCTGCCTGCACCCTGGAACGGTTTGCTGCTGGGCGCGAACGCGACCCTGAGCCGTTCCGATGCGAGCATCAACGGTTTCGACCAGAGCACTGGCACTAACCGCAAGCGCGATATCGACCTGCCGAGCCAGTCGAAAACCGTCGGTAACGTGATGCTCGGCTGGGAGAACGACAAACTCAGTCTGCGTCTGTCGGCCAACTACAAATCAGCCTACCTGTACGAACTCGCCGCCATTGGCGACAAGGATCACGACCAGTACGTCGATGCGCAGACCTTCGTCGATTTCAGCGCCCGCTATTCGCTGACCAAGAACCTCAAGGTCAGTTTCGAGGCGCAGAACCTCACCGATCAGCCGTACTTCGTCTACAGCGGCCACCGCGCCTACAACGGCCAGTACGAAGAGTACGGCCCGACGTACAAGGTCGGCCTGACCTTTACCCACTTCTGATCCATTCGGCTGCGCCGTTGCGGCGGCGTAGCCATGCGGGCTCATTCAAGGATTCGACCGTTGATGATGATTTCGGTGTTACCCAAAACCCTTTGCCTGACGTTGCTCTCGGGCCTGATGGCCGCCGTTGCGCAGGCCTCGCCACCGCTGGACCTGAACCTGACGCGCTGGGCCGAAAACGAACCCTTCAAGGCGCAGTCGCTGACCTTTCTGCCCGGCAGTGACGGCACGCAGCGTCTGGCAGCGAGTGTAAAAAGTGGTCTGTTGATGCTCGACGCGCAGGGAAAGCAACTCGCACAGTTGCCGGGTTCCTTCCAGGGGCTGGACAGCCGCGCCTCGGACTCGCAAGTGCTGGTGGCGACGCTGGACAATGCTCGGCAGCAGGCCATGCTGACCCGGCTCGATGCTGGCAGGCACAGTTGGTCGAAGCCTGTGTATGTGCCGGTCCGAGACTATTCGATCGCCGGTCTGTGCCTGTACCGCGACGATGCCAGCAACCTGTTCGTGTTTCTGGTCGGCGAGGAGGGAAAGGGCGAACAGTGGCTGGTTGGGGCAGGCGATCAGCTCAGTGATACGCCGCGTCTGGTGCGCCATCTGCCGCTGCCGCCCAATGCCGAGTTCTGTCAGGTCGACGACGCTGCGCATCAGTTGTACGTCAATGAGCAGAATATCGGCTGGTGGGCTTATCCGGCGCATCCTGAAGCCCACGTCACGCGCCAGCCAGTGGCGTTGCGTGAGCCGTTCGGCGATGTGAAACAGGCCGCAGGCGCGATGGCGATTGTGCCTGGCGGCCTGCTGGCGCTGGACCCCAAAGGCAAGGCGCTGCACCTTTATCAACAGCAGGCGCAGGGCTGGACGTCGGCGGGTGAACTGTCGCTGATGAACCTGAAAAAGCCCGAAGGGCTGTCGGTGAATCAGGGCAAGGAAGGCCTGCAACTGCTGGTCAACGACAACGATGGCGAGCGCTTGCATCAGGGCACTCTGGGCTGGACGCCGACCCCGGTTCCCGTTGAGGCAGCCTTGCCGAGCGTGTTGCCATTGGCGCAGACCCAGCCCGTGGCCCGCCAAGGCGATGCCGCCGATGACCCGGCGATCTGGGTGCACCCACAGAAACCGGCGCTGAGCCGTGTGTTGGGCACCAACAAGAAACAGGGCCTGCTGGTGTATGACCTCAACGGCAAACAACTGCAGTCACTGCCGGTGGGCCGCTTGAACAACGTCGATGTGCGTCCCGGCTTCATGCTCGGCAAGCGCAATGTCGATCTGGCAGTGGCCAGCAACCGTGATCGCAACAGCCTGAGCCTGTTCAGCATCGACCGCGCGACCGGCGAACTGCGTGAAGCGGGCGAGATTCCGACCCCGCTGGCGGAAATCTATGGCGTTTGCCTGTTCAAGCCCGCCAGCGGCGAGCTGTACGCCTTCGCCAACGGCAAGGACGGCAGCTTTCTGCAGTACCGCCTGAGTGCGCCGAACGGCAAGGCGCAGGGCGAGCTGGTGCGTCGTTTCAAGGTCGAGACCCAGCCTGAAGGTTGCGTGGCGGATGACCAGCGTCAGCGCCTGTTTCTCGGTGAGGAAGACGTCGGCGTCTGGGAAGTGGATGCCCGCGCCGATCAGCCGGCAACCCTGTCCAGCGTAATCAAGGTGGGTGATGTGCTGCACGCCGATGTTGAGGGGCTGGCGTTCTACCAGAGCGAACAGCATGACTATCTGGTGATATCCAGCCAAGGCAATGACAGCTACGTGGTGGTCGATGCCGAGCCGCCGTATGCGCTGCGCGGCGCGTTTAGGGTCGGGATCAATGCCCAGGCCGGGATCGACGGCAGTTCCGAAACCGACGGCATCGAAGTGACGTCGACCAATCTGGGCGGTGCCTGGAGCCGCGGCATGCTGGTGGTGCAGGACGGTCGCAAGCGCATGCCCGAGCAGGCGCAGAACTTCAAATTCGTCCCTTGGGCCGATGTGGTGAAAACCCTGTCGCTGCCGTAAGTCGTTTGTCATCGAACGGTGATAGACAGTCGATTCATCCCGCGTGCCGACCGCAACCGGACGGCACTGCAAGACGAGGAAAGACCGATGCACGCAACCCTGGAACACATGACCCTGTGGAGTCTGATCAGCGACGCCAGCCTGCTGGTCAAGGCGGTGATGCTGACCCTGCTGCTGGCTTCATTGCTCAGCTGGTACCTGATCGTTCAGCGCAGCCTCGCGTTGCGCCATTACGAGCGCACGCTGGACCATTTTCAAGCGCGTTTCCGCAGCGAAACCGACTTGGCGCCTCTGTATGCTGAGCAGGATCAGGACGATGGCGTCGGGCAGGTGTTTCGCGCCGGTTACGCTGAATACGTACAGCTCAAACAGCGCCCTGGAGCCGAGCCGGAAGCGGTGTTGTCCGGTGTCGAGCGTTCATTGCAGGTGGCAATCAGCGAGCAGGAATTGCAGTTGGAAAAAGGCCTGCAATTTCTCGCCACGGTCGGGTCGGTCAGCCCATACATCGGGCTATTCGGCACCGTCTGGGGGATCATGAACGCCTTCATCGGCCTGTCGCAGGTGCAGCAGGCCACGCTGTCCACCGTCGCGCCCGGCATCGCTGAAGCCCTGATCGCGACCGCCATCGGCCTGTTCGCGGCGATTCCTGCCGTCATCGCCTACAACCGCTTTGCCGCGCGTGGCCATACGCTGGCAGCTCGTTACTACAGCTTCGGCAACGAATTGCAGGTGCGTCTGAACCGCATTCTGCAGGCCACACCACGCACCATGGCCGCTGCGGCCTGAGGACTTGCCATGCTGGTCAAACCGCAACGCAAACACGGCCCGAAAGCCGAAATGAACGTGGTGCCCTACATCGACGTGATGCTGGTGCTGCTGGTGATCTTCATGGTCACGGCGCCGATGCTCACCCAGGGCGTGAAGATCGAGTTGCCCAAGGTCGCGAGCGAGGCACTGGCCAGCGATACCAAACAGCGCATCGTGACCTTGTCGGTCAAGGCGGAAGGTGGCTACTACTGGAATCTGGGCGACACCGTCGACACCCATGCGCAGACCGACACTGCCGCCAGCCTTGAAGACATGCAGGGACGTGTCGCGCAACTGGTGGCCGAGCGTCCGGACACCCAGGTATTCATTCGCGCCGATGACAAGGCCGATTACGGGCGTGTGGTCGCTGCCATGGCGGCCTTGCAGCACAGTGGCGTCACGCAGTTGGGACTGGTGACCGAGGCGCCGCAATGACCGCCATGGCCCTCCCTTACACGCAGGTGCGCCCCGAGGCCCTGAAACGGCCCCGGCTGCGCAGCCACGGACTGGCTGCGGCGTTTGCAGTGGCCTTGCATGTTGTCGTGCTGGCCGCACTGATGCAGGGTTGGGTCGCCGAGCAAAAACTGCCTGAGCCCGTGAGAACCCTGACCACTCAATTGCTGATTCTGCCGCCTGCACCTGCGCCTGTCGCGCCATCACCGGAGCCGGTTGTCGAGCCTGTTCAGGCGGCGGCGCCTGCGCCCGAGCCTGCGCCGGTCGTGAAGCCAGTCGAAGCTCCTGCGCCGCACCCGGACACTCAGCGTCAGGCGCGGCAGATCGAACAGGCAGCCCTGGCGCGCAAGCGGGTCGAGGAGCAGAAACGCGAAATTGATCAGCGCCGCAGCGAAGAGCAGAAGAGGGCGCTTGACCAGCAGAAACAGGCCGAACAGCAAAGGCTGCAGAACCAGCAGCGCCTCGCCGAGCAGCAACGTCTGCAAGCCGAACAGGCCCGGCAGTCCGCTGACCGCGCTCGCTCGTCACAACAGGCGGCTGCTGCCGACAACAGTCAGTATCAGCCCCTGAGCAAGGAAGCCCCGGACTACCCCGAACGTGCGCTGGACAAAGGCATCGAAGGCGACTGCACGGTGGTCTACGACGTCTCGCCCCAGGGCCGCGTCGTCAACCCACAAGTGCAGGGCACCTGTCATCCACTGTTCATGCGCCCGTCAGTCGCCGCTGCCGAAACGTTTCGCTATCAGCCACGCATCGTCGACGGCAAACCGGTGACGGTGTCCGGGGTGAAGAACACGTTTCATTATCGGATCAAGTAAGAGAAAGGCTGAAATGCGGCGATACCGTTGACACCGCGTCATCGTTCATCGCCGGTAAGCCGCCTCTTATCAAACAACACATAATTCACTGAAGAAACGCGATTTTTGTAGGAGCGCGCTTGCCCGCGATCTGCCGGGAACCGGCAGCAAAACCTGCGTATGCGGTGTGTCAGATGAAATCTGGGGCCGCTGCGCAGCCCATCGCTGCCGTCGTAACCTCCGAGAGCTCCTACGCCCTTCGGGCAGAATCAGGTACGCGTACTGTTCAGTAAACACAGAGTGTTTGATAAGAAAGGGCTTGCCCGCGATGAGGGTCACGCGGTGGGGCTGGACAATCGCATCCGCAGCGGCACAGCGCAGGTTGCAGATCATTTGTCAGCATGAGCCCAGAGTGTTTCGCCTATTCACGAAACACTCTGGACTGACTCTGGATCAACTCACCTTGAAGCGCCTTACCAACGCAATCAACCGGGTATTGGACTCGGCCAGTGCCGCCGTGCTGCGCTCGTTGCTGGAGCCGCCTTCCACCAGTTCTTCGACGATGTGTTTCACCGCGATGATGTTGCGGCTGATCTCTTCGGACACCGCGCTCTGCTCTTCGGCGGCGGTGGCGATCTGGGTGCTCAGGTCGTTGATGCGCAGGACCGAACTGGTCATGTCGTCGAGCCCGGCGGTCACGGCCGTGGTCTTGCCCGCAGTGGCCTGACAACTCTGACGGGTTTTTTCCATGGCCGCGACGGCAGCGCTGACGCCTTGCTGAAGGCTGTTGAGCATCTCGTTGATTTCCGAGGTGCTGGCCTGCGTACGGGCGGCGAGGGCGCGGACTTCGTCGGCAACAACTGCGAAGCCACGGCCCTGTTCACCGGCGCGTGCGGCCTCGATGGCGGCGTTGAGCGCCAGCAGGTTGGTCTGCCCCGCGATTTCACCGATCACTGCCAGCACGGCGTTGATGCGCTTGGCGTCCTGCTCCATCGACTGCACCTTGCTGGTGGCCGAATCCACTTCGCTGATCAGCGCGTTCACGCTGTCCGATGCGTCGGATACCACGGTCTTGGAGACCTGCGCATTCTCGTTGGCCGATTGCGTGAAGCTGGCGGTCTGGGCAGCACTGCGCGCCACTTCATCGGCCGTCGAGGACATCTCGGTGATTGCCGTCACCGCCTGATCGGTCTCGTTGGCATGGCGCACCAGAATCGCGTTGGTTGTGCCGGCCTGACTGCGCAGTTGCTCGATGCCCATGGCGATGTCGCTGGTAGAGGAACTGACTTCGACCATCATGCGTTGCAGATAGGCAATGAAGCGGTTGACCGATTCACCCACCTGATCAACTTCATCCTGGCCTTTCACCGCGATGCGGCGGGTCAGGTCAGCGTCACCGGCCGACAGCGTATCGATATTGGTCTTGAGCACGGTGAGGCGTTTCATCAGCGTGCCGAGGGCAACGATCATCAGCACGAGCAGGACCAGCACCATCGGAATCTGCAGCCAGGCCAGGGTCTTGAGGACCGTCTCGCTCTGGGTCTTCAGCAGTGCGGTGTTCTGCGACACGGCCAGCAGCCAGGGCGTGCCGGCGACCGGCATCAGGAACAGGGTAGATTCTTCGCCGTCACTGTTGTCGTAGGTCAGGCGGGTGGTACCGCTGCTTTTGAGGGCGAGGGCCGATTTGATGCCGTTGATGAACGGCGACTGCCCTGCCAGTTCGGAAATGTTGCGCAGCACGATCTTGTCGTTGCTGCCCGGCACGTTGGAGAGGATCTTGCCATCTGCTTCGATGATCATGATCCGGCCGTTGACCTCACGCTCCTTGGCTTCGACCAACTGATTGAAAAAGCCCAGGGTCACGTCGATGGTCGATACGCCCCATGGCTTGCCATCCTTGGTAATTGCCATCGCGCAGTTGGTGCGCGGCTCGGGGCTCGCTGCGTCCTGATAGGCCGGAGCCCAAGCGCATTGACCGGCAGGCGAACTCAGGCCGCCCTTGTGCCAGCCCTGCTCGAAATAGTTGAGCGATTCCGGCGAGTTCCAGTGGGTGTTGACGATCAGCTTGCCGGAGGCATCGCGGTGATAAAAAGTGCTGTGCTTGGCGCGCCCCGGTGTGCGCACTTCAGGCAACGGCCAGATGCCGCCGCCGAAGACCTTGGCCTCGCCATACTGGTTGACCATGAAGGGCAGCAACCGGTCGATGTCGTCGCTGGACAGCTGCGGCACGATCTCGGTGATAACGCGAGCCTGTGCCTGAACCCGGGCCAGCTCGGTCTTGATCTCGTTACTGATGTCGGCTGCCTTGACGGTCAGCATGTTCTCGTCGTTGGCCGTGAGCCTGGGCGTGACAAACTGATTGATCCCATAAACAGTCAGGATAATGACCAGCGCCATGAATCCCACGAATGTAGCGGTGTAGCGTGCCTGAACGGTCTTGAGCGTGGCCATTATTGTTATACCTGCGCGTGAGAAGGGGGCTGTGTTGCCGAGGTGTCGGCATCGCGCGGCAGTTCTTGAGAGGGTAAAAGCGCCACATTCCGGTCTGGCGATGATCGGTCTGGCTATCTTTAGCAGTCTGCAGACGGGTGCAGGTTTATCGTGTCAGCACTTGCAGCCACGGCGTCCAGCTTTCGACATGTGCGCCGTGGGGTTGCGCCATGGCCTGCAAGGCGGCCTGCGGATTGCGGGTGTCATAGACGCCAGTGATGCGCAGTTCGGCGAGCTGCGGGTCCTTGAGCCAGACCTTGCCGGGCAGATAGCGCTGCAATTCGTCTACCATGTCGCCGAGGCGGGCGTTGTCGGCGATCAGCTGGTTATTGCGCCAAGTGGCGACACGACTCGCGGGCTGGGCCAGCAATCGGGCCTGTCCACTGTAACGGTCGACATCCAGACGCTGCCCTGCGATCAGGCCGGGGTTGAGCAGGCGCTGACTGTCACGCTCACTGACCTTGACCGAACCGTGCTGGACGACCACTTCAATGGTGTTCGATTCCAGGTCCACATTGAACGCGGTGCCGGTTACCGTGACGTCGAGGCTCTGGACTTGAACATTGAACGGCTTGCTGCGATCGGGTGTGACGTCGAAGAAGGCTTGACCACGCAGAAGGCGGACATCCCGGCGTGTGCCGGAAAAGTCCACGGCAATGGCGCTGTTGCGGTCCAGCGCTGCAAGGCTGCCGTCGGGCAGCCGGACGTCACGGCGCTCATTGCTGGCGGTGGCGAAGTCGGCCTGCAGTAAGGTTGTGAAGTTTGGGTTGAGGGCCAGCACCAGGCAGGCGGCGAGCGCGCCGCCAACCGCCCAGCTCAGGGTTCGGCGTCTCACGGGGCGCTTTTTGACCGGGCGTTGCGCAGTCGCAGCGTCATGCACGGACGGAATCGGCGGCCATTTGTGCGCCGTGGTAGGTGTGAGCTGGCCGGTCAACTGCCAGATACGCTCAGCCCTGCGCAGCGCCTCGGCGTTCTGCGGGTCGGCCTCTTCCCACTGGCGCATCTCATCGTGCAGCCGCGCATCGTCAGGTGCCTGTCGGGCACGCATCAACCATTCCAGAGCAATGTTCTGAAGGGCCTGGCGAGGTTCGGCTTGCGGCATGTCCGGCAAGGCTCCAGCGGCGGAAAAGGGGGGCAAGGGTCGCACAGGATCGCGCCCTTCAGCAAAAGACGGATGACTGCCGGTTTTTTTCAGATTCTTTTGAATGTTTTCGTCGCGCGGGTCAGTCATTGCCACGGTCCAGCCATGCAGCGCAATGACTCAAGGCTTCATGCACCAGATGATGTGTCAACCCTACCGAAATACCCAGCGCACTGGCCACCTGTTGCAACGTGTAGCCGCCCAGGCGATGCATCTCGAAGGCCATGCGCGTGCGTTCCGGCAACCGGGCCAGCGCGTCAGCCACCTGTTGCAGCTCGTCCTGACCGACCACTTCCTGCTCGGGCGATGCCGTAACAGCTGGCAGTTCGGCCAGAAGGGCGTGGCTGTCGGGCTGTCGCTTTTCGGTGGACATGCTGCGCGTGAGGTCCAGCGACAGATTGCGCACGATGCGATACAGGTAGCCAACCGGATTGTTGATCGAAAGAGTCTGGTCCTCACGTCCGTTGAATCGCAGCCAGGCTTCCTGAACGACATCCTCGGCACGCGCACGGCAACCCACGATCGGTGTGGCGTAGTCCACCAGTGCCGAACGGTGCGCGAGATAGAGGTCGAGTTTGCTGGCGGACGAATCCACAGGGCATTGATGCTCGTTTCGTGGGGAAGAAGCGATATGTCCTGCCCGGAAGAACGCATGCTACCCGTTTTCGATAATCGTTATCAAATGCGATCTGTAGTCGTTAACCTGGGCTCGCGGGCGCGGCATGTGCTGCGCCAGCGGGTTTCAAGGCTTCAGAAAATATAGTCGGTGGTCAGAAAGCTCGACTCGCGGTTGCGAATGATGTCGCTGACCAGCTGCTTGTTGCTCTCCTGAAATTTTGTCGCCACCAGCGTGCGGATCGAGAACACCCGCAGTGCATCGTGAACCGACAGGGTGCCTTCTGCCGAATTCTTCCGTCCGTTGAACGGGTATTTGTCCGGACCGCGCTGGCACTGGGCGTTGAGGTTGATCCGGCCGACCTGATTGGCGAACGCGTCAACCAGCCGTCCGACCTGCGCCGAGTCGTTGCCGAAGATGCTCAGCTGCTGGCCGAAGTCGGAATCCAGTACGTAATCGATCACGCTGTTCAGGTCACGGTAAGGCACGACGGGGACAACCGGACCGAATTGTTCTTCGTGATAGACGCGCATTTCAGGTGTAACCGGATACAGCAGAGCAGGGTGGAAGAACGACTCGCTGACCAGTGCACCGTTGTTATTGATAATCTTTGCACCTTTGCCGAGTGCGTCGGCCACCAGCCCTTGCAGATAATCCGTCTTGCCGGGCTCGGGCAGCGGCGTCAGCGAGACACCTGGTTCCCAGGGCATGCCGGGTTTGAGCTGGGCCAGCTTCTCCTGAAATTTTTCCAGAAAGCCTTCGACCACGTCTTCATGCACGAAGAAGATTTTCAGCGCCGTGCAGCGCTGGCCGTTGAAGGACAGCGAGCCGGTGACCGCTTCGCTGACCGCGTTGTCCAGATCCACGTCGGGCAGGACGATGCCGGGGTTCTTGGCGTCCAGACCCAGCGCCGCGCGGAGGCGGTGAGGGCGCGGATGGAGTTTTTTCAGGTCGCTGGCGGCCTTGTTGGTGCCAATAAAGGCGAACACGTCGATCATGCCGCTGGCCATCAGCGCACTCACCGTGTCGCGACCGCTGCCATAGATCACATTGATGACGCCGGCCGGAAAACTGTCACGAAACGCCTCAAGCAATGGACGGATCAGCAGTACGCCGAACTTGGCGGGCTTGAACACCACGGTGTTGCCCATGATTAGCGCAGGGATGAGCGTGGTGAATGTCTCGTTCAGCGGATAGTTGTAAGGCCCCATGCACAGCGTGACACCCAGCGGCACGCGGCGTATCTGGCCGAGCGTGTCCTGCTCAAGCTCGAAGCGACTGGAGCGCCGGTCGAGTTCCTTGAGCGCATTGATGGTGTCGACGATGTAATCGCAGGTGCGATCGAACTCCTTCTCCGAGTCCTTCAGGTTCTTGCCGATCTCCCACATCAGCAGATTGACCACTGCCGTACGCTGCTCACGCATGCGCTTGAGAAACGCCTCCACATGCTGGATACGCTCGGCAACGCGCATCGTCGGCCAGCGACCCTGGCCTCTGTCCCAGGCGCTGACCGCTGCGTCGAGTGCCGTCATCGCGGTTGCCGCATCCAGCAAAGGCGTGCTGCCCAGAATCATCGGTTCAAGGCCGGTGCTGCTTCTGATGCACACCGGACTGCGTACCGGCGCCAATGGGCTGTTCCAGGTCTGCAGCTTGCCATCGACCAGATAATCGCGCTGCTCGATGGGCGGGCCTGGGCGATACTGCTCGGGAATGTCATCGACAGTGGGGAATAGCGTTTCAAGATGGCTATTCAGGGGCATCGGCTTTACCTCGAAAATGGTTGCGTCAGGTCAAGGGCAAATACACTACGCCACCTGTGACGCGCTAATGAACCCGTCTCACGACGAGCGAGCGTTCTTTCATCGGACTTTCAGTGAAAAAATTTCAGCCGCTCGCTTGACTTCGTTTTGCGAATCAGTAACATAGCGCTCATTCCGCGATAGCTCAGTTGGTAGAGCAAGTGACTGTTAATCACTGGGTCCCTGGTTCGAGTCCAGGTCGTGGAGCCACTTTTCATATAGTTCAAGGTGTTGCCCGTAACGAGTTAATGCAGATGCTGAGGTTCAGAGCCTCACTCGCAGTTACCCGACACCTTGAAACTTCGCTCAGCAAAATCCCCTTTCAGGCAGCTACACAAACATTTCAGTCTTGTGCTGTTCATTATCCTTTCTGATTCCTTTTCAAGTTCTGTTTCGCCAGTCAGATCCATTGCCACAGGCGTATCGCAAACGACAAAGCCTCGTCATTGACTGACGAGGCTTCGTTTCAAGCGTTTCAAGCGTTTCAGGCCGCAGTGGCGGTCTGGCGACGTGCCCAGAAAGGCTGGTCGCTGTAACGTGTTTCCACACTGTAATAGCTGCGTTTGAGGTTCTGGTACTCGTTTACGTGCCGACGAACATCATCGGCATACGCCTGACGTTGCTCGCTGTCGTCCTGCTTCTGGGTAATGCTGCTGGCGGCAAGCCGGGCAGCGTGAATCCCGGTGGTCAGGGCGTAGCCGATGCCCATTGAGGACAACGGATCGAATGCGGCTGCTGCATCTCCCGCAGCCACCCATCCATTACCGCAACTGGGCTCCAGTTGTTGTGAATGTGCTGGCCATACCTGTAGATCGCCACTGACCGTGCGTAGTCCGAGACGCTCGCGGGTATTGGGTGCCTGGGCCATTGCCTCGTTCCAGAATGCGGAACGGTCGGCATTTGAGGCCTGCAGCAGGTCTGCGTCGGTCATCAATACCGCAACCATTCTGCCGTCCGGTAACGGCGCGCTGTACCACCAGCCCGCAGGAATCGCTTCGACCAGCGAGCTGGATTCGACGGGTAGATCACTCGACGAGAAGTACGCTGAGATGCCCACCAACCGGTCGTCCTGCACCGTCCTGGCGCCTACCGCACGACCCAGCCAGGCGCTACGCCCGCTGGCGTCGATCAGGTAGCGACACTGCACCTGTACGTCATCGCTCAGATCGACCCGCCAGCCGTCATCCTGCTTTTGCACCTGTTTCAGGCGTTTGCCGAGCACCAATTGCGTACCAAAGCTGCGGGCGGCGTTGGCCAGACCCGCATCGAAACGCGCTCGATCCAGATGCCACCCATGGCCGCGCCCGGTGAACAGGAAGTCCCGCGTGCTGACGTGCTCGTCTCCCCAGGCTGCCGTAAAGGCGTGGGACGGCGCGAAGTTGCCTTGGCGGAAATGTTCCCCCACACCGAGATAGTCCAGCAATGGCAGGACCGCAGGCGACAAGGTTTCTCCGACCTTGTCCTCTCCGTATCCGGTCTGTTCCACCAACATCACCGAGAGATCGGTATGGCGACACAGGGTGAGGGCCGCCGCGCAACCGGCGGGACCTCCCCCTGCGATAACCACATCTACGATCCTCGGTCCGCTAGCGGACAAGATGCCCCCGCGTTGCGACAGCGCGACGGGTATCAACTTTCGGCAGGGTTTTGTCCGGTGCCAAGTACCAGGTATTGAAAAAGTTGGCGTCGGCGCCGCTGACCACGTTGGCACCGCTGGCGACAGCTACGCTGGCTGCCAGGAAGCGCTCGTTATTGCGCTCTGTTTCCATGAAGTTGGGGAACAGGTCGCGATAAGGGCCTTTGGCTTCGTTGGTGATAAAACCCAGGTAGTGCCAGGCATTGATCATCTCCGAGAAGCTGTTGATGCCGCGGTTGTAGATCGACTGCAGACCGGCAGGAATACCGGACTGTTCCTGCGCTTGCGCCGACAGGTCGCCAGGAATGACGTTCCACGGACTTTGCGGCGGCCACCAGTACGCATAGTAGGTAGGCGGCTTGGGAATGCCGTCTGCCTTATTGGCGTCGTTGTCGCTGAAATTGATGTACTGAACCGTGCACTGGAAGAAGTCCGACTGCCAGGGCGTAGCCATGCGCTTGGTCAGATCCCCCGGTTCGCATCCCTGGACGTTGCCCGACGGATCGGTTTCGTTTTCGTCCGGGCACAGTCCATTCTGGCGGTAATAATCCTCATCATGACGATGCCTGATGCGGTAAGGCGCCTCGTAAAGCGCTTTGCTGTAAAGGCTCCAGGTCACCTCAATACCTGGGCAAAACGGACCGCCGACGCAGTTGCCGACGCTGGCACGATCCAGATCGGTAACGTTCGGTAGAGGCGCCGCAGGGCTCACGTCAAATTTACCCGCCGCCCATTGGCCAAGCATGAAGTACTGAGTGCGGGTCAGCGTCAGGAATTTGTCCAGCACGTCGTTGCTGACCGAGTTGGACCCCGAGTTCAGTGGCATCAGCGGAATGCCGCTGTTGTCATCGAACAGCTGGTTGGTCTGCCCGCCTGTAAAGCCGTTCTCACCCGGGCGGCGAAACAGACTGAAATAGGCGCGGCGATATTCAAGAGTGGTATCGCTGGCATCGGTCGCATCGAACGGCGGAGGCGAAAAGCTGTTGAGAGCCGGAATCGCTGCCACCCAGCGGTAGCCCGCAGGACGTAACAGGATCGGTTCGATGTCCCGTTTGTAGTTGACGATGAAGTCAGGGTTGTATTCGCCCTGGCTGTACAGCGCCGGGACCAGTTGATGCTCGCGCACGCCAACATCGAACATCACGTCATCCAGCGTGACGATGTTCTCCAGTTCCGGTGCGAACTTGGGCGAGCCCACCACGCACCAGGCGCGGAGCTCTTGCGGGGGACTGCCATCACTGAAGGTCAGTGTGCAGGTTACCGGCCCATCGGACGTATCGTCATGCCAGGTGTCTGCCCCGGCGAAGCTGGTGATCGATTGATCCCCACCAGCATGCCCGTATCCACCGAGAACCAGCAAGCGACCCTTGTTGTCGGTCAACACGCCGCCCAGCGTATTGATAGGCAGCCCTTGCTGCGGTCCCGAGCCATTGGCATAGATCGGAAAGGAGCCGTAAGGGTAATTGGCCGGTATGGTGTGGCGCGAAAACTCCTGCTGCGGATGGTGAGGTCCGGAGACTCTGCGCGGCCCCGGATCGATCAGTAACTCGCTTTGTCGAGCCTCGCCATGCACGGTGCTGTTACGTTTGGGGACGTTGCAGGCTTCGTAGCTATTGTCAGGACCAAGCAAGAGGTTGCCCTGAAGCTCGCTGAAGCTGTACCAGGCGGCTTTCTTGTTGGCCAGGTGAACGGTCCATTCAATCCCGGCGATCGCCGGATCATCCAGCGTGACTTCTCGGCTGTCGCCATCCTCGTCAACAGCGAACAGGCAAAAACGGGCAGCCTGTCGTTTCACACGACCCTGATCATCCTTGTAATGGCTGACGTAGATGGGGTGTCCATTATCCAGCGACTGATCGCCGGCCTGACTGCATTCCAGCGGCCTGCCGCCCAGTTTCTCAGGGGCCAGGTAAAACTCTGTCGGACTGTTGCCCACCCGGGCAATACCAACACTGGGACCGATTACGTACTTCATGACCACGCTCCTTGTCTTGCCTTCGAAGTTTCCGCAGCCGGGATTCAGGCGTTGGAGTTGACTTGCACATCATTGCAATGCGATTTGCTCACGCGCGGCCGAGTCCGTTCAGCAGTGGCTGCGGGTTGCAGATTCAGGAAAATACTGGAGTGACCTTCGCGATAAGCGGCAGTCTTCATCCGCGAAGCGGAATAGGGAAATGGCCGTGCCGGTACTAACAGTCCCTGGTCCGGCAGACACAACGAAAAGCGCCAATGTGCGTCCATACACATACCCGTACTCCTTTGGTGGCAGAACTGTAGCTAATGGCAAAAGGATGTCAAATGAGCGGGCTCACGTCGTGAACACTCGCTCCTCCCTCAAACCGATACCCCCGACTGTCCAACCCGACTAGAATCGCCGCCTCGCTGAGCGCTTCACCTGAAGCGCTCAGCCCCAGTCCGTTCAGGGGAGCGTTATGGCTGCAGCCAGCGCGATATTTACCGAAGGTCCCGTATCACGCCATGTCATGGTGACGGCCAGCACCAGCGCCTTGAGTCTGTTCGCCGTTTTTCTGGTCGACATCCTCACGCTGGTCTACGTCTCCATGCTGCACGACCCGGTGCTGCTGGCAGCGGTTGGCATTGCCAAGGTGATGATGTTCATCAACATGTCGCTGGCCAGCGGTTTCATCATCGCTGCCACGGCGGTATTGTCGGCGCGCATCGGTCACCGGGTGACGAAATCGGTGGCGCGGCTCTGCGCCAGCCTGATGCTGATGATTCTTGCGGTGTCCGGTCTCGCAGCGGTGCTGCAGTTGGTCCTGATGGTGCCGATTACCCACTGGCTGGGTGCCGAGGCGGCGGTTTACGAGGCGGCGCGCGGGTTTATCTGGCTGGCGCTGCCCGCGACTGTGTTGCAGGCGGTGATGCAGATGGCCGCGCAAATGCTCAGGACGGCGGGCGATAACCGCCGTGCGCTGGGTGTGGTGCTGTCAGGCGCCGCGACGCTTGCGGTGGCGGACCCGTTCTTTATCTTCGGGCTCGGTCTGGGGCTGGAAGGGGCGGGGCTGGCCTTCGCGCTGTCCGGGTGTGTGTCGGCCTGCCTGGGCGTCTATTGGGTGCGTAAGCGGATCGGTCTGACGTTCTCCCGCAACCTTAAACTGCTGCGCAATCACGCAGGCCGGACGTTCAAGCTGGCGCTGCCGGCCATGGCTGCCAACCTGGCGACGCCGGTCGGGCTGGCCTATCTGGTCGCCTCGCTGTCGGCGTTCGGCACCTCGGCGCTGGCCGCCATGAGCGTGATGGATCGCGTGCTGCAATTTTCCTACTGCGCCTTTTTCGCACTGCCCGGCGCGCTGGCGCCGATACTGGGGCAGAATATCGGGGCGCAACGGGACGACCGTGTTCGCCAGGCCATCGTCTTCACTCGCAGACTGGTGGTCGGTTACGGGTTGGCGGTCTGGCTGGTGCTGCTAGTGTTCAGCAGTACCATCGCCGATATCTATCAGCTGGAAGGCGAGGTTCGCACGGTCTTTTTGAATTACTGCCGGTTGGGTGGCGGGCTCTGGGTGATCATCGGCCTGGATTTCGTCGCCATCGCGGTATTTATGACCATGAACCGGTCATGGCTGGTGGCGGTTTTCGCCTGGCTGCGTGCGACGCTCGGCACTGTGCCGTTCGTGTACGTCGGGGCTCACTGGTTTGGCGGCAGCGGCGCGGTACCAGGCATGTTTGCCGGTAACGCCGTGATCGCGTCGATCTCCATATTCGTCGCATCGCTGACCGCAAAACGGTTTTTCGCGAGCAGGGCCCAGGCTGCAGGCACTGGGAAATATTGAACACACATTGGCTCAAGGTGTTATCAGGTTTTATGTCAGTTGAAGACTCAGGGAATGAATCCGAAGAGGCCGTGCAGCCCAAACGCCGCCGCGCACCCAAGGGTGACATGCGCAGAAAGGCCTTGCTGGATGCGGCGACGATCGTCTTCGCCCGCAATGGCTATTCGAGCGCCTCGATGCGTGACGTGGCGACGCTGGCAGGTATTACTACGGTCGGTTTGCTGCACCATTTCCCGAACAAGGAAGCCTTGCTGAGCGCGCTGCTGGAACGTCGCGATCAACGAGTAGTGTCCAGATTTCAGGATCTGGTCACCGAGCCGACGCTTGAAGGTTTTATCAAGTTCATCAAATTGAGCATGGGTTTCAGCATCGAGGATGCAGCCGAGTGTCAGGCGGCCTTGCTGATGAACACCGAAAGCCTGTCGCCTGAGCATCCGGCCTGGGCCTGGCACAACGAGCGCTTTCATCTGACCCACCAGCACGCGCGCGGCCACTTGAATGCCTTGAAAGAAGCGGGGGAGATCCGTACGGATGTCGACGTACAAGCCCTGGCCCAGGAGATCTTCTCGGTCATGGACGGCTTGCAGATTCAGTGGCTAAGGTGCCCTGAAGAAGTGGATGTGATGGCGGTCTTCGACGTTTACGCGCAGCGATTAGGAAGGGACATCAAGGCTCGTCCATGAGCCTTGATGCTGACATCAGTATTTCAGTGACGCTGACACCTGCACCGCCTTGCGCAGTGGCAACGGCAGCGGGTTGCTGTCGCGGGTCGTCAGTTTTTCCGGGTACAGGGTGATCAGGGTCCGGTTGAGCGTCAGGTTTTCCGAGTCCGCACCGACCAGAATCTTGTACTTGCCTGCGTCCACATCCCAGCTTGCAGTCTTGTCGACGTAATAGGCCAGCGAACGCGAGTCGATCGGGATGCTGACGGTCTTGCTCTCGCCCGGCTGCAGGTACACCTTGGTGAAGCCCTTGAGTTCTTTTTCCGGACGATCAACGGCAGGTTTTACCGGCTGCACGTAGAGCTGCGCCACTTCGAAACCGGCCTTGTCACCGGTGTTGGTCAGGGTGAACTTCACGTCAATGGTGGAGCCTGGCGTCAGCACATTGGTCGACAGCTTGAGGTCGCTGTAGCCGAATGTGGTGTAGGACAGGCCGTAACCAAACGGGTAGAGCGGCTTGGCGTGCTTCTTGTCGTAACCGCGATAACCCATGTAAAGGCCTTCGCTGTAGTTCATTTCAGTCAGGGCCTTGTCGCCACGGTAAGCGGCCGGATCCGGATACGACGCGTAGCTCGGGTTGTCCTCGATCTTCTTGTCGATGGTGATCGGCAGTTTGCCCGACGGGTTGACCTTGCCGAACAGAATCTCCGCAAGCGCCTGACCGCCTTGCTGGCCGGGGAACCAGGCTTGCAGTGTTGCGCCGACCTTGTTGGCCCACGGCTGCATGTTGGCCACGCCACCACCGTGCATCACGACGATGGTGTTGGGGTTGGCCTTGGTCACGTAGCTCACCAGTTCGGCCTGTTGGTCCGGCAGGTCGAAACCGTGGTCCGAGCCTTCGCCTTCGTTCTCGTAGTTGGTGCCAGTGGCGACGACCACCGCATCGTATTTCGACAGGTCCTTGGGCGGACGCAGCGAAGCCCAGCTCATCTGTACGCCAGTCACGCCACCGAGTGCGGGAATGAAGTTGCCCTGCACGCGCTTGTATTCAAGCTTGACGGTGTACGACTTGCCCGCGGTCAAAGCGGCGGTCTTGCCGGAGGTGGTCAGTGCATTGACCACGTCGGACGAGTACGGAACGCCGTCGCTTTCCACGACCAGTTCGTCGTTGACCCAGAGCTTGTAAGGGCCATCCGCACGCACCTTGAAGACCTGCGGCCCGGAGACCGTCGGCTTGATCACCGATGTGAAGCGTGCCGAGAACGAGCCGGGTGCAGGGCTGAAGCCGGAAACGGCGGTGGTGCCTGCGTCGGTGACGTTGGTGCCGGTGGTCCAGTTCAGGTTCACGCCGGGCTCGACGCGGGTCAGCGCCGGATCACCGGATAAACTGACATTGGAGAAATATTCGGCTTTGACGCCCGAATTATTGATGCCGTTGTTACCGGTTGCAGGCTGATACCAGGCCGAGCTGGCCGGGTTCAGGCTCAACTCCGACAGGTAAGTCACGTTGGCACTGCTGGATGCCAGTTGCTGCAGGCCGCTCAGCTCCGTCACGTAACTGTTGGGTGGCGAGTTGGCGGTGCCGAAAGGCGAGGCGGGTGCGTCGTGTGCCCAGTTGCCGATCACGGCGATCTTCGCGGTGCGCGCCAAGGGCAGCAGCGGTTTGCCCGCAGCGGTGGTTTCGTTGCGCAACAGGACGATGGATTCACGCGCCGTGTTCAGTGCTGCACGCATGCCGTACTCGGGATGGTCCAGGGTCTTGGCCGTGTTGAGGTTTTCCTGGAAGTCGTAGCTGACGATGGCGCGCAGGTTGCGTTTGACCTTGTCATCAATGACGTTCTGGGTCAGTTGGCCGCTCCACAGGTAAGGCAGCAGGTTGGCTTCGGTGAATTGCAAACCGGACGGCATGTCGATATCGGTGCCGGCCCATGCGCCTTTGAACGCGTCATGAATGGCATTGAAGTCGCTGATGACCGTGCCCTGATAACCCCATTCGCCCTTGAGCACTTCGGTGATCAGGTGATGGTTTTCACAGGCGTAGTCGCCGTTGATCTTGTTGAAGCCACACATGATCGACGCGACATTGGCGTTCTTGACCATCGATTCGAAACCCGGCAGGTACAGCTCGCGCAGGGTGCGTTCGTCGACTGTCACATTGAGTGCCTGACGGTTGGCTTCCTGCTCGTTGGCCAGGTAGTGCTTGCCGCTCGCCTGAATCCCTTGCACCTGAATGCCGTTGACGATAGCCGGAGCCAGCACCGCGCCCAGGAACGGATCTTCGCCGCTCACGTACTCGGCCGACCGTCCATTGAATGGCGTGCGGTAAAGATTCGCGCCGGGCGACAGCATCTGCTGCCCGCCGGAAATACGAGTTTCATAGGCAATCGCCTGTCCGAATTCCTTGGCGCGGTTGATGCTCCAGGTCGCGGCCAGTGCGGACTGCGATGGGTACTGCGCGCCGAAGGTGGCGTTGTTGACGTGCACGCCCATGGATGAGTCGTAGGCAACAGTGCCCTTGATGCCCCACTTGAGCAGGGAAGGGATCATGTGCCCATCGTTGACGCGGGTGAAGTTGATCTTTTCCGACGTGTTCATGTTGTCGAGAATCGAGCTGACGCGCGCCTCGACTTCATTGCCGGTGGCGGGGGTGACGACGGCCGCCAGCGCCAGATTGGCCTGCATGACACTGAAGGTCAGCAGGCTCAGGCCCAGCGTTTGTTTGAAAGCTGACAAGGCAAATGCTCGCTTGGCGCACAGGGGCGGATTAAGGTCTGACGGTGTCATCAGTGTTGCTCCTGTCGAGGTGCGTCGTCGGTGTTCACAGGCTCGTCGAGCAGGGTGGAAGCGCCTTTCTGTGCAGGTGTGGTGACTTTGTCGGCACCGGAAATCCGGTCACGTTTGGCCTCGACCTGAACTCTGACTTGTGCGTCGGAAGTTCCCTTGGTGGCAGTGGAAGTTGAGTCCGCTGCGAAGGCAGACAAACTTTGCGCGCACAGAAGTACAGCGCCGAAAACAGGCAACATGGATCGGGTCATCAATGGCAATCTCGATTGACGGTGGCAAGGATAATCAAATAGGCGTTTAGCGCGACATACCTGTCAGCCGAGTGTTAAGTCCGGAAAGCGCGAAAGAAGTTCAGCTGTTTATAAAATATTACCGCAGCGGAATTTATGAAATGCTGGCATATGGCCTGCCTGCTGCTGGCGCGTTTTTTTTTAGCAGGATAGCGCTTGAGGTAGAAGAGTATTCGCTTTAATTTAGCGTTTTAAACTATTTTAACCGTAAAAATTGATGTTTTATAGCTAAAAAAATATATAAAGAGGCATTATTTCCTAATTTACTAAACCTAACTGTAATTAGGTTTAGTGCTCTGCTATCATGGCCGCTCTGCTGAAATAGCCGCATTTTTTACAGTCTTTAAACGGCGGTCGTTATTGGTGAATACACGCATTGAGTTGATCTACAGTGAACGGGTTTATCGGTCTTTATAGTGATATCGACTCTGATGAAAAAGGCTGTTTGGCTGTTTTTGTTTCGTCATATGTTATCGGCGTTATCGCCAGCTCTTTCGCTGTCTGTTTATATTTTGACGAAACGTGGCAACTTGATTTGTCACGTCGAAGTGTGCCCGCCCATGACATCAAATAATGTGAGCGACAAGCCTGGTCGAATCGATGTGGCCATATTGAGTGCCGTCAGACGCCTGAGCCCGGATCGCACCCGAAAGCTCACCTTCGGCCAGATCTACATGGAACTGCTCAAGCGCTCTGCGCGTGTCTGCCCCATCGTCGACTGCGTGCTGGCGGTCGATGTGCTGGCAAGGGAAGGGTTGCTGATCTCGGAACGACTGTTGGAAGTCGATCCGTCCTTTCCGTACACGCAGCACATCATCAGTGGCCTGACCGATGTAGGCGCCGCCTCTCTGGATGAGCGCGAAGCACCGTCAGCCAGAAGCGGCTGCTTCGGCTGAACAGAACCCATCTTTCATTCGCTGTACGGCAACGAGAGGTAGTACTGACCCAGTTCCGTCAGTCTTCCTTCGGCATCCAGCAGGCTTGAAAAGTGCGGATCCGGTGTCATTCGCCCGGTGAACCAGGCGTACCTGAACACGTCCGACCGCCGTTCCAGCATCGCGACCATCTCTGCCATCTGCTGCTTCTGTTTTGCAAGTGAGTCGATCTGCAGTCCGTCATCGAGCGTGTGCCAGTTGGCGAACTCGGTTACCCAGAAGGGTTTGCCGTATCTGGAAAGCCTGTCGAGCATGCTCGACAGGCCGTAGTCATACCAATGAAAGGCCAGGTAATCGATCTGCGGATCCCGTCCCTCATGGGCCGACGCATAGGCTGCGTAGAACGCGTCAAGCCAGGCCACCGGGTCGCCGTAGCCGGTCATGGTTCCCCAGTTCATCGCAGGGCCGACCAGTTTGACCCCGGTCTGCGCCGAAATCTGTTCCAGACGCGGCCACAACTGTGCAGCGGCCTGGGGTGTCATGTTGGCCTGATCGACCAGATCGGGCTCGTTGATGACCAGCAGATAACGAATGCCGGGGTGCGCCAGCAGATAGAGCTTCAACTGACCGTCATCGAGATTGGCGTTCCAGACCATCGGCACGAAATCGACGTTGTACTGGCCCGCATAGTCATAGGCGGCCAGACGATCATGGGGCTTCGGGCTCCAGTTGTACCACCAGCTCATACCAGTCGATAAAGCACTCAGGTCCGCAGGCGAGGCCACGTCATACGCGACGCCGCGCTTTACGCTTTTGGTGGCTGTCCAGGCGGACTCGGAAAGCACACTCAGCAGCAGTGCGAAGGCGATCAGTGCATGGCGTGTTTGAAGGGCTTTTCTCAAGATCATGATTCGCTCATCCCTGGAATCAATGGCTGATGATCTGGCAGTCCCTTTCGTGACGAGGTAGGCGTTATTGGCGTTGTGGTTGCTTGCCCGAATGGCTGTCTCCAGCCATTACAACGATTGGGTGACGAGTCCGGACGTTACCCCAATCGCGAATCAAAGTCTTTGCGTGTCATTCGCTGACCTGAGTGAGTCGCTCGATGCTGATCTCGCGCAAGCGAAATTTCTGCACCTTGCCGGTGACCGTCATCGGGAATTCGTCGACGAAGAAAAAGTGCCTTGGCACCTTGAAGTGCGCTACACGGGAACGAAAGAAATCGCGCAGCAACGGTTCTTCGCACACGTGACCGGGATGCAGCCTGACCCATGCCACCAGGTCTTCGCCGTAGCGATCACACGGAATGCCGACGACATAGGCTTCAGCTATGTCGCTGTGCTGTAAAAGCAGTTCTTCGATTTCACGCGGGTAGATGTTCTCGCCACCGCGAATGATCATGTCCTTGCTGCGGCCCACGATCGTCACGTAGCCATCAGCGTCCATCTGCACCAGATCGCCGGTGTGCATCCAGCCCTCGGCATCGATGTCTCTGGCCGTGGCTTCGGCGTCCTGCCAGTAACCCAACATGACGCTGTAACCTCGGGTGCAGAGTTCACCGACCTGACCACGCTCCACTGTGTTTCCGTGGGGGTCGATCACCTTGTGTTCCAGATGCGGCTGAGTGCGGCCAACGCTGGTCACGCGCAAGTCCAGAGGGTCGTCATTGGACGTCTGCAGGGAAACCGGGCTGGTCTCGGTCATGCCATAGGCGATCTGCACACCGCTCATGTGCATCTGGTCAATGACCTGACGCATCACCTCGATGGGGCAGATGCTGCCTGCCATGATTCCGCCCTTGAGGCTGGAAAGATCCAGTGCCTGTCGCTCAGGAAGATCGAGTTCCTTGATGAACATGGTCGGCACGCCATACAGGAAAGTCGCCCGCTCGCTGGCGACCGCTTCGAGTGTCGCCAAGGGTTCGAACGACGGCGCCGGATAGATCATCGTCGCGCCATGGGTCAGGCAGGCGAGGTTGCCCATCACCATGCCGAAGCAGTGATAGAGCGGCACCGGAATGACCAGCCGGTCCCCGGATTCCAGGCCAAGGTTGTAGCCGACCATGTAACCGTTGTTGAGGATGTTGCGATGGCTCAGCGTGGCGCCTTTCGGAAAACCGGTGGTGCCCGAGGTGTACTGGATGTTGATCGGGTCGTTCACCTCCAGGCTGGCAGCGCGCAGTTCGAGGGCATCCGGAGGCGTCGATTCGGCAAGCGAGTGGAGCGTGCGCCACGCCAGCATGCCGGGCGGTGGGCTGTCGGCCAGGCTGATCACGCCGCGCAGTTCGGGCAGTGCTTCGCTGTGCCAGGCTCCAGGCGTCCGGGTCAGCAACTGTGGAACGACCTGACCCAGCATGGCGTGATAATTCGAGTCCTTGAAGCAGTCTGCAGTCACCAGCCACGAACAGCCTGAACGCTGCAATGCGTAGGTCAACTCCGAAGTGCGATAGGCCGGATTGATGTTGACCAGTACTGCGCCAATATTCGCGCTGGCCAATTGTGTGATGCACCACTGGGCGCAATTGGGTGCCCAGATTCCGATCCGCTGGCCCTTTTCGATACCCAGAGCGAGCAGGGCGCGAGCTACGGTATCGACCTCACGTCCAAGGTCGCGCCAGCTGTAGCGCACCTGCTGGAACGGCACGATCAACGCGTCCTGCTCCGGCCAGCGTTTTATGGCTTCGGACAGGGCGCTGCCGATCGTGTGTTCAAGCAGGGGCGGATGTTGCATTCCAGCGGAATAGCTCAGCATGTCGCATCCTCGATCTTTTTATTGTTGAGATGTGATGACTGCGAGTGAAGGTTGCCGCTTACGTTAACGTCATGGCGAAACGCTGTCCAGTTCCTCTCGGCGGGCATCGCTTGCTGATCTTTCGACAGCTTACAGTCCCGGTTCTGCCAACGATTGCCTGATCCGGCTTCATGAATGCCTGTTCCGATGCGCTGGCTTGAGGTAGGTTCTTGAAAACCTTTCAATCACACTCAAGGATGGATTGCGCATGCACCTGTTTTCCCGCTCGCCACTGGCCGCTCGGCTGGGCCTGGTTTTCGTTCTGACAGCTCTCACTCCGCTTGCCATGGCCGAGCCTCATCAGAAGATTCAGGCCGACGCCGAGCAGTATCAGGACGAAGCCTTGAAGCTGCTCGAGCGTCTGGTGAACATCGATTCAGGCTCTGGCTACACCCAAGGCCTGGGTCAGGTCAGTGACATCGCCATCGAAGAACTGAAAAAACTCGGTGCCACCATCGAGTTGGTTCCCAATACGCCTGAGGCCAGCAATCATGTGCTGGCCACAATCAAGGGCACTGGCAAGGCGAAGATTCTGTTGATGGCGCACATGGACACCGTATTCAAGGAAGGCACCGCTGCCGAGCGACCGTTTCACATCAAGGATGGCCGTGCCTACGGTCCCGGTGTGATGGATGACAAGGGCGGAATCGTGGCGGCGATCTACGCGCTGAAAGTGCTGCAGAACCTCAACTTCAAGGATTACGCGCAGATCACGGTACTGCTCGACGCCAGCGAGGAAATCGGTTCGACGGTCGGCACCGAGCTGATCAAGAAGACCGCCAAGGCGCATGACGTCACCCTCAACCTGGAACCGGGGCGTCCGGCCGATGGCTTGGTGGTCTGGCGCAAAGGCGTTGCCACGGCGTTGGTGGAGGTCAAGGGCAAGGCTTCTCACGCAGGTGTCGCGCCAGAGTTGGGACGCAACGCGGCCAGCGAGGTTGCCCACCAGATTCTGCAACTGGGCAAGCTCGGTGACGAAGAGAAAAAGACCACCATCAACTTCACGGTGCTCAAGGCTGGCGACCGCACCAATGTGATTCCCGATCAGGCCAGCGCCAAGGCTGATGTGCGTGCGGTATTGCCCGAAGAGTTTGATCGCCTCGAACAGGACATGGCCAAGGTGTCCGCCAACAAACTGATTCCCGACACCGAGGTCAAGACCAGCCTGGTACGCGGCCTGCCGCCGATGCCGCAGACGCCGCAGTCCGATGCACTGGTGGCCATGGCGCAGGGTATCTATGGCGAGCTGGGGCGCACGCTGACCATCGAAGGCAGCGGCGGGGCGGCGGACTCGAGTTTGTCGGCCAGTGTAGGGACGCCAACGCTGGACGGTTTCGGCATCGTCGGCGGCAATATTCATACACCTGAGGAATACGCAGAAGTCGCCAGCGTGGCGCCGCGTATCTACCTGCTGTCGCGGATGATCATGAAGGTCGCCGGGGCGCAGTAATTCTCTGGCTCAGACCGGGATCATCAGGCGGATCACCGATCCGCCGCCCGGTCTGTTCTGTGCGCTGATGACTGCATCGTGCTCAAGACAGATGGCCCGGGCGATTGATAAACCCAGCCCGCTGCCACCCGAGTAGCGCGCCCTGGAACGCTCGGCCCGCCAGAACCGGTCGAACACCTGTTCAAGATTGTCCTCGCCAAACCCCGGTCCTCTGTCTGCGAACGTCAGTTCCACCTGCGCGCCGATGGCGCTCGCCGTGATGTGCAGTTCGCCGCCCTGTGCCGAGTAGCGCAGCACGTTGTCGACCAGTATGTTCACGACCTGACCGATTCGGTCCCGATCCGCGGTCAGCTTCAGCGCGGACGGGATGTCCAGCGCCACCTTGACGCCTGCCTGCTGAAGCTGCGTGGCAAACCAGTCCAGACGTTCGGTGACAAGTTTTCCCAGCGAAAAGGCGGTCTTGTTCAAGACCAGTTGACCGGCGCTTGCCAATGACAGCAAGTGCAGGTCATTGACCAGTTTGTTGAGTTGGTTGAGCTGTCGGCTGACCATTTCCAGTTGCGCGAGATCGCTTGGGAAAACCTCATCGATCATGCCCTGCACACGGCCCATCGCTGCGTTGAGTGGGGTGCGCAGCTCATGGGCGATCATGGCACTGGATTCGCTGACTTCCAGCTCGTAGCGTTCGAGTTGAGTGGTCATGGTGTTGAAGTCGCGCACCAGTGATTGCAGTTCGTCCGGACCGTGATCGATGGCAGGCAGGCGTGTCTTGAAATCACCTTGCGCTACTTGGCGCGCACCTTTGGCCACGGAGGAAAACTGGCTCGACAGCGGGCGCGAGAACAGGAACCCGAAAAAGATGATGATAGGGATCGCCACCCCGACCAGGCCTGCCAGCAGCCACCACTCCTGATTGGCGATGCCCGGCAGCATGTATTCAGTCGGGTAGTACTGCACGAACAGCTCACGAAGTCTGGGAATGTTGAGGGCCGGTTCGGCCTGCAACTGCTGCAGCTCTATACGAACGTTCTCAGGGATGCTGTGCAGCGTGATCCAGTCGGTTATCGTGACGTGCAACCACATGCAGAATGCGATCACGACGACCGCTCCGATCGCCAGCATGCTCATGCGCATCCCGACCCAGTGCCACAGCGGTCTTGCCTTGGAGCGAAGTCGATCTGGCATGACAGTCACCTGAACCGGTAGCCGACGGCGCGCACGGTGACCAGCACGTTATCGATGCCGTGCAGTTCCAGCTTGCGGCGCAGGTTATGCACGTGAGCATCCACCACCCGCGCCAGCGCTTCGCTTTCCGGCAGACAGATCTCGAGTAGCTCCTCGCGGGTAAACGCCTTGGATGGGGTCTTCAGCAAAGTGCAGAGAATCTTGAACTCGGTGGGCGTGAGGTCCAGCAGCGTCTCTTCCTGTTCCAGCCCTTCGATACGCGCCGTGACGGCGTCGAGATCGACCAGCAGATCCTTGTAGCGCAGCTGTCTTTCGGCGCTGCCACCCGGTTGGGCACGGCGCAGAACGGCGTGAACCCGCGCCACGACTTCCTTGGGGTTGTACGGCTTGACCACGTAGTCGTCCGCGCCATAACGCAGTGCGCCGAGTTTTTCCGGCTCGTCGCCCATGGCGGTGACCATGATCACCGGCGTATCGCTGCAGCGCCTGATTGCCGACAGCACATCAGTGCCGCTGACCAGCGGCAACATCACGTCGAGCAGCACCAGATCGGGCCTCCATTGCCGGTGCATGTCGATGCCGCGCTGGCCGTTTTCGGCGAGGCCGACGATGAAGCCGTCCCGAAGCAGGTAGGCCTCCAGAATGCTTGCACTGTCGGCGTCGTCTTCGACCACCAGAATACGTTTTCCTGACACAGGGCCGCCTCTTGATCAAATCTTGATAATTCACGAACGGTTTATTGATAGTCGACGTTCAGGATTGCGTTCAGACCCCACTGTCGCGAACAGATCCTATGCCCACTCTCACGCTGCTGTCCAAGCCTATCCGCGTTTCCCGGCATCGCTCCCTGCGGTGGTGCGCGGCGTGGCTGATGGTGCTGACTGTTTCAGGTTGCTCCCTGGCCCCCGAGTATCAGCAGCCGGCATTACCTGTCCCTGCCACGGTGTCATCCGGCGTTGTGTCAGCCGCTGCACCGCCTTCGCAAGCGGTGCTGACGTCCGACGAAGAGACGCTGATTACCGAGCTGTCTCCAACCGGTGAACTGCGCACGCTGGTGCTGTCGGCGCTGGACTTCAATCGCGACTTTCGCATCGCCGGTCTGCGCGTCGAGGAAGCCCGGGCGATGCGCGGCCTGAGCGTTGCGGATCGCTTTCCGACGGTGGCCGCAGGGCTCGAGCGTGATCGACAGCACTTCGACAACAAGGCCGCTGACGAGCGTTACGGCCAGGACATCACCGTCGCCTCCGTGGGCATTTCCAATTACGAGCTGGATTTCTTCGGTCGCTTGCGCAGCCTGTCCGACGCAGCGCGTCATGACTATCTGGCCACGCTTCATGGCCAGCAGGCCGCCCGCAGCGCTCTGGTGGCCGAAGTGACGCAGGCCTGGCTCGCCGAGCGCATGGCGGCAGCCTTGCAGGTCGATGCGCAGACGATCAGTGACACGCGCTCGATGCTGCTCGGCATGGCCGAGGGACAGCAGCGCGCGGGCGCCATTTCCCTCGACGACGTTGCCATGCAGCGCCTGGAGGTGCTGAGCGCGCAGCAGCAACTGCAGGATGCCATCGGTGATCATTCCAGCGCCTCTCAGGCATTGTTGCTCCTGACCGGCTACTCGGCGCCGTTGCCGTCGATGACGCTCGAACCTGCACACCTGACCGCCGCTGCGATCGACACGCCTGCATGGCTGATGAACTTGCCGTCTCAACGTCTGCTGGAACGCTTCGACGTTCGCCAGCGCGAAGAGGCGTTGAAGGCCAGCAACGCGAACATTGGCGCAGCCCGTGCGGCCTTTTTCCCGTCCATCACGCTCAGCACAGGAGTCGGTGTGCAGAGCGACAGCCTGCGCAGCCTGTTCAGTTACGGCAGCGGTGCCTGGCTGTTCAGTCCGCAGTTGAACCTGCCGCTGTTCGACGGTGGACGCAATCGCGCCAACCTGGACCTGGCACAGGTGCGCAAACAGATCGCCGTCGCCGACTACGAGAAAACCATTCAGATCGCTTTCCGCGAAATGGCCGATGTATTGACCCGCCGTCAGCAGGCGCTGGATCACGTGCGTGATGAGGTCAAGCGTGTCGCGCTGGTCCAGGAAAAGGTCCGGCGCATGGCCTTCGAACTGGAGGCGGGCAACACAGACCGCAGCGCGCCGCTGGCATCGGCCATTCGTGTCGCCCAGGCCGACGCCACCTTTCGCAAGTCTCTGCACGATCTGCAGCGTAACCGCCTGGACCTCTATCGCGTCCTGAACGGCGCAGAACCTGTCACTTCTTCCCCCCTGACTCAATCTGGAGTTACCCCATGACTGTCATGAACATCCACACCCCGTCACGTCCCTTGCTGTTCAAGGTTTTGATTGCCACTGCTGCTGTGGTGCTGGCCGGTCAGGCACGAGCCGCCGATCCAGCCTCTGATGCATCGCTGCTGGGCGACAAGGTCAATGTCAATCTGGGACTGGGCATGGGCGTCGTGCCGCGTTACATGGGCGCTGACGAATACCGCAGCCAGATGTTGCCGATGTTCACCGTACAGAGCGGCATGCTGTTCGCTGACAGCCTCAGAGGGCTGGGGCTGCAGTATCAGTCGCCGTCGGGCTTCGGTGCCAGTGCTGCGCTCAACTATGACTTCGGCCGTACCGAGAAAAACAGCACAAACCGTCCGGGCTCCAACGAGCTCAAGGGCATGGGGACGGTCGGTGGTGCGACGGTCGCTGACCTCATGCTTTCCCAGCAGCTTTTGCCCTGGCTGACCGTCAGCGGCGAAGCCGAACTGCGCCTGGCAGGCGAGAAACGCGGCAATCGCTACCGTCTGGGCTTTGAAGGCATTGCCTACCACAGCCAGTCAGACACCGTGGCTATCGATATCGACGCGCACGCCGGAGACGGTCGCTATAACCAGACTTATTTCGGGGTCAGCCCGATCCAGAGCCAGCGCACCGGCTTTTCCCGTTTCACGGCCGACAGCGGCATTTATGCGTATTCCGCAGCGCTCAGCTGGCAGCACAGCTTCGACGATCACTGGTCGACGGTTACCAGCGTCGGTGTCACGCATTACACCGATCAGACCCGCGGCAGCCCGCTGGTCGAGACGGACGCCGAAGCGAGCGGTCTGCTTGCCTTGAACTACGCCTTTTGACCGCCAGAGGCCTGCCATGCGATTCCATTTCATGACATTGCCCGGCTTGATGAAGCGGCTGGGCGTTGGTTGTGGCGCTGTTCTTCTTGCGGTGCTGGTGAGCGGTTGCGACGACAAGCCTGCCGCCGTGGCGCCTGTCATTCGGGCTGTAAAAGTCGAAACTGTCAGAAGCGGAGCGGGCGAAGGCCTGCATTTTTCCGGCGTTGTTCGCCAGCCTGACAGCGCCAGCCTGGCGTTTGAATCGGCAGGCACGCTGGCCGAGCTGCGGGTCGACATCGGAGATGCATTCGAAAAGGGTCAGGTGCTCGCGGCGCTGGATCGTCAGCCCGCCGCGCTGCGGCTCCAGCAGGCCCAGGCCAGCCTGAGCGCTGCGACGGCTCAGGCTGCGGAGCGTGTGCTCAACTACCAACGCCAGAAAAATCTGCTGGCCGCTGGCAGCGTCGCCGAAAGCGTTGTGGAGGCAGCCCGTGCTGCGCAGACCCAGGCTGTGGCAGAGCAGACGCGGGCGAAGTCCGAGCTTGCTCTGGCACGTCGGGAGGCCGAGCGCAGTCAGTTGATCGCTCCCTTTTCCGGGCGTGTCGTGGCGCGCCGTGCCGACCGTTTCGCCATGCTGGCGGCCGGGCAGGTGGTTCTGCAGGTGGAATCGCGCAATCGGCCGCAAGTGATGGCAGCGGTTCCCGTCGAACAGGCCAGCCATTTCAAAGTCGGCGATCGGGCGCACGCTTCGCGTACCTCAGGATCGTCTGCTGGGTTTGATCTGGTGCTTGAAGGCATCTCGCCGCGTTCCGAGGACGGGCTGGTGCGCAACTGCCTGTTTCGTCTGCTCGATCCTGCCGAATCAGTAGCCAGTGGCGTGACGTTGCTGGTGCACATGACGCCCGAGCAGGGCGTACAGCCCTTATCAATACCGGTTCAAGCGTTGTGGATGGGGACGAGCAAGGGAGCTGCGCAGGTGTTTGTCTTTCAGCCGCCTGGCACGGTTGCCATCAGAAACATCACGCTGGGCGCCGTCAGGGAAGGGCGTGCGGTTGTCACCGAGGGACTGTTCGCAAACGAGCAGGTGGTAACGGCCGGCACTGCTTTTTTGCAGGACGGACAGACCGTCAGCCTGTTCCAACCCACGACCCGTTTGACTGAGAGCGTCCCATGAACATTACCCGTAACGCCATGGGGGCGAGTCGCCTCACGCTGTTTGCCGCTGGCCTGATCCTGATCGCCGGTGTCCTGGCTTTTCTGGGTTTTCCTTCTCAGGAAGAACCGTCCGTGACCGTGCGCGATGCGCTGGTCAGCGTGGCGTTGCCGGGTCTGCCCGTCGAACGCGCGGAGGAGTTGCTGGCAAGGCCGCTGGAAGACAGGATCCGGGAGTTGGCGCAGATCAAGGACATCGTCACGACCATCAAGCCGGGCCGAGTGATCGTACAGGTCACAGCTTATGACAGCGTCAAGGATCTCCCCGCGCTGTGGCAACGGCTCAGGGCCAAGGTGGGCGAACTGAGCGGCAGCTTTCCGCCCGGCACTCAGGGGCCGCTGGTGGACGATGACTTCGGCCGTGTCGCCGTCGCCTCGGTCGCAGTCACGGCGCCGGGCTTCAGCATGAGTGAGATGCGCGGCCCTATCAAACGTCTCCGTGATCAGTTGTACGGTCTGAGCGGGGTTGATCAGGTCGAGTTGTACGGCCTGCAGGATGAACGCATCTACCTTGATTTCGACCACCAGACGCTGGGTGCTTCCGGGCTAGCGCCGCAGCAGGTGCTGCAACAGTTGCAGGGTCAGAATGCGATTGCGCTGGGCGGCAATCCGGTTGTGGGGGAGCAGAGCACCACGCTGTCGGTGAGTGGCGAAATCCTTTCTCTGGAGCAACTGCGGCGGTTTCCCGTGCAACTGGCGAGCGGTGAGCGCGTACCACTGCAATCTCTGGCGAAGGTGTCAGTAGCCCCTGTCGACCCGCCGGAAACGGCGGCCATCTATCAGGGACAGTCAGCGGTCGTGCTGGCCGTCTCAATGCAATCGGGGCTCAATGTTCAGGCCTTCGGCACGTCGCTTCGCGCACGTCTGGGCGAACTTGAGCAGCAACTGCCTGCCGGTTTTGCTCTGCACATCGTGACGTTCCAGGCCGATGTGGTGCAGAACGAGATGAGCAAGATGTACCACGTCATGGGCGAAACCGTGGTGATCGTCATGTGCGTGGTCATGCTGTTTCTGGGCTGGCGCACCGGGCTGGTCGTAGGGGCCATCGTTCCGCTGACGATCCTGACGACGCTCATTGTGATGCGCTCGCTGGGCATCGAGCTGCAAACCGTGTCGATCGCGGCAATCATCCTGGCCCTCGGGTTACTGGTCGATAACGGTATCGTGATTGCCGAGGACATCGAGCGACGGCTGCATGCCGGTGAGGCGAGATGGCAGGCGTGCGAGGACGCAGGACGTACGCTGGCGATTCCGTTGCTGACCTCTTCATTGGTGATCGTGCTGGCGTTCTCGCCGTTTTTTCTCGGACAGACCAGCACCAATGAATACTTACGTTCGCTGGCGATCGTTCTGGCGACCACGCTGATCAGTTCCTGGCTGCTGAGCATCACCGTGACGCCGCTGTTGTGCTTTTACTTCGCCAAGGCGCCGACCGTTGATCAAGACGCACCGGCACCCGACGAGTACGCTTCAGGTTTCTACCGCGGCTATCGCACGGTCATCGAGCAACTGCTGCATTACCCCTTCATCTTTCTGGGCTGCATGCTCGGCTTGCTGGCTGGTGCGGTCGTGGTACTGACCCACGTGCCCTATGACTTTCTGCCCAAGTCCGACCGTTTGCAGTTCCAGATTCCGCTGACGATGGAGCCCGGTAGCAGCTCGACAGCGACGTTGCAGACCGTGCGTGACATCAGCCAGTGGCTGAGCAATGACCGGGATGTGGTCGACAGCATCGGGTATGTCGCCGACGGCGGGCCGAGAATCGTGCTGGGTCTCAACCCACCCTTGCCAGCCCCTGACATTGCCTACTTCACGGTCAGCGTGCGCAAGGGCGTCGATCTGGATGCGGTGATTGCCAGAACACGCCGGTTCCTGCTGCAGCAACATCCGGAAGTCCAGGCACAGCCGAAGCGTTTTTCCATGGGCACCACCGAGGCAGGCGTGGCGATCTATCGGATCATCGGCCCGGACGAAGAGGTATTGCGCCAGGCGGCCGGTCAGCTTGAAAAGGCCCTGTTGGCGTTGCCCGGCACCGTTGACGTGCAGGACGACTGGCGCAGTCGCCTGCTGCGGTATGAGGTGGTGGTCGATCCATACAAGGCGCGCTTGGCAGGGGTCAGCAGCGAGGACATCGCTCAGGCACTGCGGTTGCGTAATGGTGGTCTGTCCGTGTCGTCGATGCAGGATGGCGAGACCACGGTGGCGCTGGTGGCCCGAGCGGTTGAGGATGCCGGAGCCTCCGGCAATGATCTGGACACGACGTTTATCTACCCGGCCTCGGGTTCAGGTCCTGTCCCACTGTCGACAGTCGCTACTCTGGAGCCACAGTCCGAAGCGTCTACGTTGTTGCGCAGGAACATGGAGCGCGCCATCACCGTGACCGGACACAATCCCTCGCTCACGGCGACGACCATTGTCCAGCGCCTGGCTCCGCAAGTTGCAGCAATCAAGCTGCCGGTGGGCTACCGCATCGAACTGGGCGGGGAGATTCAGGACTCTGCCGATGCCAATCAGGCGTTGCTGCAGTACATGCCGCATGCGCTGGTCGGCATGCTGCTGCTGTTCGTCTGGCAGTTCAATTCGTTTCGCAAGTTGCTGATCGTGATCACCAGCGTACCGTTCGTGCTGATCGGGGCGGCGTGCGCCTTGCTCATCACCGGTTATCCGTTTGGCTTCATGGCCACCTTCGGCCTGCTGTCGCTGGCGGGCATCATTGTCAATAACGCAGTGTTGCTGCTTGAGCGGATCGATGTAGAGCGCGAGCACGGCCTGAATGTGCACGAAGCGGTGGTCAACGCCGCCGTCAAACGCCTGCGGCCTATCGTGATGACCAAACTGACCTGCATCATCGGACTGGTGCCGTTGATGCTGTTTGCCGGCCCGCTGTGGGAGGGCATGGCAATCACGATCATCGGTGGATTGGCCTTGGGGACACTGGTGACCCTGGGCCTGATCCCTATTCTTTACTGGCTGCTGTTCGACAGGTTCGACAGGTCCAGCCTCAGGAAGGCGGTATCGTCCCCAGCAGGCCCACCGCAATAGTGAATGCCAGAAACGCCAGTAAACCCAATGCCATCTTGCCCATGAGAACCCCTTGATTGATCGGTGTGGATCGCAGGGCAATTATCGGACGCAGGTGAAAACTGGTACAGATTCAGAAAGCGCAAAAAAACAGGGATCAGTTGTGGCGTGTATCCCGGAATGAAGCGAGGATACGGCCCAGCGTTGCCATGGCCTGTTCGCACCGATCGTCCCAGGGGCTGCCGTGATTCAGGCGTGCGCAGTTGCGAAAGCGCTGCGAGGGCGAAAAGATTGGTCCCGGCGCCAGGCTTATGCCTTGCGCCAGGGCCTCCTGAAACAGTCGAAGCGAATCCACGTGTTCGGGAAACTCGAACCACAGAAAGTAGCCGCCGACCGGTTTCGTCACGCGAGTGCCCGCCGGGAAGTAGCGAGCCGCTGCGGCGAGCATGGCACCTTGTTGAATTTCCAGCGTGTCGCGCAGCTTGCGCAGATGCCGGTCATAACCGCCATGATTGAGGTAATCGGCAATCGCCGCCTGCGCAGGCACCGAGGGCGAAATAGTGGTCATGAGCTTGAGACGATTGATCTGCTCGGCGTAACGTCCGCCCGCCACCCAGCCAACCCGGTAGCCCGGCGCAAGGGTCTTGGCAAACGAGCCGCAATGCATGACCCGGCCACTGCGGTCCAGGCTCTTCACCGGCTGCGGCGCGGTGCTGCCGTAATACAGCTCGGCGTACACATCGTCTTCGATCAACGGGACGTCGTGGGTTTCCAGCAGTTCGTACAGCCGGGTCTTCTTTTCCGGCGTCAGGCTCGCGCCCAGCGGGTTCTGAAAACTGCTCATGAACCAGCAGGCCTTGATCGGCAATCGACCGAGACTGTCCTGCAGCGAATCCAGGTCCACACCGTCACGGGGATGCACCGGAATTTCCACGGCTTTCAGTTTCAAGCGTTCCAGCACCTGCAGGCACGCATAAAAGGCAGGCGCCTCGATGGCAACCAGATCGCCGGGCTCGGTGACGCATTGCAGGCACAGGTTCAGCGCTTCCATGGCGCCATTGGTAATCACCAGTTCGTGTGCTGGCAGCCGCACACCGCTGATCATGTAGCGCAGTGCGATTTGCCGACGCAACTCGGCGTTTCCCGTGGTCATGTCATTGATGATGGTTGATGGGGTGAGCGCTCTTGCGGCGATGCCCATGGATTTCGCCAGGCGTGGCAACGGATAAAGATGAGGGCTGGGAAACGCCGAGCCGAACGGAACGGTGTCTGGATCCTTGAGCGACGCCAGCACCGAAAAGATCAGGTCGCTGACACTGACCTCCGTCCCTTCGCTCACATGCCTGACCAGCTCGGGCTCGGTCATGGTCTGCGGGCCGTACTCGCGCACGTAATAACCCGAACGGGCACGCGCCTGAATGAGTCCTTTGTCTTCCAGCAAATAGTAAGCCTTGAAAACCGTTGTCGGACTGACCGAATACGTACGGCTCGCCACACGCACTGAGGGGACTTTTTCGCCGGGTGGCAGAATCCCGCTGCGGATCATTTCAGCGATGTCGGCGGCGAATTTTTCGTAGCGTTTCATGGAAGGCATCGAGAAGAGGGCGGTTGCATGATGCGTGAAGGAGGGCTGTTGCGACAACGCTCCGATGCCTTTCATAGTCGCCGAGCGGTCTGCATGGTCTTTTGATGTCAGCTAGGCTTGATCTTCTTTGCGAGGGATATCAGCCATGTACACGCTCTACGGTGCCAAGGGCTGCGGTTCGGCAGCCATCGAGGTCGCGCTTGAGCTTTGCGCTACACCCTACACATTGATCGACGCCTGCGCCTGGGAAGAGGGACCCGGCAAGGAAGCGTTGAAACAGGTCAATCCCCTGATGCAGGTGCCTGTTCTGGTGCTGCCCGACGGCACCGTCGTGACCGAGAGCGCGGCAATCCTGATTCACCTGGGGCTTGAGTTTCCGGAAGCAGGCCTTCTGCCGCGTGCAGCGCCCCAGCGGTCGCAAGCGCTCCGGGCGCTGATCTATATAGCCACTAACTGCTACATACCCAGCGCCATCATCGACTTCCCGGAACGCTGGCTGGTTGATGGTGATGAGGCGACTCACCGCAAGCTGGAGTCGGGCGCGCGGTTACGCCTTTACTGGCACTGGCAGATGTTCAGCGATCTGTTCGCCAAGCCGGGACATTGGCATCCCGAAGCACCCGGCGCGGTCGAGATCCTGGCCAGCATCGCAAGCCGCTGGAGCGGGGCGCGTGATGACCTGCGTGGTTCGCGACCGACATTTCATGCTTCGCTGTTGCAGATCGATGCTCATCCTGTTGTAAATGCGGTGGTTCAGCGCCACTGGCCGTGAGCGCTCATGTTGAACTGATGAGTGCCTGTTCAGCGTTCGTTCAGTCTGGTCAGGTAAGCTTGACGCCGCCCTCATAGGGCGCTGGTGCTGTGTTGATCCCGATTGATGTTATTCAGGAAAAGACGATGACTTCACTTGCACGGATATTCCAGAGCTTCGACCCCTCCAGTCCCTTCAACGCCCCCGAAAACTGGCTGCAAGGCCGAACGGTTTATGGCGGGCTGACCGCCGCGCTTGCGTTGCATGCTGCGATTCAGGCGGGCGGTTCCGAGCTGCCGCCATTGAAGTCTGCCCAGATCACCTTCGTCGGCCCTGCGATGCACGAGCAGACCTTCAAACCAACCGTGTTGCGTCAGGGGAAGTCAGTCACCGTCATGACCGCCGACTGTTTTTCGTCAGCGCAACTGGCGCTGCACATGACGATGGTGTTTGCCGCTTCGCGTGACAGCCGGATTCTTCACGATTATTCACAGCGGCCCGCCGTCGGCCACCCCGACGATTATTCATTGTGGGATGCAGGGCCACAGGCACCCATTTGTGTTCACAACTTCCAGAAAAAGCCCGCCGGTGGGGCCTTGCCGTTCTCCGGAGTAGTTGATCCCGAACTGTTGATGTGGGTCAGGCACGAGGATGCGCAAGGCATCGATCCAATGGTGGCGCTTATCGCACTGGCAGACGCGTTGCCCCCGGCATCCATCACCACCCTGACAGCCCACGTGCCGCTCAGCACGATCACCTGGGCACTGGATATCGTCAACGCGCCTGCGCCGGACCAGTGGTTCTTGCTCAAAACCTCAAGCCATGTGGCGGCTGACGGTTATTCGTTTCAAGACATGGAAATCTGGAGTGAGAGCGGTGAGCTGGTGCTGAGGGGGCGGCAGACGGTTGCGATTTTTGCGTAGCTAAATCCTGTTCGTTTCAGTGCCTCGGGGCTCCTCTGGCCTCGGTAATAAATTTTGTACAAAGTAGTACAAATATTTGACGCCAGTGTAATGGCGAACTAATATCGCGCCCGAATTTAATATCAATATGATATCGCAGGGACGCGTCGTGCATCTGTTCGCTTCAAGATTGGCCGTGCTGGCGCTGCTTGCCGTGGCGCCACTGTCCGCTTTCGCCGCCACCACGCCTGGCGAGCAGGACCTTATCCGTGATCGCCAGGACCGCCTGCTTGAAGAGCAGCGACGCCGGCTTGAAGACCTCAAGGATCTGCCGGGCAAGCAAACCGAGCCTGCTGCTCCGGTCGCGCCTGCCGACACACGCTGTTTCACGATCGATCGCATCGAGCTCAAGGGCGCGGATTCGCTTTCAGCCGCTGAGCGCGACGACCTGATCAAGCCTTATATCGGTCAATGCCTGGGCGTTCCTCAGCTCAACGAGCTGCTCAAGGTCATCACCGATCACTACATCGAAAAAGGTCTGGTGACCACGCGCGCTTATCTGCCGCAGCAGGATCTGTCCAAAGGCGACCTGCAGGTGCTGGTGATTGAAGGCAAGCTCGAGAAACTGCGTGGCGCTGCCGACAGCGGCCTGTCGGCGCGTGAGCTGGCGATGACCTTTCCAGGTCAGGAAGGCACGATGGTCAACCTGCGCGAGATCGAGCAGATGGTCGATCAGCTCAACCGCCTGCCGTCCAATCAGACGCAGATGGAACTGACGCCCGGCAAGGCGGTGGGTGGCAGTGATGTGGTGGTCAAGAACACGCCGCAAAAGCCTTGGCGAGCCAATCTGTCGCGTACCAACGAAGGTCAGCGCAGTACCGGTGAGCAGCAATGGAATGCAGGGATCGAGTGGGATAACCCGCTGGGCCTGGCTGATCAGTTCAGCCTGCGCGGCGGACACGATGCGATCAGTGATCGCCAGAAGGCCTCTCGCAATGCCTCGCTGTCGTACAGCATGCCTTGGGGCTGGTGGACGTTCAGTTACCTGTACAGCACCAGCGAATATCGTTCTGTGGCCCAGGCGTCCAATATCGATTTCAAGCAGGACGGCGACAGCCAGAACCATCAGTTCAGGGCTGAGCGGGTCGTGCACCGTGACGCGCTGAGCAAGACGTCGCTCAATGCCGGTCTGGCGTACCTGCGGACCAACAACTATGTAGAAGACAGCAAGCTGGCACTCAGCAGCAACCGCATCACTGAGGCGCAATTCGGCATCAACCACGGCCGCCGGATAGGCTCTGCGTTTCTCAACATCGACCTGGGCATGCAACAGGGCATTGGCGCGCTGGACGCCCAGGGCAATCATGATCCGGGTCCAGGCCAGGCCGATGCGCGCTATCGCAAATACACCGGCACCCTCAGCTATCTGCACCCGTTTCAGTTATGGGGCGAGAAGCTGACGTTCACCAGCCTCGCCACCGGGCAGCACAGTGAAGATGTGCTGTTCAGCCCGCAGCGCCAGAGCCTTGGCGGCTCGTCGTCGGTGCGCGGTTACAAGGATCAGTTTCTGTCGGGTGACAGTGGCGGCTACTGGCGCAACGAAATACGGCTGACTCGTCCGGTCACCCTCGACTGGATAAGGCCGGTCTTTGCCGAGTATGGCGCCGCGGCCGGTTACGACCAGGGCGTGATCCAAGGCGACCGTTACAACGGCGACCAGCATGGCCGCCTGTCCAGCAATTCGTTCGAGCTGTTTACCCGTGGCCAGCATGTCGCCGCGTCGGTGACCTTTGCCCGCTCCCTGGAACGTCCCGACGTGATCGAGCGTGAATCGCCGATCTATTTCCGCGTGGATTTCTTCCTGTAACCCAGCCTTTTCATCTTTTCTGTTTCGAGGTCAGTTACATGGACGTTCACCAGTTCGCTCTGCTCGCCCGTCAGCCTTCCGCGGCGTTGACCGAGCGCCAGCATTTCTGGGGAATGCCCAAGCGTGGCCTTGCGCTGATTCTGGCCAATGCCCTGTTCTGGCAGCCGTTGCTGGTTCAGGCCGAAGGCATCGCGGTCAGTGGCACGGGGACCACGTTGGGTCAGGCTGGCAATGGCGTGCCCATCATCAACATCGCCACGCCCAATGCCAGCGGCCTGTCGCACAACCAGTTCCAGCAGTACAACGTCGACAGCCAGGGCGTGATCCTCAACAACTCGACCAACCAGACCCAGAGCACCCAACTGGGCGGGATCATCGTCGGCAACTCCAACCTGCGTGGTACAGCGGCCAACACGATTCTCAACGAAGTGGTCGGCGCCAATGCCAGCCAACTCAGGGGTTACACAGAAGTGGCGGGGCAGGCGGCCCGCGTCATTGTCGCCAACCCGTATGGCATCAGTTGCAACGGCTGCGGGTTCATCAACACGCCGCAGGTCACGCTGACCACCGGCAAACCGATTCTGGACGCCAACGGTCAACTGCAGCGCTTCAACGTTCAGGGTGGCAGCATCTCGATTGACGGCGTGGGCCTGAATGCCGACAACGTCGATCAGTTCGACATCATCACCCGCAGCGCGAAGATCAACGCCGAACTGCACGCCAAGCGCCTCAACGTCATCACCGGCCGCAACGACGTCGATGCACAGACCCTGAACCCGACGGCACTGGCAGACGACGGCAGCAGCAAACCGGAACTGGCGATCGACAGCTCGGCCCTGGGCGGCATGTACGCCGGTGCCATTCGGTTGGTCGGTACCGAAGCGGGCGTTGGCGTCAGGCTCGCCGGAGACCTGGCGGCCAGTGGCGGTGATATCCAGATCGATGCCAACGGTCACCTCAACGTCATGCAGGTGGCGGCGAGCGGCGCGGTCAACGTGCGGGCCAACACCGCAGAGGTCAACGGGCCGGTGTACGCCGGTTCCTCGCTGGCGATGACCACCGGCGGTGATCTCACAACCCGGCAGAACGTCGCTGCCCGCGATGCACTGACTCTGTCCGCTGGCGGCCAACTGCGTAACTCGGCCGTGATCGAAGCGGGCGTCAACGCAGACAACAGCCGCAACGCTTCGGGCGATGTGACCCTGTCGGCCAACAGCTTGACCAACAGCGGCAGCATCACCGCCAGCCGCGCCTTGCAGGCGACCGTTACCCAGACGCTCAACAACCAGGGCGCCACACTGAACGGACAGGCCCGCGCATGGGTTGCTGCGGGCGTGATCGACAACCGTCAGTCCGGCCGTATTCTGAGCCAGGGTGGTAACGCTGATATCAACGCCTCTCAAGTACTGAACGCACAGAGCGGGCTGATCAGCAGCAGCGGCAATCTGAACATCACCGCCCAAACGCTGGACAACAGCCAGCAAGGCAAACTGTCCAGCGGCGCTGTATTGACTGCGCGCATCTCCGGCCAGGTGCTCAACCAGTTGGGCATTATCAACGCCGCAGGTGGCCTGCTGCTGAACACCGGCACCGTTGACAACCGCACCGGTGAAATCTCCAGCCTGGGCAATCTGACCGCCACGCTCGTTCAGTTCGACAACAGCAGCAGCGGTCGCCTGTTGGCCAACGGTACCTTGCAACTGACGGCTGACACGCTGAACAACCAGAACGCCGGATCAGTGTCCGGCCAGCAGAACGTGCAACTGACGCTGGGGCAACTGACCAACACCGGCAAGGGCAGCGTCTACGCCAGAAACAACCTGGGCGTGAACGCCACCAGAGCCGTGAATAACGATCAGGGCGTGCTGCGCAGTGACGGCCCCCTGAACCTGAGCGCGGCGAGCCTTGCCAGCAGCGGCGGCAGCGTCACCAGTGCCGGAACGGCCTCGATTACCACCACTGCAGCCGTCGTCAACCAGGGCGGACAGATGCTCAGTGATGCCAGCCTGACGTTGACCAGCGGTTCGCTGGACAACAGTCAGAGCGGTCGCATTGCGGCGAACGGCGTGACCGTCACCACGGGCGCATTCGACAACCACAAGGACGGCCGCCTGACCAGCACCGGCACCCTTGGGCTGACTGCCGCTCAGGTCAACAACACCGAGGCGGGCCGCATCGCCAGCGCCATGGCCCTGACGGCAGTGGTCACCGGTCTTGATCAGACCAATGATGGTCGTCTTTATAGCAACAGTGATGTCAGCCTGGATCTGAATAACGGTGTGCTGAACAACCAGGATGGTTTGATCAACGCACCCGGCCAGTTGCTGCTGAAAAATCTGAATGTGGTGAGTAACCGGAGCGGCGAGATTTCCAGTGCGAATGGTTTCTCGCTGGCGGCCACTTCGTTGGACAATACCGAAGGTTCGATACTGAGCGACAAGGCGCTGATCCTTCGCGTCAACCAGCTGCTGACCAACCTGCGCGGGATGGTATCTGCCAATGGCCTCGAGCTGCACGCGGCAACCCTGAACAACCAGAACGCGGAAATTTCCAGCCTCGGGGCGCTCACAGCAACGGTCGGCCAGTTCGATAACAGTCAGAAAGGCCGTTTGATGGCCAACGGCACCCTACAACTGACGGCCGACAATCTGGACAACCAGAACGCCGGTTCGGTATCCGGCCAGCAGAACGTTCAACTGACGCTGGGGCAACTGACCAACACCGGCAAGGGCAGCGTCTACGCGAGAAACAACCTGGGCGTGAACGCCACCAGAGCCGTGAATAACGATCAGGGCGTGCTGCGCAGTGATGGCACCCTGAACCTGAGCGCGGCGAGCCTTGCCAGCAGCGGCGGCAGCGTCACCAGCGCCGGAACGGCCTCGATTACCACCACTGCAGCCGTCGTCAACCAGGGCGGACAGATGCTCAGTGACGCCAGCCTGACGTTGACCAGCGGCTCGCTGGACAACAGTCAGAGCGGTCGCATTGCAGCGAACGGCGTGACCGTCACCACGGGCGCATTCGACAACCACAAGGACGGCCGCCTGACCAGCACCGGCACCCTTGGGCTGACTGCTGCTCAGGTCAACAACACCGAGGCAGGTCGCATCGCCAGCGCCATGGCCCTGACGGCGGTGGTCACCGGTCTTGATCAGACCAGTGATGGTCGGCTTTATAGCAACAGTGATGTCAGCCTCGATCTGAATAACGGTGTGCTGAACAACCAGGATGGTTTGATCAACGCACCCGGTCAGTTGCTGCTGAAAAACCTGAATGTGGTGAGTAACCGGAGCGGCGAGATTTCCAGTGCGAATGGTTTCTCGCTGGCGGCCACTTCGTTGGACAATACCGAAGGTTCGGTGCTGAGCGACAAGGCGCTTATCCTTCGCGTAAACCAGCTGCTGACCAACCTGCGCGGGATGGTATCTGCCAATGGCCTCGAGCTGCACGCGGCAACCCTGAACAACCAGAACGCGGAAATCTCCAGCCTCGGGGCGCTCACAGCAACTGTCGGCCAGTTCGATAACAGCCAGAAAGGCCGTTTGATGGCCAACGGCGCGTTGTTGCTGACGGCAGACAGTTTCGACAACCAGGCCAACGGCGTGGTCTCCGGGCAGCAATCCGTCCAGTTGAATCTCGGTGAATTGACCAATACCGGCAGCGGTCGGATTTACGGCAAAAACAGCCTGGGTTTCAACATTGCCAGTGCATTGAACAATGAACAGGGCGTCATCCGCAGCGATGGCACGTTGTCCCTGACGGCCGCATCGCTGAACAACACCAGCGGCAGTATTTCCAGTGCGCAAACCGCTACGATTACTGCCACCGGAGCTGCGGTCAATAACGGCGGTGAGGTGCTGAGCGACGCCAGTCTTAAGCTCACGACAGGTCGTCTCGATAACGCCCGCAAAGGGCGAATTGCCGGTAACGGCATTGAGTTGACCACCGGAACGTTTGAAAACCAGAACAGCGGAAGCCTCATCAGCAGCGGAGTCATGAGCCTGACTGCCGGCCAGGTCAATAACAGCGAGGCGGGTCGCATCGCCAGCGCGATGGCATTGACTGCCGTGGTGACTGCCCTCGACCAGACCAATGATGGTCGGTTGTATGGCAACAGCGATGTCAGCCTCGATTTGAGTCACGGTGTATTGAATAACCAGGGAGGGCTGATCACCGCTCCGGGCCAGTTGATTCTGAAAAACCTGACCACCGTCAATAATCGGAGCGGTGAAATTTCCAGCGCCAACGGCTTCACGCTGACGGCCAACTCGATGGATAACACCGCCGGTTCATTAATCAGCGACAAGGCACTGATCGTGCGCGTCGATAAGTTGCTGAACAACCTGCGCGGGCTGATTTCTGCCACAGGTCTTGAGCTGAATGCCGCGACGCTGAACAACCAGAATGCAGAAGTCTCAAGCCTGGGTACGCTGACGGCAACAGTGGGTCAATTCGATAACAGCCGCAAAGGCCGCTTGCTGGCCAACGGGGCTCTTTTGCTGACGGCCGACAGTCTCGATAACCAGACCGCAGGCGTGGTCTCAGGCCAGCAGTCTGTACAACTTAATCTGGGCCAGTTGACCAACACGGACAGCGGTCGGATTTACGGCAAAAACAGTCTGGGCTTTAACGTTACCGATGCGCTGAACAATAGTCAGGGCGTCGTTCGCAGCGATGGAACGTTGGAGCTGAAGGCTGCATCGCTGAACAATACCGGCGGCAGCATCACCAGCGCTGACAGGTCCTTGCTGACTGTTACCGGAGACGTCGTCAGCCAGGGCGGTGAGATATTAAGTAGCGCCGACCTGACGCTTGACAGCGCAAGTCTGGATAACAGCAAGAACGGCCGTATCGCAGGCAAAGGGGTAAAGGTCGATACGGGAGCGTTCGACAACCAGCAGGGCGGTCGCCTGACCAGCACGGATGTGCTGAGTCTGACTGCGGCTCAGGTCGACAACAGTGAGGCAGGCCGTATCGCCAGTGCGAAAGCGCTGACGGCGTTCGTCACCGGCCTGGATCAGAACAAGGACGGTCGGCTCTACAGTAATAGCGACGTCAGCCTCGATTTGAACAACGGTGTGCTGAAGAACCTGGGCGGTTTGATCACGGCCCCTGGCCAACTGCTCTTGAAAAACCTGACCACAGTCGATAACCGGAATGGCGAAATCTCCAGCGCCAATGGTTTCAAGCTGTCGGCCACTTCGCTGGACAACACTGACGGTTCGGTTATCAGCGAGCAGGCACTGATCGTGCGCGTCGATAAGTTGCTGACCAACGTGCGCGGTCTGGTTTCCGGCAAGGGGATCGATCTTGGTGCGAATGAACTGAACAACAATGGCGGCAGCGTCAGCAGTGATGATGATCTGATCATTGATGTGAAGGACGCTCTGTCAAACCAACTGGGTGAACTGACCAGCGCCGGCAAAACCGATTTGGCTTCCCAGAGCCTGGACAATACCCAGGGTCAGGTCATGGCCGACAAGTTTCTGAACATGGTCGTTGGCAAGGCGATCAACAATCAGGCAGGCACCTTGGGGTCAGGGCAGGGCGTCGATATTCACGCGGTGAGCCTGGACAACAGTCAGTCTGGATCGGTAGTGACCGACGGCAAACTTTCTCTCGTTCTGACGGGGGCACTGGACAATCAAACCGGGGGCAGCCTGCAGGCCAAGGGGCTGATGGATCTATCCAGCCTCTCAGTGGACAACCGTGGCGGCAGCATCATCGCTAGGGATCTGCTGATCGTACACAGCGACAGCGTCGCCAACCGCGGCGGAGCCATCCGTGCTGAAAAAGGCATGCAGCTGTTCGTCGATGAACTCGACAACAATCAGGCAGATCTGGCGGCAAAACAGAAAGGCGGTATTCAGAGTAACGCTGGCCTTGAGTTGACAGGCACGTTTCTGGATAACCGGAGCGGCCTGCTCAATGCTGCTGACCTGATGAAATTGCAGGTGGCAACAGCGCTCAACGACTCGGGACGTATCGCCAGTCAGGCTGATCTTGTTGCTGAAATCGACAGCCTGACCCAGAAAGGCGGTGAGCTGGTTGCGCAAGGTGATTTGACCTTGATCGGCAAGACGCTGGATAACCGGTCGGGTGGTCTGGTAGGCGCAACAAAAGCGCTGAAACTCAATGTGGACGATATCGACAACCGCAACGGTGAGATATCCAGCCAGATCGGCGTAGACATCACTGCCAAAACGCTTGAGAACAGTGACGGCGGCAAGGTTCTGGCCGGTACTGCGCTGGAATTGGAAGTGGCGCGCATCATCAACCTTAACAAGGGGCTGCTTTTCGGCAACACCTTGCATCTGGACGGCGCTCGCCTGGACAACGCGGGCGGCACGCTGGCCTCTCAAAACAACCTGACCATCCTGCTGACCGGCACACTGGACAACACGGGCGGCCTGCTCAGCAGCGAAGCCGCACTAAGTGTGACAGCCGATTCGCTGCAAAACGCGAAGGGCAGTCTGTCCAGCGCTGATGCATTGAAGATTGATACAACAGGCGCGCTGTTCAACCAGTCCGGTTCTGTTACCACAGATTCGACGCTCACGATCTCCAGTGCCAGCCTCGACAACAGTCAGGGCGGAGCGTTGTCTGGCAAAGGTGCGACCAAGGTCACTGTTACTGTCGGCACATTCGACAACAGTCAGAAAGGCCGCCTGACCAGCAGCGATACGCTTGAACTGACAGCAGGCAAGGTCATCAACCAGAGTGCCGGGCGTATCGCCAGCGCACTGGCGTTGACCGCCACGGTCACCCGTCTTGATCAGCAGGCGGGCGAGATGTTCAGCAACACCTCGTTGAGTCTGGACCTCAACAACGGGCAGTTGAACAACCAGGGCGGCCTCATCAATGCCTCCGGCCTACTGCTGCTGAAAAACCTCAAAGGCGTTGCAAACCAGAACGGCGAAATATCCAGCAATCAGGCCTTCACATTGAAGGCCGACAGCCTTGATAACAGTGGCGGCAAGTTGCTGAGCGGCCAGAAGTTGACGCTGGTCATCGACGAGGCGCTGGCCAACGTCAAAGGCTCTATTTCCGCTGCTGCGTTGGATATGCATAGCGCGGTGCTGGACAACACCACAGGCTTGATCAGCAGCCGTGGCGCGTTGGACCTGACTGTCGACACCGCTCTGAACAATACGAAAGGCGTAGTGATTGCCGATGCAGACGTAGAACTGTATGCGGCTTCCGTCGACAACCTTGAAGGTCAGCTTGCCAGCAAGAAAAACCTTGTCGCGCACATAGGCAATCTGCAGCAGAAAGGCGGCCAATTGATCGCGCAGGGCTCTCTGACGCTGACCGGTGATGCACTGACCAACAGCAACAAGGGCCTGATTGGTGCAACCCAGGCGCTGAGTATCAATGTTGCTGATATTGACAACCGTGGTGGCGAGATCTCGGGTCAGGACACGATCACACTGACCGGAGCCAGGCTGAATAACAGCGACAGCGGCCAGGTTCTTGCGCAGAAAGCCCTGAAACTGAACGTCGCCCGGACTACCAATCAGAACGATGGCCTGCTATCCAGCACGACCGGCCTGACGGTCGTCGGCACGGCACTGGACAACACCGGCGGAACGTTAAGTGGGCTGCAGGACATCAATATCGATTTGTCCGGGCTGCTCGATAACACAAAGGGCCTGGTCAGCAGCGAAGGTACGCTGACCCTGAAGGCTGGCAGCCTGACCAACACCGCTGGCAATGTTTCCAGTGCTGACACCCTGTATCTGCGTAGCGTCGGAGCATTCGGCAATCAGGGCGGCAAGCTGGTGACCGATGGTGCACTCGATCTGGGGAGCGGGGTCCTCGATAACAGCCAGCGCGGCACCATCAGCAGCAAGGGCTTGCTGAAGCTCACTACGGGCGATTTCGATAACAGTCAGAATGGGCGTGTCAGCACCGGTGACCGACTGGAGCTGACCGCCGCGAAACTCACCAACAGCAGTGGCGGCAGCATCGGCAGCAGTCAGGCAATGACCGCAAGCGTCAGCCGTCTGGATCAGCAGAAAGGCACTCTGTTCAGCAACACCTCACTCAGCCTTGATCTGAACAATGGCCAACTGGACAACCAGAGCGGACTTATCAATGCCCCAGGCACGCTGCTGCTGAAAAATCTGGGTGTGGTGTTGAACCAGGGTGGCGAAATTTCCAGTGGGCAAGCGTTCACGCTGTCTGCAAACAACCTTGAAAACAACGGCGGTAAGGTACTCAGCAATCAAGTCCTCACTCTGCGTATTGCCAATGCACTGAATAACGTCAAAGGCATGATCGCCGCAGCAGGTGTGGATACCAAGGCAGGCACGCTGGACAACACCGGTGGGACCCTGACCAGTCGAAACGATCTGGAACTGACGGTTACCGGGACGCTGACCAATCGCGAAAAAGGCCTCATCAACGCGAACCAGTTTCTTGAATTGGGTTCCGGCGTCCTTGATAACCAGACAGGTCAGTTACTGGCTAAAACGGGTCTGACGCTAGACGCAACAACGATCAATAACACCGCCGACGGCTTGATCAATAGCGGCAGTACGCTGGTTCTGACAGCCAACAGTTTGAATTCGGGCAACGGTGGTGAAGTTTCGGCATTGGGCGCGATGAGCGTCACCCTTGATGCGCTGTCACTCGACTCTGGACGTTTGATGGGCAACACCAGTCTGTCCATTGATCTGAAAAACGCTGATCTGGATAACCGTGGCGGACTGGTTTCTGCCAAAGGCCCTCTGACGTTCAAGCGCGTACGCGACTTCATCAACCAGTCAGGCGAAATCTCCAGCTCACAGAGCTTTGAGCTGAATGGCCGTGCGCTCGATAACACAAACGGCAAGGTCATCAGCAGCGACGTACTGACGGTCGCAACCGACAGCGTCAATAACCAGAACGGCCTGCTTTCCGGTTGGCAACGTCTCGAGGTTCGCGGCAAAAGTCTCGACAACCGCAACAACGGAACGCTGTCCAGCCGCAACGGCTCGGTTGGCGTTGACCTGAGCGGTGCGTTGCTCAACAGCGGTGGCGGTGCACTGGTCAGCCAGACGGCACTGACTGTCACATCTGACAGCCTCAATAACAGTGGAGGCATCCTGTCCAGCGGTGCTGGCCAGACTCTGACCGTTACCGGTCGGTTGGACAACAGTCAGAAAGGCTTGATTGACAGCGGAGCCGGACTGACGATCAAAGCCGCTACGCTTGATAACACCGCTGGCAATCTGACGGCCGCGCAGGACCTGAGTTTCGAGGGTGGAACACTCGACAACAGCGTGGGAAACCTCAGCAGCAGAGGCGCGATGACCCTCGACCTGCTGGCTGCCCTGACCAACACCAACGGGAAGCTGGCCAGCGGCGGCGCGTTATTGCTGCGTCGCAGTACCCAGATAAACAACCAGGGCGGCCAACTGGTCAGCAAGAGCCTGTTGACGCTCAATACAGCCGGGCAACTGGATAACAGTAACCGCGGCACCCTCGCATCTGACGGTAAGCTGCATCTCATCGCCACCGGTAATGTGGTCAACGCTACAGACGGCCTGATCTACAGTCAGGGCGGCGATGTAGAGGTGGACGCGGCAGGTCTCGACAACAAACTTGGCACGTTGCAAAGCCAGGGAGCGCTTCGCGTATCTGTTAACAAAGACGTCGATAACCTGAATGGCCGCATTATCGCCCAAGGGGGCGATCTGGGCGTTACCGCAGCAAATCTCAACAGCCAGGGTGGTGTGCTTTCCAGTTTGCAGGGTGCATTCACTTCGACCATTACCGGCGTGTTGAACAACGGTTATGACGGCAAGCGGCAAGGAGGTGTGATCCAGGCTCAGCGTCTCAACCTGACCGCGTTGGGCGGCTTCAATAACTACGGCGGTCGTGTTTCTGCCCGGACCGGCGAAGCGCTGATAACCACGTCGGATTTCGATAACCGTAATGGCGGTCTGTACGCGAAAGGGTTGGTGCGCGTCAAGGGTGTCAACTTCGATAACAGCGGTGATAACGACGGCCAGATTGCGGGCAGTCAGATCGAACTCGATCTCGGCGGGCTGCTGAACAATCGCCTGGGCATCATCGAGAGTGACAGCACGCTGAACATCCGCGCCGCGAATCTGGACAACCAGACCGGCCAGCTTCGCGCGCTGGGGGCAGGTGGTTCGACACTCTTCCAGATCGGCAACCAGTTCGACAACCGCAGTGGCCGACTGGAAGTGGCAAGCAGCGACCTGACGCTTAACGCGGCCAGCTTCCTCAATGCCAATGGGGCTCTGCTGCATACCGGAGAAGGCACCTTCGCGATCTCCACGCCCAATCTGACCAATGCTGGCGGCAGTGTCGTAACGCGCGGCGGACTGACGCTCGCGGCTGACAGCTGGACAAACAGTAGCGTGATTCAGGCAGGGCGATTGACGGTCAATGTCGGGACATTCAATCAGACGGCGAGCGGGCAGTTGCTGGCGTCGGATGCGTTTGTCGGGACGGGGGGGAATTGGATCAATGATGGGTTGATAGCTAGTGATGGGAGTGTGGATATCCGGATTGGAGGTGGTTTTTCGGGGAGCGGTCGGGTCAGCAGTCTAGGTGGGCTGAGGCTCGCCGCCAACCAACTTACATTGGGTACTTCCGGCAGTATCGCAAGTGGCACGCTTACTGACTTGGATATAGCGACCACTGCTATCAGTTATGGGCGTATTACTTCTTCTGGTGACGTGTATCTTAATAGCGCCTTGTCTGAGAATTACGGCACATTAGGGGCAGCCCGTAGTCTCGTCCTGAACGTTGACTCGCTTACCAATAATGGAGGTTTTTTATTTGGAGGCGAGGATGTTCAGATAAACGCTGGGTATTTTACTAACCTTAAAGGTGATTTATATGGTTTGCGTAATGTAGTGATCAAGGGGAATAGGGTGGAGCGAGCCACTTCTGTTTCAAATATATCCGGTACAGTAGAGAGTGGTAGTGATATTTCAATTAGTTCAAGTTCTTTTGAGAATCGTACGGAAGTTTCATTAGGTGCTGAAGGGTTTGGAGCTGGTAGGACTCTTGTTAAAGGTCTGCTGACGCTTCAGTGTTTGGATTGTGGCGGTAGTACTTTATCAGTAAATTTTGTTGCGAAAGAGTATTATGAAGGTGGGCAGGATACTGATGCTAGTGCATCATCGTTAATCACAGCAGGTGGAGATTTCTCTTTTAATGGTGGTACTTTTATTAATAGTAAAAGTACTGTAAGTGCGGTTGGTGATATTAATATAAGCGCTGATAATTTTAAAAATTTAGGCGCTGTGAGCGGATCAATAGAACGTACGCGCACGTATTATTCTGGGAGATTGAATTATGAGGGGTTAGATGGAACTGCATGGTGGGTTTTGCAGTATAATAAACATAATAATCCGGATTTTCCTGGTTTTAATTATTTTGATGAGGCTGGCAATCTTAAGCTGGGAGTAATCACTCAGGAGTTTCTAACGTCTGATGAGAGCGGTGCGCAGTATCCGATGTTTCAACTGAGGGATCCTGTTACTTATGCTGAGGTTAAAAGCTTTCCTTATTTTTATTTTGATTTGGCCTTGGTTTATGATCGGCCTTTGCCGGCTTCAGAATATAGCCGTGATGGTCTTGTGGACTTACCTTCCCAGCTCGCAAATTATAAGCTGGAGAGTGACGTTGAGGTTGCTACGGATGGCGGAGGTTTGGGTAGCGGCCGTAGTGCAGTAATTCAGGCTGGTGGTAACGTATCAATAGTAGCCAAGCAAGACCTGCAAAATAGCGTTATTCATCAGGATTACGCTGGCAGTGGTGGCGTCAGTAAAGTTCAAGATACGAGTACTTCAGGTGCAGGCACAACAGTTATTAGAATAAACGCCCAACTTCCCCCGGATCTTGCTCAACAACAAATCAACCCACTAGCCCTGCCAGGTTTCAGCCTGCCGACAGGCCAGAATGGCCTGTTCCGTCTTAGTGGTCAGTCAGGCAACACGAGTTCTATTTCCCAGGCCACCGGCACCCCGCAGAGCTGGACAATGGGCGGCGCCAGCATATCGCTGGCTCAGCGTGAGCAATCTGTTCCTGATGCGCAGCCTGGCATCATTCAACTCGGTGCTGTCGGACAGATCGACAGCGCCACTCGCCAGCTTGCGCTAACCACACGGCAGGCTGCCGGTGTGAGTGCCAATGCATCAACCTTCGACACCAGTGCTCCGGGTTTTTCGAACGCTGGTGGATTCATCTTGCCGGGTCACAGCTCAGACGCCGCTGGCGTAACGCTGGTCGATACAGTTGCCGGAGTGACAGCGAGCAATCAGGGCAATGGCGCTCTATTGCCTGTTCAAAGTAACGGCTCGTCGACCGCAGTGCCGTTGATTACCGTAGCCTCATCCACTGGTGGCACGATCCAGAATCCTGGGGCGGTGCAGGGCAGCGCGATCACCTCGGTTACACAGGTCATCGGTACGTCAGTAGCCAGTCAGATCCCGACTTCTGCCAGACCGTCAGTGATCGCTCAAGCCAATCAGGTGACCAGCGCAGCGCAGCCGGTTGTTGTCTCTCAGAGCAACGCTATCAGCCCTGTCGCAGGTGCCGCCTCGCAAACGGTCGCGAAGGTCCAGGGGCTGCCAAACAGCACATTCGTCTCCAAGCCTCAGAAATACCTGATTGAAACCAACCCGGTACTGACTGAGCTCAAGCAGTTCATGAGTTCGGATTACCTGCTTGCAGGTCTCGGCTACGACCCGGAAGTCAGTGCCAAACGTCTGGGCGACGGTCTTTACGAGCAACGTCTGGTGCAACAAGCGGTAGTCGCTCGTACCGGTCAGGCGTTCATTCAGGGACAGACCTCCAACGAAGCGCAGTTCAAGTACCTGATGAACAACGCCATCGCGAGTAAGCAACAACTGAACCTCGCTGTCGGCGTATCGCTGAGTTCGCAGCAGGTTGCCGCGCTGACCCACGACATCGTCTGGCTCGAAGAACATGAAGTGAATGGCGAAAAGGTCCTGGTTCCGGTGTTGTACCTGGCGCAGGCGGATAACCGTTTGGGACCAACCGGTGCATTGATCGCCGGTAACGACGTCTCGCTGATTGCTGGCCAGAACCTCGATAACGTCGGCACATTACTCGCCAGCAACAATCTCTCCGCCGTCGCGGGCAACAACCTTGTCAATGCCGGTTTGATAGAGGCGGGCAATCGCCTGGACTTGCTGGCAGGCAACGATCTGATCAACACGGCAGGCGGCATCATCAAAGGCCGTGATGTGTCCTTGACCTCGCTCAATGGTGACGTGATCAACGAGCGCAGCATCACGTCGATGGACAACGATGTCCGTGGACAGCGACACAGCGAGTTCGCCGACAGCGCGGCGCGCATCGAAGCTGCCAACGACATGAGCATTTCGGCTGGTCGTGACTTCATCAACCGTGGCAGCGTTCTGGAAAGCGGGCGTGATCTGAATATTGTTGCTGGACGTGATTTGACGATCGGGACTACGGAAGTCAATAACAGCCTGTTCTTCGACAAAAACCACAATAGTAGCGACATCACCCAGCTGGGCTCTACTGTCACTGCTGGACGTGATCTGGGCGCCAAGGCTGGCCGCGATATCTCCCTGATTGCCAGCGACATCGATGCCAAGCGCGACATCGCAATGGCTGCCACGGAAAACATGACCATCAGCTCTGCGGCGGACGAAGAGCACTCCCTGTCCAAAAGCAAGAAACTGACCCGTCAGGAAGATCACGTCAGCCAGATCGCTACCGACCTCAACGCTGGTGGCAGCGTGGCCCTGCAAGCCGGTCAGAACCTCGCCGTGATCTCCAGTCGGATTACAGCAGGTCAGCAAGCGTACCTGGTGGCGGGCGAAAACCTCGACATCCTCGCGGCGCAAGACAGTGACTACTCGCTGTACGACAAGAAGAAAAAGGGCTCGTTTGGTTCCAAGAACTTCAAGCGCGATGAAGTGACCGATGTGAAGAACATCGGAAGTGAAATCACGACTGGCGGTGATCTGGTTCTGGCGAGTGGTGGCGATCAGAAGTATCAGGTGGCGAAGCTGGAGAGCGGGAAAGACCTGACGATTGAGAGTGGCGGGGCGGTGACGTTTGAAGGCGTTAAAGACCTGAAACAGGAGAGCCACGAGAAAAGTAAAAGTGACCTTGCCTGGAATTCAATGAGTGGCAAGGGCAACACTGATGAGACGCTGCGTCAGAGTGAATTGGTGGCCAAAGGCGAGTTAGCGATCAAGGCCGCTGATGGCTTGAAGATTGATCTAAGACAGATCGACCAGAAATCAGTAAGCGAGACCATCGATAGCATGGTGCAAGCTGATCCGAGCCTGGCTTGGTTGAAGGAAGCGGAGGCTCGTGGGGATGTCGACTGGCGCAAGGTACAAGAAGTACACGAAAGTTTTAAATACAGCCATTCAGGTCTAGGCGCTGGCGCCGTGTTGGCCATCATGATCATCGTAACTGCATTAACCGCAGGCGCTGCTAGTGTGGCATTAGGTTCAGCGGCCGGTGCCACAGCAGGTTCTGGTACGGCCATGGCAGCCGCTGGCACCTCCGCTGCCGGAGCGGCAACTGCCGCAGGGTGGGGCAACGTCGCGCTGACGGCTGTGGTGACTTCGGCCGCCAGTGGTGCTGCCGTCAGTACGATCAACAACAAGGGTAACCTTGGCGCTGTTATAAAAGACGTGACCTCAAGTGATGCCCTTAAAGGGTACGCGATTTCGGGTGTCACGGCAGGCATGACTGCTGGCTATTTCGACGATTGGACTGGTGCTGCCACCGACCCTGTGACTGGCAAAATATCCACCAATCTTAGTACTTGGAAAGGGATAGGCCAGTTCGCAGCCAATCAGGCCTTACAGAACGGCACGTCGGCAGCATTGAGCAAGATCATGGGCCAAGGCGGTGATTTAGGTGATGCGCTGCAAAGCACATTGTTCAATACCTTGGCAGCTGCCAGCTTCCATGCCGTAGGGGATTACGTTCCAGCTGCCGACGGCAGCCTTCAGAAGATCATGGCCCACGCGATGGTTGGGGGGCTATTGGCACAAGTCAGCGGTGGTGACTTCAAGACCGGTGCTTTGGCTGCCGGGGCTAATGAGGTTTTGGTAGCAGATCTCAATAAGCTTGTGAAAGGTAATCCGAATCTACTTAGCATGAGTTCGCAGCTAGTCGGCTTACTTGCGGCATCTACGCAGAGCGAAGCCGATGGTGGCAGCCTGAAAGTCGGTGCATGGGTTGCGCAGAACGGTACCCAGTATAATTTTGGCGATCATCTGCCGCCAGGTTTGGCCGCATATGGGCAAGCGGCAACTACCCAAATGGAGTACATGCAAAACCAGGGAGCCTCAGCTGAGATGATGGCTGAGGCTGGACGGGCGCTCGCGCGAGGCGAGGGATTTGAGGGGGTGCAGCCAGCGACCGAGTTCGTTAAAGCGTGGGGCGAATTTATGGCCGTAGAGCTCTCTGGTTTAGGGCTGTCGGCTATACTCGGGAAGGTTGGTTCATGGTTTGCAATAGGTTCAAAAGGTAGTGACAATCTAGGATTAGCAGATAATCTGTTACCTGAAGCTGACTTTGTTGGTCGTGGCTCCGTTCGACCTGACTTGAAAGATCATCTCGTAGATCCTATTCTCTCAGGAAAACAAATATCTGGTGGGCATGACTTGGAAAAATTCGAGCAGGCAATGAATGTTTATTCGGGTACTACAATATCAAAAGCCGAAATTGCGCCTGGAATCTTTAAGGTCGAATATCAACTTCCGAATTCGAAAAGAAGTGCGTTGAAGACCGTGTATGACCCAAAAGTGTATCCTGACATGCCAAGCATGGCTAATGAAGCTGCTCATAAGGCTTTGATTCAATATCAAGCAACAGGAAAAATGTCGCAGGAGGTCGTTGTGGGTAATATTAAGTTTCAAGTCCCGGTAAATATTAGAGGTGAGGATATGTATGTTCCGACGGCTTTTCCAGTTGGTGTTGTAAAGTGAGGTGGGGAGAGCTCCCGGGGGACGATAGAGACCTGTTGTTTTGGGTGCTTTGGTTCATGGTTGGGTATTATTCTGATTTCGATTTGGATAAGTTGTTGAAAGTACTTCTCACTCTGGATAGTGGTCTGATGGGGGATCCGGGTTGGGAATTCGAGTACATAGCGGACGATGCAGGCACCGAGTTCTATAGCTTTTCAGCTGATTGTAGCTTTAGTGGGATTGAACCAAGCCTACGAAACTACAGTGTTGAAGTGGTGCGCGACGCGATAAAAGAGTCTTTGCTTGCCCTCGTTTATAAACAACCGTCTAAAGCCGATCACGTGGCCGATTTAATAATTAAATATAGACTTTGATGGTGTGATCAGCAGCCGTTTCTAAAGCGAATGGTTATCATGTGCTATCAAAATGCATTGAAAATAGGGGGGCAGGCCACGGTTTTCATCATGGCATTGGTTGCCCCCTGTTTTCACGAGCCTGATCCAGTTGTGCACAGTAAGGGCTAAAACTTGGAATATTTTAATGCTCAATAATAATAAAAAAATATGTATGTTCTGTATGCGGGTATTCTTATTCTAATAAGTCGGCGTACGACGGTTTTGGTTGTTCCTGCTAAACCTTTTGCCCATGCTGCGGGACGGAGTTTGGGTGTGGTGACTCGACAATCGCTCATTCAGATTTGCGTGGAAAATGGTTTTCTGAGGGGGGGCAATGGTGGAGCAAGCGTCAACTAAAACCTAATGATTGAGGTGCTTTCAGGTAACTAAAAAATAATTAAATACTCTATTTTCTGCGGCAAAAGCTACTGCCGGTCCTGCTGGAAAGATAGATGATATTGCCTCTGCCGGGACACCGGTTCGTCCCTCACCCCAAAAAATATGAGATTGACGTCGGCGCTGTTATTAGTGCTGGCGCTCGTCCACAAGTCAGTTATAAAAATGGGCAAGAAGAACCTTACGGTACTTCTAGTAGTGCTCGTCCAGACCAGTGTGTAGGCAAGGTATGCAGCGTCGAAGTGAAGAACGTAAGCGCTCCGTGAACCCAACATTCAAAGCGCTAAGCTTAAGCTTATGCCGGATACTGGGCCCCCGATTCTCTAAAACAAGGTGATCGATGATGAACTGAAAACCGGTGTGATCCGACGGCTCTGTCTACAACCGCACCAACCCGCAAATTCCCTAAACCCCCATCAATCCAAAAGCCCAACCACCTTCCTATACTCCTCCCGCCCCTGACCCGTCTCCCGAGTCAATCGAATCTCGATCCCTTTAGGATCATTCTCCCGATTACCATCAAGCGTGTGCCACTCATTGTCCGTCTTCCAGATCCGTGTCTGCATATCCACAATACCCCCAAGCACCGCAACCCCTTCCTTGGGCGCAGGCAGTGGATATCGATCACTCGGCAGGCCTATGGCCCGATAGAGCGTTCCGTCTTTCAGCCACCAGCGCACGCGTTGCAAACCTTCGCCCGATACGGCGGCACTGCGAATCACGTCCAGACGAAAGTCGCCTGTGTCAGCGGCACGCACGCTGACCGCTGCCGGGGCCTGAGGTCGGTCGTTCTGATCGCCGTCCAGGTCCGGTTCCTGCATTTCGATGCTGGCGCGCAGGGCCATGTCGCGCTCCAGCTGGTTAAAGGCACGCAATAAGGACTCGGTCTGTTCGGTGTTTTCACGCAGTCGGGCGTCGGTGCGAGTCACGCTGTCCAGGCCGCGCCAGGCGATGAGGCTGACGATGGACATCAGCAGAATCGCGACCATCACTTCGAGCAGGGTAAAGCCACGCTGATGTTTGTTCATGGCGCACTGACCACGCTCAATTCGCCCAAGGCCGAACGTTCCACGCCCAGCGTGTGTTCGCCATCGGAGAGGCGGATGTGCAGCACCGGCGTGATCCATTCGGCGTTCAGTACGACGGATTGGCGAGGCTGGATCTGCACGCGCATGGACGGGGTTTCCCAGTTGCGCGGATGGAGGTGCGGGTCGTCTGTGAAGTGATCAAAACCGGCGCCTTCTGCGTTGCGGCGCTGGAAAACGAAGCCTTTGCCATCGGCCAGCCAGGTGATCGGGCGGCCATCGGCGCGGGCCTCGGCCTGGGCGATCTGCAGCAGTTGCGCCAGTCGTTGGCTGTCCTTGCGCAGCAGTGCGTCGGCATCGGGTTTGATGCTCAGGCTGACGGCGGCACTGGCAATGCCGATGATGACCAGCACGACCATCAGTTCGATCAAGGTGAAGCCCTGTTGCCTGTCCATGGTCATGAAGCCGGGGTCCTTGGTTGAGCCGCTATACCGACGCGCAGTCTGATGTAGACTCTGGTTCCAGACGAACAGGAGGTTCAGTCATGGCAGTTGCTTTTGGTGTATCGGCTCCGCGATTGTTGCAGTCAGCGGCCTTGCTTGCGGCGTTGGCAGGCGTGGTGGTCTGGTCTTCGTTATTGATGACATCGGCTCAATCGTCCGCGCCTGTGCAGACGAGCGTAACCCAGGAAGGCGGTTCCGCCAGCCCGGCAAGCCAATGGTTTGCCAATCAGCCTTCGCAAGTGCAGATCAGTGTGTCCGGTGTCATGGCAGGCGCGCGAGGTGCGGTGGCGGTTATCCGGCTCAATGATGGTCCGGCGCGCAGCGTGATGGCGGGCGAGCGACTGGCGAGGGATGTACGTCTGGTCGCGATAGAAGCTGACGGCGTGGTTATCGAGCGTGGATCGGAGCAGACCCGAATCAAGGTCAGCACGCTCTCCGAGGTCTCCGGGCTGCCGGACCTGATACGTCGCTGAATGGCTCACTGCGGCTTGACCCAGGGGCGGCCCAGTATTGTTTCCAGACGCGCCAGCGGCGGCCCTTGTCGCTCACGTTCCGACACCCTCACGTTTACGCGCATCAGCGTGCCACCGGCCATGGCGCTCAGGGTCTGATCGCAGCGCAGCAGCAGACGTCCCTGATCACAATCGAGGGTTTTAACACCAGCCTTGAGCTGACCTTCGAGACGTAATTCCGCGAGTCGGTTCTGCGCGGCCAGCAGGGCGATTGATCGGTCACGCAGCAGGCCATTGCTTTGTGTCATCCCACCTGCAACACGCACCGCTGCCGACATGGACACGGCGATAATTGCCAGCGCGACGAGCACCTCGACCAGGGTGAAACCACGTTCCTTGTGTGTCTGTCCCATGGTGCCTCCTGGCGGACTACAGGGGCGCAGAATAGCACTGGTCCAGCGTTCTGATGCGAACGCAAATCACTGAATATTTCCCTCGTCCCGTTTTATAGTTTTGTTACACTGCGGCGCTGATAAGGATTATCAAGGGAAGTAGATATGGAAGTCGCGCGCGTCACGCAGCGGCCTGCAGGCCATCGCGCCCAGGCTGGTTTTACCCTGATCGAAATCATGGTTGTGGTCGTTATTCTGGGTATTCTGGCGGCCATCGTGGTCCCCAAAGTGCTTGACCGCCCCGATCAGGCCCGCGCTACGGCAGCCAGGCAGGATATCGGCGGTTTGATGCAGGCGCTCAAGCTTTACCGCCTCGATCACGGCAGTTATCCCAATCAGAATCAGGGCCTCAAGGTGCTCGTCGAGCGCCCGGCCAATGTCAGTAAAAGCAACTGGCGCTCCTACCTTGAACGACTGCCCAATGACCCTTGGGGTCGCCCCTACAATTACCTGAATCCTGGCGTCAACGGCGAGGTGGACATTTTCTCCCTCGGTGCCGATGGCCAGCCGGACGGTGACGGCGTGAATGCCGATATCGGCTCTTGGCAGCTTTAAGCGCTGCCATGAAAAACGTCTTCTTCACTATGTCCCGACAGCGTGGCTCGGCGATCATCAGCGCGTTGCTTATCGCTGCAATCGTGGCGGTGATTGCGGCAGGCATGCTCACTCGTCAGGGCGTGCTGACTCGCAGCCTTGAAGCCGAGCAATCGCGTGTGCAGGGCAGTCAGCAGTTGTTGGGCGGGCTTGAGATCAGTCGCCAACTGCTGTGGGACTCGCGTCAGCAGGACGCTTCGACGCGCCTTGATCAGCCGTGGGCCAGACCGATCGTCATCGACGCGTCGAATGCCGAGCCGGGTGAGTTCGAAGGGCAATTGCAGGATCAGCAAGGCAAGTTCAATCTGCGCAACCTGCTGACCAACCAACAGGCGGACATCGGGCAGCAGCGCAGCTTCGAGCGCTTGTGTGAACTGATCGGTATCGATGCCGCACTGGCCCAGCGCATCAGTCAGCGGGTCATCGCGTCCTATCCAAGGCTGCTTTCCACGTCAATGTCGACGGGCTCGGCGAGCAGTTTCGACAGCGGTCGAGTGACTTCGCCCGGCACCGCGCAAACGCTTCTGCCAGCCACCCAGCCGATGCTGCGCAGCCTCGAAGACCTGCGTGGCATGGCCGGACTCACCGAAGCCTCGCTAACGCGTCTCGACTACTACGTGAGTGTGCTGCCGAGCAACACCTGGGTGAACGGCAACACGGCCAGCGCCGAGGTGCTGGCGGCGGTTATTCCCGGTCTGTCGTTGTCCAGAGCGCAGGCGGTGGTGTCCGAGCGCGACAGGGGGGTGTGGTTCGTCAACCGGGGCGACCTGATCAACCGGCTGCGGGTACCCAAATTGACGGTCGACAACCTCAATGTCGGCGTGACCAGTGAGTGGTTCATGCTGCGCGGGCAGGCGCGTCCCCAGCAGCGTCAGGTCAGAATCCAGGCCTTGCTGCATCGCGTTGGCGACACGCTGCCACGGGTCATTTGGTCGCGGGTGGGCATATGAGCCGCTTGCGCATCGCCTTGCCGCCTCTGACTGAGTTGGCGCGGGAGACGACGGTGGCTTTCGCTCGTCTGGACCGTGCAGGCCGTGTCACCGAAAGCGGACACAGCACCTTGTCAGCCTTGGCCACAGGGCCGAAGACGTCGGGCGTTGAGTGCTACTTGCATCCGCTGGACAGCGTCCTGACCGGTATCGATCTTCCGCCGTTGAGCGGATCACGTCTCAAGGCTGCCGTCATCTGCGCAGCGCAAGGATTGATGCTCGGAAACAGCGATCAGATGCACATCGCCCACAGCGCCCGGGACGCGCAAGGTCATGTGCAGGTCGCCTGGCTGCCAAAAGAATCACTGGAGCGGCTGACCGGGTTGTTGAGTCAGATGCGCCTGCCATTGCGTGGGCTGTATCCGGCGCCGTTCGGTCTGCCGACTCCTGTAGCAGGGCAGATCAGCGCAGGTCTGCTGGAAGAGCACTGGCTGCTGCGTCACGGTCTGGATCACGCCGTGGTGCAGCCTTGCATTGACGATCGGCTCGATGAGCGGCTGGCTTCGGGTGCCGAGCTTTGCTGGATTGGTCATGACGGAGCAGTTGATACGCAGACCTTGTCGGCCGAGCAGGCGTTGAGTGGCGTCGCGCCCGGCTGGAGTCTGCATGCGGGGCTTGGCCGTACAGCCAGCCAGGCGTCCAGCTGGACACCCGCGCTGGTCTGCTGCGTGCTGGCGGTCGCCGTGTGGACGTTGGGTCTGAACCTCTATGCCGCTCGCGAGGCTGCGCAAGGACAGGCGCTCAAGGTCGGCATGAGTCAGCGGGTCAAGCAGGCGTTTCCAGAACTGCCGGTGATTCTCAACCCCTTGCAGCAAGCCCGTCAGCAGTTGGCCGCGCGCCAGGGCGGTGCCGGAAGTGATCCCGGTCAGCGCTTCACTCACCTGATGCAACAGGCCGCCGAGGGCATGCCCTTCATGGCTGGCAGCGTGCAAAGCCTGACGTTCTCTGGCGACAGGTTGCAACTGCAAATGCTGGAAGAAACGCCGCAGGTGCCCGTTGACAGCGCCTGGCAGGACACACTGAAACAGGTCGGGTTGAGTGTCAGTCGCCAGGAGCGTTTGTGGACGCTGAGCCCGTTGGCTGAGTCCACTTCGGCCGAGAGCGACGAAGCTCAGGGCGACGATCATGAGTAGAGCCACGCTGAACCTCGCGAAAGCGCGCTGGCGATTCTGGCGCAACCGTGCAGCGACAGGCTGGTCTGGCCTGACGCGGCGGGAAAGGCAACTGGTGACCGGCGCTGCCTGGGTGCTGTCGGGTCTGGTGGTGTGGCTGCTGTTGATTCAGCCGCCGCTTCAGAAAATCGCTTACTGGCAGGCCGAGACGCCCAAACTGCGTACTCAGAAACAAACCCTCGAAACGTTGCTGCAGCAACTGCCGGCTCCGTCCGCGCAAGTGTCAGGGCAGGGGCTGGAGCAGGCGTTGCGCGACAGTCTGGAAGCCGCCGGGCTGGAGCAGGTCTATCGGTTGCAGGCTGATACCGAAACCGGTGATTCGACCTGGCAACTGACGTTCAATCAGGCCCCGGCCGATGGCGTCATGCAGTGGTTGCTGGAGCAGCCGCAACAGTTTTCGCTTTACGTTACCGAAGCCCGACTGCAGCGCGCAGACGGGGCTTCCGCACAAGCCTCGGCAGGTCACTTGTCGGGGATCGTTCGCATGGATCAGGCGCCCGGCGCCAGCAAGGAAGCTTTATGAAGTGGTCAGGCTTCAATGATGTACGCCCGTGTCGCAAGGCATTGCCTTTCGTGCTGCTGGCGCTGAGTGCATGCACCCACTCGACACCACCCCCGCCAATGGACAGCGAACTGGGCCAGCCCTTGGCCAACACGCAGCGCAGTGGCGACGCCTTGCTTGATCGCCAGCGTGCGCAGACCAGCGTGCCAAGTCAGTCCAGGGTGCAACATCCGATCAGCACGCCACGCAGGCAGAACAGCGGCCGCACTCCTGCGGTAGCGCGCAGCATGCTGGGCAATCAACCAGTGCAACTCAATTTTGTCGACGCCGATATCCAGGCGGTGGTGCGTGCCCTGTCTCGCTCGACCGGTCAGCAGTTTCTGGTCGATCCGCGCGTCACTGGCACCCTGACCCTGGTCAGCGAAGGTCAGGTGCCTGCCGTTCAGGCTTACGACATGCTGTTGTCCGCCTTGCGTATGCAGGGTTTCAGCGTCGTTGATGTTGGCGGTGTCGCGCATGTGGTGCCCGAGGCAGATGCCAAGCTGCTGGGCGGGCCGATTTATAGCCCTGACAAACCGGCCGGCAATGGCATGCTGACCCGCACCTTTCGGCTGCAGTACGAAAACGCGGTCAACCTGATTCCGGTCCTGCGGCCCATCGTGTCGCCGAACAACCCGATCAATGCCTATCCCGGCAACAACACCATTGTGGTGACCGATTACGCGGAAAACCTGACCCGCGTCGCGCAGATCATCGACGGCATCGACACACCCAGCGCCATCGATACCGACGTGGTGTCGGTTCGCAACGGCATTGCCGTGGACATCGCCGGGATGGTCAGTGAGCTGCTGGACACCCAAGGCGGCGACCCGACCCAGAAGATCAGCGTGATCGGTGATCCGCGCTCCAACGCCATCATCATCCGTGCTGGCAGCCCCGAGCGTACCGAGCTGGCGCGCAATCTGATCTACAAACTGGACAACGCGCAGAGCAATCCCAGCAACCTGCATGTGGTCTACCTGCGCAATGCCCAGGCGGGCAAGCTGGCCCAGGCGTTGCGCGGTCTGCTGACGGGCGAGAGCGAGAGTGGCGCGACCGATACCGCGCGGGCGATGCTCAGCGGCATGGGCGGGACGAGCAACAAGAATGAAGGGCAGGGCACTACCAGCACGTCCAGTGGCGGTGGCTCGGCAAGTGGTACAGGCAGCAACGGTTACGGTCAGGCTGGCGGCACGACAGCGAATGCGGGAGTCAGCGGTCAGCAGGGCGATCAGAGCACGGCGTTCACCGCAAGCGGGGTGACCATTCAGGCGGATGCGACCACCAACACCCTGCTGATCTCGGCGCCGGAACCCTTGTACCGCAATCTGCGTGAGGTGATCGACCAGCTGGATCAGCGGCGTGCCCAGGTGGTGATTGAAAGCCTGATCGTCGAAGTCAGTGAGGACGATGCCAACGAATTCGGCGTGCAGTGGCAGACCGGCAACCTGAGCGGCAGCGGTGTGTTCGGGGGTGCCAATCTGGGCGGCAGTGGATTGGTCAGTAACCCGGCTGGCGGCACGACCATCGATGTGCTGCCACCGGGGTTGAACGTTGGCGTGGTGAAAGGCACAGTGACCATTCCGGGCATCGGCGAGGTGCTGGACCTCAAAGTACTGGCGCGGGCGCTGAAGAGCAAAGGCGGCAGCAACGTGCTGTCCACGCCGAACCTGCTGACACTCGACAACGAAGCCGCGAGCATTTTCGTCGGCCAGACCATTCCCTTCGTCACTGGCAGCTACGTGACCGGCGGAGGCGGCACCAGCAACAACCCGTTCCAGACCGTGGAGCGCGAGGAAGTGGGTCTGAAGCTTAATGTACGGCCGCAGATTTCCGAAGGCGGTACTGTCAAGCTGGACATCTATCAGGAAGTCAGCAGCGTCGATCAGCGTGCATCGGTCGACGCCGGAACCGTGACCAACAAGCGCGCCATCGACACCAGCATCCTGCTCGATGACGGGCAGATCATGGTCCTGGGCGGTCTGCTTCAGGATGGCTACAACCAGAGCAATGACGCTGTGCCCTGGCTGTCGAACATTCCGGTACTGGGCGTGCTGTTTCGCAATGACCGGCGTCAGATGACCAAGACCAACCTGATGGTGTTCCTGCGGCCTTACATCATTCGTGACAGCGGCGCGGGGCGTAGCATCACGCTCAATCGCTACGAATACATGCGCCGGGCTCAGGGCAGCCTGCAGCCGGAACGCAACTGGGCGTTGCCGGACATGCAAGGGCCGCAATTGCCGCCAGCGGCGAAAGCGATTCCCGAATCGGTGCCCGCGCCAGTACAGATGCCACGCGCGACGATTCGCGCCGTGCCAGTCCCCGCACCATGACCGGGCTGCCTTACGCGTGGGCCAAGGCGCAGCGCATTCTGTTGCGGCTCAGTGAGCAGAGGGCGGTGCTGGTCATGTGCCAGTCGACGCCCGGCTGGGCCATCAACGAGGCTCGCCGACAGTTCGGGCCGGCCACTCTGGAACGTGTTGACGATGCACAGATGGACGGACTGCTCGCAGCCGCTTACGCCGACACGGGCAGCGCTGCTGCGGTGGTCGGTGCGGCCGAGAGCGAGGCAGATCTGGACCGCCTGATGCAGGACATCCCGGAAATCACCGACCTGCTGGATGCTCAGGACGGTGCGCCGGTGATCCGCATGATCAACGCGCTGTTCACTCAGGCGGCGCGGGACGAAGCCAGCGACATTCACATCGAACCCTACGAAAGCCATTCCGTGGTCCGCTACCGCGTCGACGGCACGCTGCGTGACGTGGTGTCGCCACGCAAGGCGCTGCATGGCTCGCTGGTGTCGCGGATCAAGATCATGGCGCTACTGGACATCGCCGAGAAACGTCTGCCACAGGATGGACGAATCGCGTTGCGGGTGGCCGGACGACCGATCGATATTCGTGTCTCCACGGTGCCCACCGGCCACGGCGAGCGCGTGGTAATGCGTTTGCTGGACAAGCAGGCCGGACGCCTGCAACTGGAAACCCTGGGCATGGACCCGGACCTGCTCGCCAGACTCGATCACCTGATTCGTCAGCCCCATGGGATCGTGCTGGTTACGGGGCCCACCGGCAGCGGCAAGACCACCAGTCTCTATGCCGCGCTGGCACGACTGGACGCCAGCACCAGCAACATTCTGACCGTCGAGGATCCGGTGGAGTACGACCTGCCGGGCATCAGCCAGATTCAGGTCAACACCCGCATCGACATGACCTTTGCTCTTGCTCTGCGCGCCATTCTGCGTCAGGACCCGGACATCATCATGATCGGTGAGATTCGCGATCTGGAAACCGCACAGATCGCTGTGCAGGCCTCGCTGACCGGCCACCTCGTGTTGGCGACGCTGCACACCAACGATTCGGTGTCGGCGGTCAACCGGTTGATCGACATGGGGGTCGAGCCCTTTCTACTCGCTTCGTCGCTGCTGGGTGTGCTTGCCCAGCGTCTGGTGCGCCGTCTGTGTCCGCACTGCAAGCAGGAAGACCCGGCCGTGCCCGGCACTTGGCGTCCGGTGGGTTGTGCGGTCTGTAATCAGATCGGCTACAGCGGTCGTACCGGTATTCACGAACTGTTCTGTGTCGACGACGCTGTTCGCAGCCTGATTCACAGCGGTGCCGACGAACAGGCTTTGCGCGTGGCTGCACGCCATGCCGGGATGTTGAGCATGCGCGAGGATGGCAGTCGCTGGGTGCGCAGTGGTACCACGGCGCCTGAAGAAATTCTGCGCGTGACACGGGACGTCTGATGAATCGCTATCGCTACGAAGCCGCCAATGCACTGGGCAGAATCGAATCCGGACATCTGGAGGCCGACAGCCGCAACGCCGCCTTCGGCGTTCTGCGCAGCCGTGGACTGACGGCGTTGCAGGTCGAGCCGGAAACGGTCCGGGCGGGCAGTGGAGGGCGCGGACTGTTCAGCGCCAGGCTTTCGGACACTGACCTGGCGTCGGTAACGCGCCAACTGGCAAGCCTGCTGGGTGCGGGACTGCCGCTGGATGAAGCGTTGACTGCCACGCTGGAGCAGGCCGAGCGCAAGCACATCATCCAGACCCTTGGCGCGGTGCGCAGCGATGTGCGCAGCGGCATGCGTCTGGCCGAAGCCCTGGCTGCTCGCCCCGGTGATTTTCCGGACATTTACCGGGCGTTGATTGCAGCCGGTGAAGAGTCCGGCGATCTGGCGCATGTCATGGAACGTCTGGCGGATTACATCGAAGAGCGCAACGGCCTGCGTAGCAAGATCCTGACGGCGTTCATCTATCCCGGTGTCGTAGGGCTGGTGTCGATTGCCATCGTGATTTTTCTGCTCAGTTACGTGGTGCCACAGGTGGTCAGCGCCTTTTCACAGGCACGGCAGGATCTGCCGGGTCTCACGCTGGCCATGCTCAACGCCAGTGATTTCATTCGTGGCTGGGGCTGGTTGTGCCTGCTGGGTCTGACGATCAGCGTCTGGAGCTGGCGGATTTACCTGCGCAATCCCGCTGCGCGCCTGAGCTGGCACGCACGTGTGCTGCGTTTGCCATTGATCGGTCGCTTCGTGCTGGGTCTCAACACCGCGCGCTTCGCCTCGACCCTGGCGATTCTCGGCGGTGCTGGTGTGCCCTTGCTGCGCGCGCTGGATGCGGCGCGTCAGACCCTGTCCAATGACCGTCTCAGCGAGAGCGTTACCGAAGCCACCGCCAAGGTGCGCGAAGGCGTGAATCTGGCCGCAGCCTTGCGTGTCGAGAAGGTCTTTCCGCCGCTGCTCATCCACCTTATTGCCAGCGGCGAGAAAACAGGCGCGTTGCCGCCGATGCTCGAGCGTGCCGCGCAGACCCTGTCGCGTGACATCGAGCGTCGCGCCATGGGCATGACGGCATTGCTCGAGCCGCTGATGATCGTGGTGATGGGCGGTGTGGTGCTGGTGATCGTGCTGGCAGTGCTGCTGCCGATCATTGAGATCAATCAACTGGTCGGATGATGTGCCATGCAAAAGGCCCTCGATCAAGAGGGCCTTCTGTTCAACAGGTCAAGCGTCAGCGTCAGATTTTGCCTGCGCCAGCCTTGGCCTTGACGTCCGCAGCCACCTTGTCGGCGCTCAGCGGGCTGTAGCTGTAAGGCGGGGTCCAGCCGATGCTGGTGCTCCACGGGCAGCTCAGGGCTGTGCCATTCAGGCGCGAGCCGCTGTCACGGTAGGTGCTTCCGCCGTAGTCGGCGGCAATCTTGTCGCAGCCGCTGATGCCGCTGATTTCGAAGGCGTTCTGCTCGGAGAAAATCTTCGAACTCTTGCCCATGCCATGCGCGTAGGTGAAGGGGTAGATTTTGTGGCTGGTGCTGCCCACGTGGTAGTTGTTGTACAGGTGCACCTGGCCGAAGCGCACACGCGGTGCGCGAGCGGAGATGTTTTCGAACAGCGTGTTGTGGATCGTGACCTTGAGCTTGCCATCGTCGGTGGTCTTGCTGTCGCTCGAACCGATCAGGTTGTTCTTCTCGTGGTTCTTGAAGATCGAATACGAGATGGTCACGTAGTTGGCGCCGTTCTTCACGTCCATGGCGCCATCGTGATGCTGTTTTGGACGACCGTTGGCAGTGCCGTTCTGATCATCGGTGCGGCGGCCGTCGGTAAAGGTCACGTGGTCAACCCACACGTTGTTGGCACCTTCGACGGTCAGGCTGTCGTACTCTGAGTTCCAGTTGCCCGCGCTGCCGTCATCGGCGTCCCAGATCGGCTCCGGATCCCACGGGTTCTCGATGGTCAGGTTGCGGATGATCACATCGTTTTCCTTGGCGTAGAAGAAACCCTCACGGATTTCTGCGCTGCTGCTGGTGCCCACGATGGTGGTCTTGCCGGGGATGTCCAGACGGCCCCGGACTTTCATGTCCGAAGTCTTGGTGTACGCCTTGCCTTCGCTGACATCGATCAGGCCGGTGATCTTGATGATGCGGCCGTTGCTACCCACCGAGGCGGCCAGCGCGCTTTTCAGTTCAGCAGCGTTCTTGACGGTGAAGATGTCCTTCGCAGCAGCCCGTGAGCCGCCCTTTGTGCCGCCGTTCTGGGTGGCCCAGCCGGTGGTGGCTACATCGGTTGCGATATCGGCGTGAGCAGAAAGACTGACCAGCATCAGCGAACCGAAGAGACCGCTGGCAAGTTTGATTGGCAGATTGTTTCGAGACTTAACCATTTAATCTGATCCTTGATTAATTTGAGGTACAACCCGCAGCAGACAACTGCGTGTCTCACCAGCAAACGTCCATTTGCTATTACCAATGCGCAAACAATCCGTTTGCTGCGACGTGAATATACGGGATAAGAAAACCGTTTATGAAGGTTGTATGATGACAATCTTAGTAAAAGAGAATATTTGCTATTCACGTGCCTGGGAGCGTTGGCCGAGTGAGGGGGTTATCAGCAGGGAAGGACCGGTATTTTGACTTTTTACGGGATTATTGGCTTATAAATCAGAATATTGGGGTTTTTTACAAGATGGCTCTGTGTTCGGCGAGGTTGTGGGCTATCGGCGTTTCGATGTATGACGTCAGGTTAGGTTGAGACAGCGATCGCCGTTTAAAACATGTGTAATAACGCGGGGTTGTGTGGGTTTGATCAGTCAGATGTCTGGAAGCGCCAACTTTCCAACAAGCACTTGACCATGAGTTGAATACCCGTTCGGTAGTTGCCTGGAAGCGCGTTCTGGCAAAACTATGAATGGGCTGATATAAATGCGCCGAATGACGGTCATGCTGTTCTGCCAAGTGCAGAGCATGAGAAGTAAGGCGAGGGTGTTTGCCGATGTACAGCGCGGGAAAGTGCGTTATTGAGGCGGGAGCAGGGCCGTCTCGATACGTCCAAGGATTCGCAGATACAGTTTCATGCAGGTCCCGTCACCGGGTGCGGTTTCGACACGCACGCCGCCTCCGGCATTTACTGCAAATTCCTGCACTTGGGCCAGACCCAGACCGGTTCCCAGCCCCGTCTTCTTGGTGGTGAAAAACGGCTCGAAAATCCGCGATGCCAGTTCGCCCGGCATGCCCGGACCGTTGTCGGTCACGCTGATCACCAGATAGTCGCCTTCGGGCAGTCGAAGGTCATCCTCGACAGCCTCCATGCGGGTCGCAATGCACGCCTTGCCAGGCCCGGATGTCGCGTCCCGTGCGTTGGCCAGCAGGTTCAGGATGGCGGCGTGCAACTGGGCTTCAACGCACAGTACGCCCCAGCCCGTGGCCTGAAGATCGAAGGACAGTTCCATCTCTTCACCGACCGAGCGCAGCAACAGATCACGCGCGGCATCAAGCCGCTCGCTGACGTCGATACAGATCAATTCCGGCCCGTCCTGACGCACGCTGGACAGCAGGCGAGCGACCAGTTGGCGGCCATGTTCAACCGCCTGCAGGCCGGTATCACTCAGGCTTTCCACGTCGGTCGGACGCCGCGCCCGCATGCGCACCAATTGCAGGCTGGCGCTCAGCGCCTGGAGAAGATTATTGAAGTCATGGGCGATGCTTGCCGTCAGCATGCCCAGCGATGAAACCCGTTGCGAGTGGCGCAGGTTCCGCTCTGTGGTCCGATTATGGTCCTGAGCTTTTTCGAGTTCGTGCGTCAGCGCAGTGGCCCGCTGTTCATGCTGTCCGCTCAACATGCGCAATTGCAACAAGGCGGCGGTCTGGCGTGCCAGCGCCTGGAGCGCCAGACGCTGGGCATCGCTGAGGGTGCGGGGTTTGGTGTCGATCACGCAGACGGTGCCCATCGGCAGACCCGCATCGCTGCAGATGGGGGCTCCGGCGTAAAAACGGATGTGGGGCGGTCCCAGAACCAGCGCACTGTGCTCGAAGCGTGGGTCCTGTGTAGCGTCTTCCACGACCAGCACGTCGGTCGGTGCCAGAATCGCATGGGCGCAGAACGCGAGGTCGCGGTGCGTCTCGCGCACGTCCAGACCAATGCAAGCCTTGAACCACTGCCGCTCACGGTCCACCAGCGATACCAGTGCTATCGGCACATCGCACAGCGTAGTGGCCAGCAGTACCACATCGTCGAAGCCCTGTTCAGGCTCGCTGTCCAGAATGCCGAGATGCTCCAGCGACAGAATTCTGTCTGCCTCGTTGGCGGGGAAGGGCGCAGGACGGTGGGTCATGGGAAAGCATCGCGGGGAGGGCAGAATGTGGCCGTATGATGCCTGTAGTGCAGAGACCACAGCAAGATACTTCCGAGTGTCTGGTTTGGGGCTTGCGGCCTGTGACAAGGTCTGGTTACCTCAACAGTCAATCTGCCCGGAGACTTCTGCATGTCATCTAACGCCGCAACCCGTCCACCCCTGCCACCGTTTACCCGCGAATCGGCCATTGAAAAGGTTCGTCTGGCCGAAGACGGCTGGAACAGCCGCAACCCCGAGAAAGTCGCGCTGGCCTACACGCCGGACACCCACTGGCGCAATCGTGCCGAATTCATCACCAACCGCGAACAGGCGCAGCAGTTTCTGGAGCGTAAATGGAAGAAGGAACTGGACTACCGCCTGATCAAGGAGCTTTGGGCGTTCGGCGGCAACCGCATCGCCGTGCGTTACGCCTACGAATGGCATGACGATTCGGGTAACTGGTTTCGCTCCTACGGCAATGAAAACTGGGAATTCAACGATGATGGTTTGATGGCCAACCGTTTCGCCTGCATCAACGACCTGCCAATTCAGGAATCGGAGCGTAAATTCCACTGGCCGCTGGGGCGTCGTCCGGATGAACATCCGGGGCTCTCGGAGCTGGGTCTCTAAGAACCGTCGACGCTATTTGACCAGCCGCTTTTCCTTGGACGGTCGGTAACCGAAGAACGAGCTGTAGCACTTGCTGAAATGGCTCGGGGAGACGAAACCGCAGGCGACCAGCACCTCCAGTTGTGACATCTCAGTGTGTTGCAGCAGCCTGCGGGCTTCGGTGATTCGCAATTCGAGGTAATAGCGTTGTGGTGTCGTGCCCAGTTGCTCTCTGAACAGCCGTTCAACCTGGCGGCGTGACCTGCCCGAATAGACCGCCAGTTGCTCAAGCTCAAGGGGTTCTTCCAGATTGGCTTCCATGAGCTTGACGACTTCGCGCAGCGGAGCGCTCACTGAAAGATTCACACTGGGCTTGACCCGTCGATAGCGTGATTCTTCAAAGCACAGAATGTCTTCGATGCCTTCCACCAGCGCCTTGTCATGCAATCCCTTGATCCATTCCAGCGCCAGATGAAAGGCGCCGGTGGGGCTTGAAGCGGTGAGCCGGTCGCGGTCGATCACGTAGGCTTCGCTGGTCACGTGCGTGACCTTGGCGATTTCGGCCAGGGCAGGGCGATGCTCCGGATGAATTGCGCAGCGATAGCCCTCAAGCAGCCCCGCTGCGCCGAGAAACCATGCGCCGTTCCACAGACCGCCCAGCGTTACGCCGTGTTCAGTCGCCATCTGGAGCAGATGTATAAGCTCCGGCTCCGCCTTGAGTTCCGTTCGGTAGCCGCCGCAAATCACCAGCAGATCAACGTTCTGAACGATGTCTGCATCCAGGCCCTGGTCCGGCCGAATCACCAGCCCCAGATCACTGAGGACTTCTCCCGGCCGCAGACCGAGTGTGGTCGAGGTGAAAAGTCTGGGGCGCAGCAGGTTGGCGGTGACAATAGCGTCCAGCGCCTGAGTGAAGGCGGGCAGCGAGAAATATTCGAGCAGCAGAAAGGCGACACGGGTTATCGGTCTTTCTTCAGTGTTTGCTTCACCCAGATACCGCAGGTTCTTGCCGCGCATGGCGCTGCTGAATTGTCGTCGTGCAATCACCGCTCGGCTCACCTCAGGCTGCTGGAATCATGACTGTCGCTCTGCGGTAGCCGGCTGTCAGCCTTCTCGACCTGCTCGCAGTGCCTGCCAGCTTATGACTGAACGCACGCCAAGTCTTGTCAATATCTTCGGTGGCAGTTTACTGGGGCCGGGAGAACTGCTGAAGTCATCGAGGAAGCGCGAGTGCGTGCCCGTTGCCAGCTCGGCTGCCAGGACGCCCGCGAGTGTGCTTTTGACGGTTCCCAGCCCGTTTTCGCAGCAGGCCGAGTACAGATTTTCCTCCACCTCGCCGAAAGCCGCTGCGCTGTTGCGGCTAAGGCAGAGACGGCCGGCCCAACTGAACTCCAGTGCAACGGCCTTCAATTCGGGAAAGCGCGCATCCAGTGACTCTCGCTGCTCGCGGGCAACCTCCGCCACGCGCGCTGCAGTGACCTGAATGCTGGGGTCATAGGTGAACCGGGTACGAATGACGATCCGTGACTGGCCCTGTGCGGAGATCTTGCGCACGGTCGCGCCCATTGGGTCGGCGGGCAAGAGAGCCCAGCTGTCCCGGCCCGTCCCGCGTCCTTTGGCAACATCGTCCCTGAAACCTGCCGTCATGGAGGCATAGGTAAATACATGCAGCAGCCGTCCCTGAAAGTGTCCGAAATCTTCAATGTGGCCATTGACCGCAAGAATCACTTTTGGCGCAGTGATGGCGCCCTTTGTGGAGCGTGCGGTCCAGTCCGCCCCTGATCGCGACAGTTCGATAATGGGCGAGTGTTCGTACAGACTGATTTTTGTGCTCAGACCGTCAGCCAGGTCGCGGATGTATTGCGCCGGCTGGATCACCACCGCGCCGGGCGTGAACAGTCCGCCGCTGTAATAGTCTGAACCGGTGATTTCACGCATCTGCGCCGTGTCGAGCAATTCGTAGCGCTCGCCGATGCTCTTCAACGACTTGGCGTAATTGATGTTCAGCCTGGCGCCGCGCGCACTTGCGCAGGCATTGATCTTGCCGGACGGATCGAACGTGGTCGCAGACATTCCGTATTCCTGGGCGGCCTTTGAAGCAAAATCAATGGCAAAGCGGTTTTGGGCGATTTCCCGTGATGTGGCCGACTCCCCGGCGACCGAATATTCGCCGGAGGAAAGGCTGTGCGGCACATCGATCATGAAGCCCGAGTTACGGCCCGCGGGCCCTTTGGCGATCTCGTGCGCATCGACGACGACAATGCTGTCGTCGGGGCGCAGTTGAGACAGTCTGCGCGCTGCGGACAGCCCGGCAAAACCGGCACCTATGATGAGCCAGTCCGCCGTCACGCTTCCATCAAGCGTGCGCACAGGAGTTGAACGAGTCGAAATCGCTTCCCAGCCTGAAACACCGGTGTCTACCGGAAGACGCTTGATGGAATGAGTGGTCATTTTACGGTCTCATCGACTGATCGATCAGACACATCGATCCAGATGGTTTTGATTTCGGTGTACTGGTCGTGGGCAAATACCGATTTGTCTCGACCGCCGAAGCCCGACTCCTTGTAGCCGCCGAACGGGGTCGAGGCATCGCCCTCGCCAAAGCAGTTCACCGTGACGATGCCGGCGCGGATCTCGCGTGACAGCTTGATGGCCTTGCGCAGATTGCCGGTATAGATCGAAGCGGCCAGACCGTACACGGTGTCATTGGCAAGGCTGATCGCTTCGTTGATCGTGCTGAAAGTGGTGACCGACAGCACCGGACCAAAGATCTCTTCCTGGAACAGCCGGCTGTCACGGTCAACGCCATCGACGACGGTCAGTTGTACGAACGCGCCGTCTTGGGTGTCGCCGCCGTAAACAATATCCAGGCCACCGGTATGGGCGTAGTCGAGGTAGGACTTCACTTTGGCGAAGTGATCGGGGCTGACCAGCGCGCCGACCCGGTTTTGAGGATCCAGCGGATCGCCCATTTTCCATTCGCGGATGTAGGCGCCCATGCGCTCCAGCAATGGGGCCTTGATCGATTCATGGACCAGCAGCCGCGAGGTCGCCGAGCAGTTTTCGCCCATGTTCCAGAACGCGCCGTTGACCACGTGTTCGGCGACCAGATCGAGGTCTTCGGCGTCGTCCATGACCACGGCCGGGTTCTTGCCGCCGCATTCGAGGACCACGCGCTTGAGGTTTGAATCTGCCGCGTAATGAAGAAAACGGCGGCCGGTGGCGGTCGAGCCGGTGAAGCTGACCATGTCGACATCCTTGTGCAACCCGATGGGCTCGCCGACGTCCTTGCCGGTGCCGGTCACGATATTGAGAACGCCTGCCGGAACCCCCGCCTCGAATGCGAGTTCTGCGACGCGCAAGGTGGTCAGGCTGGTCTGTTCGGCAGGTTTTACGATGACCGAGCAGCCTGCCGCCAGCGCCGGACCGATCTTCCAGGCCAGCATCAACAGCGGGAAGTTCCACGGCAGCACGCAACCCACGACGCCGATCGGCTCGCGAACCACCATGGTCAACGCATCGTTACCGACCGGAGCCGTGCTGTCGTAGAGCTTGTCGATCAGTTCGGCGTGCCAGCGAAGTGTGTGGATGGTGTCCGGTACATCGACCAACTGACACTCACGCACCGGCTTGCCGCTGTCCAGGCTTTCCAGCACCGCCAGTTCGTGACGATTGTTCTCCAGCAGTCTGGCGAACTTGAGCAGAATGTCCTTGCGCTCGCCGGGCGCCAGCAGGCTCCAGCGTCCGTCTTCGAAGGCTTCCCGCGCCTTGCTGACGGCGAAGTCCACATCTTCGGGGCCGCAGGCGGCCAGGTCGGTCAGGAATGCACCGGTTGCAGGATTGGTCGTGGCCAGCGTGCTGCCGGACAAGGCTGGCTTGAACGCGCCGTTGATGAAGGCGTTGGAAGGAAACGCCAGTGAGCTGGCGATGGCGGCATATTCATCCGCGGTAAGAAGATCACGCATGGCTGGCTCCCGAAGTGATGCGAGCGACAGTGCGCTTCACATTGGCGATGACGGTCTGAAGGCCGCGCTTGTCCTGCGCATTGAGCGGGCGAAGGGGGGCGCGGACGTCCCCGACTTTCAGGCCGTTCAACTCACAGCCGAATTTGATGCATTGCACGAACTTGCCGCCGTCCAGCGCATTCATCAGCGGCATCATGGCCGACATGATCTGGCGACCCTTGTCGAAGTTCTTCTCGATGACGCAGGCTTCATACAGCGCAACATGTTCCCTGGGCAGGAAGTTAGAACCGGCGCAGACCCAGCTTCTGGCGCCCCAGGCAAAGAATTCCAGCGCCTGATCGTCCCAGCCGCACGACAGGGCGATATGAGGAAACTCCCGGGCCAACAGGTGTACACGCCCCATGTCGCCCGAACTTTCCTTGATCGCCACAACGTTCTTGGACTTGCCGACACGAGCGAGATAGTCTTCGTTCATCTGTACGCACATGCGGCCGGGATAGTTGTACAACATGATCGGCATGTTGGCGGCGCGGTCGATGGTCAGGGCATGAATGGCATTTTCCTGATCGGTCGGCAGGGCATAGGGCGGCGTTGTCACCAGAATGGCGTCGGCCTTGAGGGCCTTCGCGTCCCTGGCAAACAGCACGGCATCTTCAGTGCGTATGGCGCCTGTACCGATGATCAACTGGACGCGTGAGCCTATGACGTCCTTGGCACGAGCCGCCAGCTTGAGGCGTTCCTCGGCGGTCTGTGCGTAATATTCGCCGGTCGAGCCACCGATGATGATGCCGTGCACGTTCGCCTCGATCAGAGACTCAAGAACGTGCGGAAATACGTTCCAGTCAATGTCGCCATCGGGCGTGTGCGGTGTTACCGCGGGTGTGTAGATGCCTTCGAATCTCAAGAGAGAGTTCTCCGAATAGTAAGGGCCGAACGTCAGAGTGCACACGACCTTGAGGTCCTGGGCTTTATAAGCAAGTTGTTCGTTATCGCGAGTGTCTATCGATGATCAGTTTATTAACGCTTCATCGTGCCGATCGGGCGCAGAGTGCCTGCAAACAAACCGTGTGTTTGTCTGATTCGAAACGTGCGCGGCACTGCAGTGACAAACAAGACAGCGTATTATCAAAACACCGTCTTGTCGTGATCGTCAGCCTACCGATTTAAGTTTGATCGTATCGTTGAGTCGGGTCTGCATAATGTCGCAATACCAGTCATCAAACTGACAGACACCGTTTTCAGCCTTGGACGAGAACGGGCCGGGTTCGTAGGCGGGCGAATTGACGCCAACCTGTGCGCCTTCAACCAGCGTGCGGTCCTGGTCATTGGTCGCCAGCCACACCTTGGTCAGCCTGGCCAGATCGTAATCGACGCCTTCCTGTGCAGTCTTTTTGACAATCCATTTGGTGGTGACGAGCGTCTCGTTCGGGCCGAGCGGCAGCACACGGAAGCTCAGCGCGTGATCACCCAGAAAGTGGTTCCAGGTAGACGGATAATTGAAGTAGAGCAGGGCGCCGATGTCGGCTTCGCCACTGTTGTCCAGTCGGCCGTTCACCGCAGGCTTGCCATCCATGGTGTAACTCACGGCACCCGAGGACAACGGGATTCGTGTGATACGGAAGCGTCCATCCTTGCCCATGACCAGTCGACTCGGCATGCCGGCGGCTTCACAACGGTCCCAGTGTGCGGCCAGCTCAGGATCATCCGCACCGCCGACACCCGCTACCGAAAGGTTTTCGACGAATGAGTTCATCAACTCCGGGTGCGTGCCGTCGCAGTGGTAGCATTCGCGGTTGTTTTCGAAGACCAGCTTCCAGTTGCCTTTTTCGATCAGGTTTGATTCAAAGGCAACTTTGCAGTCATCCAGAATATGCGGTGCGAGGAACGGCGTTACTGCGTTCTTGAAGACCGAAAAGTCCGGCGCGATAGTCGCCACGCAGACATAGATATAACTCTCGACGATTTCGCAGTGAACGGGCTTCAGTCCGTATTCGGACTTGTCGAAGTCATCGCCCATGTTGCCCGCAAACAACAGCCTGCCGTCCAGCTCGAACGTCCATTTGTGATAAGGGCATACCAACTTGGCGACCTTGCCTTTCGCTTCCGGGCAAACTTTGGAGCCTCTGTGCCTGCAGGAATTGTGAAGGGCCCGAATCTGGCCATCGGCGCCGCGCACAACGGCAACGGGATACTCGCCAATCTGCAATGAAATGTATTGCCCCTGTTTTTCGATTTCGAAGGTGTGCCCGGCAAATATCCAGTCTTTGTGCCACAGCTGATCCAGGTCCTGTTGGTAGACATCCGGATGGCTGTACAGCGCCTGCGGAAGTGCATGGCGAGGTTCGCGCTGAGCGATAAGTTTCGAAACCGTTGAGCGAGTATCCACGTTTCCTGCACTCCTTGAGTATGAAGCGATGCGCGTTCGCCGCTGACCTTCACTGGGCCCCGACGGCTTTTGTGAAGATTACGTGTAGAAATCGACGTGCAACAAGAAACATTTATGTACGGCAATGCATAAGCAAATGTTATCGATCGGGCAGGTCATGCCGCGATTTATTCGAGGGTCACGCGCCACCTTGGGCGTTGGCTCGCGGCGTCTGGAAGTAGGCGAGCACCCAGTCGCGCAGCTTGCAGCAGGCCGGGTCGCTGGCTCTATCTTCCTTGAAAGCGAGGTAATGCTGAGAGTCCTTGTGCACCACTTCATTATTGATCGGACGAACCAGCGCGCCGCTCTGGATCGATTCGGCGACCAGATGGCTCCAGCCCAGCGCGACCCCCTGATGGGCCAGCGTCATATTGAGGACGACATTGTAATCATTGGCGCTGAACACGTGAGGCCGGTCATTGGGGCGCTTCTCGATATCGGTGTCATGAAAGGCGAGCCATACGCCCCAGTCGATATGTTCGGCCACTTGTGACCTCCCATAGGGGCTCAGGTTGAGCAGCGCGCTGTCTCTCAAGCCTTCCAGAGTGGAAAGCTCAGGGTGCTGATCACGGTACTGTGGGGTGCAGACCGGATAAATCACGTCATGAAACAGCGGATAGCTTCGATAGCCACCCTGAAAACTGGAAAACTTGGTGATGAAGATATCCGGAGTGACGCCGGGCTCCATCGACAGGAAGTTTTGCGTGCTGATGATATTCAGGTTGATGTCCTGATGCTCGCTGAAGAACGCGGGCAGCTTGGGTGAAAGCCAAAGGGATGCGAATGCGGGCGAGCAACACAGCGTCAGCTCCGATTTGCCGGACCGATGCGCGCCGACGCGTCTGGCGGCCTGAGAGATATTCACGAAGGACAACTGCGCAGCATCGAAGAACGCCGAGCCAGCTTCGGTCAGTTCGACCGCTCGCCCGACACGCCGAAACAACTCGACGCCCAGGTAAGTTTCGAGCTCTCTGATCTGGCGGCTGATGGCAGCCTGAGTAACGCACAGGGCTTCGGCGGCACGGGTAAAACTTTGATATTTGGCTGCAGCCACGAAGGATTTCACGGCTTTCAGCGACGGCATTTTCAGCAGGGTGTTATCAGGATCGATGTGCTTAACCATAACGTGGGGTATCCAGTCTTGCCGAAAACGTACGAGTGTCGAACCGCCTATCAGGCCTCTCATCAGTGTCTGTGCAGGTCCATGCATGGCGCAGAATAGCCGATGGGCTGGCCTTCAAACAGACATGAACTGCTTTGGCCGTCCTCTGACGCTGTGTAATGACGACGAAAGGCAGCCGGGCTGCTCGATAACCTGACGTTATTGATTGACTGGACGAAATGTTGTTAGACGAACCCGGACCAAGGTAATAACTTTGTCATCACGGCTTTCAACCAGGAAAAGCCGACCGCCAGCACATAATAATAAGAGGTCCGCCCAATGCTCTGTTTTTTCCCTTCATCACGTTTGTCTGCCGCGATACCAGATGTTCATTCTGGCTGGATATAGCCCGGCTATTTTCCTGTCTCTCACAATGCTCGCAGAAAGGAAGGGACTATGAGTCTTGGTGACGAAATACTCTCGGTCAACAACATCTACAAAGTCTTTGGCCCACAGCCGAACGTCGCAATGGATATGCTGAAACGCGGCGCAGATAAAAACGAAATCTTTAACAGGACCGGTCAGGTCGTCGGTGTATTCGACGCAAGTTTTTCGGTCAAACGCGGTGAGATTTTCGTCATCATGGGCCTGTCCGGTTCCGGGAAGTCCACCATGGTTCGTCTGTTCAACAGACTGATCGAACCCACCAGCGGCACCATCCACCTGAACGGCAAGGAAATCACCGGTCTGTCCGATGAAGCACTGTTGAACGTGCGTCGCAAGGACATGAGCATGGTGTTTCAGTCGTTCGCATTGATGCCGCACATGAATGTCATCGACAACGCCGCTTTCGGCCTGGAAGTGTCTGGCGTTGCGGAAGGCGAGCGGCATGAACGTGCCCGTGAAGCGCTTCGGCAAGTCGGCTTGAAAGGCCGCGAATACAGTTATCCGCATCAGTTGTCGGGCGGGATGCAGCAGCGGGTCGGCCTGGCGCGGGCGCTTGCCAACGATCCTGCCATTCTGCTGATGGACGAGGCGTTTTCGGCACTTGACCCGCTCATCCGCCACGAAATGCAGGGGGAACTCATACGCCTGCAGGCCGAGCAGCATCGCACCATCATTTTCATCTCCCACGATATCGAAGAAGCCATCCGCATCGGTCATCGAATCGCGATCATGGAAGGTGGGCGCATCGTGCAGATCGGGACGCCTCAGGAACTGCTGTGCAATCCAGTCAACGACTATGTCAGGGCATTCTTCAAAGGCTTTGACGCCTCCAAGATTCTCCGTGCAGGGGACGTGGCGACACTGAGCCCGGAGCATCCCTACAACGCTGACTCGAGCAGGCCTACGCTGCAGGCGGATGCCGCGCTGCAGGACATTCTGCACATCGTGGCCAGCGCCGAGCACCCGGTGGCCGTTCTGGATGGAGATGGCCTGTTCAAGGGCACCATTTCCAAAAGTCTGCTGCTGCAGACCATGAGCCGTCACTGACAACGTCGACTGAGCGATTCAAAGGCTCAGCCCATCAGGTAACTTCCATGTCCGATTTCAGTTTTCTCGATCCGTTTCAAACATTCACCATTCCGCTTGGCCAATGGGTCGAGTTGATTCTCAACTATCTGGTGCATAACTTTCGGGAAGTGTTCCGCTCGATTCGCTGGCCGGTCGATCAGATCCTCAATGGCATTCAGTACGGCCTGCTGTCCATTCCACCCACGATTTTCATCATTGTGGCCACGCTGCTGGGATGGCAGGTAGGCGGGAAGCGCGTCGGCGCGCTGTGCTTCGTGACGCTTACGCTACTGGGACTGATCGGCGTGTGGAGTGATGCCATGACCACGCTGTCACTGGTGCTCACTTCATTGGTGTTCTGCGTGATCGTCGGCGTTCCGCTCGGCGTACTGTGCGCCCGCAGTGACCGGCTTGAACGCATCCTGCGTCCGGTACTGGACGCCATGCAGACGCTGCCGGCATTCGTCTATCTGGTGCCGGTGGTCATGTTGTTCGGGATCGGTAACGTACCGGGCGTTCTGGTCACCATCATCTTTTCCGTCGCCCCGCTGGTCCGCCTCACCAACCTGGGGATTCGCCAGGTGCCGGAAGACAAGATCGAGGCGGCACGTGCATTTGGCTGCACGCGGCGACAGATGCTGGTCAAGATCCAGCTGCCACTGGCCGCGCCGACCATCATGGCCGGTTTGAATCAGGCCTTGATGCTCTCGCTGTCCATGGTGGTGATCGCTTCAATGATCTCCGTCGGCGGTCTTGGCCTGATGGTTCTTCGCGGCATCGGCCGCCTCGACATGGGGCTGGCGACCGTGGGCGGTGTTGGTCTGGTGCTGTTGGCCATCTTCCTGGATCGCCTGACTCAGGCGATGGGGGAGCGCAGCAACAATGCGATCAGGAAAGGTGAACGCTGGTACCACACAGGTCCTGTCGGCCTGCTGTTCAGGCACAGAAAGACGTCCGACGCAAAACAACCTTCCGAGCCATTAAAAGAGCATTAAGTGCCAGGCAAAGGACGTTGGAACAGTTTGATTCGCTGCATACCTGCCCTCACACAATCCAGCAAGGTAGATGACTGATGAATTCCATAAGCCCCGGTATCAAATCCAGAGTGGTTCATTGCGTAGCAGCTCTGGCGATTGCGATTACACCGATCTTCGCCAGTGCTGCAAGTCAGCAAACGGGGAAAGGGGTGTCGGTCACGCCTATTTTTCCGACCATTTCCGAAGAGCGTTTTCGTGGTGAAATCGCTATGGCCGGTCTGAAGGAACTGGGTTATGACGTCAAGCCGCCCAAGGAAGCCGACTACCCGGCCATGATGCTCGCCCTGTCTTACGGCGATGCGGATTTTACCGTGCATGCCTGGGAGCAACTGCACGCCTCGTTCTACGCCAAAGCGGGAGGGGATGACACACTGGTAAAGGTCGGCACCATCATGCCGGGCGTGCTGCAAGGCTACATGATCGACAAGAAAACAGCGGACCAGCACCACATCACCTCCGTCGAAGACCTGAAGAAGCCTGAAATCGCCAAATTGTTCGACAGCAATGGCGACGGCAAGGCCGACATGACCGGCTGCAACCCAGGCTGGGGCTGCGAGGTCGTCGTCGAGCACCATATGAAAGCCTATGACCTTGAAAAAACCGTCACTGACAATCGTGGCTCTTACTTCGCGCTGATGGCCGACACTATTGCCCGCTTCAACGAGGGCAAGCCGATTCTTTACTTCACCTGGGTTCCTCAATGGATTTCCAATGTGTTGATCGAGGGACGGGATGTGGTCTGGCTGTCGGTGCCGCGCACTGACCTGCCTGGCGGGAAGAACGATGTCAACACGCAGTACAAAGGTAAAAACCTTGGCTTCGCAGTGGATACGATTCGCGCGGTATTGAATAAGGACTTCGCCGAAAAGAACCCGGCGGCAGTGAAGTTCCTGTCTGAAATGCAGATCACCACGGACGATGAGAGTGCTCAGAATCTGAAAATGCACAACGGCGAAAAGTCCGCCGCTGATATCAGGCGTCACGCTGCTGAATGGATTGCAGCGCACCGTGCAGCCTACGATGGCTGGCTGGCAGACGCCCGCGCTGCCGCCAAATAAGTGTTGAGACGACTCATGGGCTGCCCTTTGCGGGCGGCCTTTTTTATCGCCTGTTCATAGAGGACGTCACCATGTCCCTGAATTCATTCGTCCAGCAGTTCACGCTGAACGATGCACCTGCTGGCACGCGGCGGCTGATTGAAACCTGTCTGCTGGATATCATCGGTGTCGCTGCTGCCGCTCGCGACAATCAGACCAGCAGAGTGCTCAAGGAATATGCCGCAGCGCATTATCCTGCCGTTTCGCTGGCCAGCCGTCTGTGGTTCGACGGCCGTTCGGTGCATCCTCTGGGCGCTGCCTGGGCAGGTGGTTTCAGCGTCGACAGTCTGGATGCGCACGAAGGGCATTTCACGTCCAAGGGCCATGCCGGTGCGACAGTCATTCCCGCCATCATCGCGTTGGTGGATGCGTATTGCGAGCGAGGCAGGACGATCAGTGGCGAGGAGCTACTGTGCCTGCTGACGCTGGGTTATGAAACTGCGCTACGGGCCGGTCGGGCGCTGATGGCGACTGCACCGGAATATCATGCATCGGGTGCGTTCTCCGGCGTAGGCGTCGTCTGTGCAGGCGCCCGGCTGTTGAAACTGGATGAAAACACGTTCAATCACGCGCTCGGGATCGCCGAGTACTTCGGGCCCAGATGCCCGATGATGCGGCTGGTCGATCATCCTTCGATGCTCAGAGACGCACACGGCGCTGGCGCGCACGCTGGAATAAATGCGCTGCTGATGGCTCAGGCGGGCGTGACCGGTGCGCCAGCGGCAACGGTCGAGTCGGCGTCTGTTGCCGGTTTCTGGGAAGGGTTGGGTGAGACGTGGGAGATCGATGAGCAATATTTCAAACCGTGGCCAGTGTGCCGCTGGGCGCAGCCTGCTCTGACTGCAATGACTCAGCTGATGAGTGTTCACGCGCAGATTGCACCGCACAACATCGAGTCCATCGAGATTCAGACGTTTCATGAATCGGTGAGATTGCAGGGACATCGCCCGAACAATGCCGATGAAGCACAGTACGCGCTGGCATTCCCGGTGGCGGCACTGGTCGCGCGTGGTCAAGTCGGTGCAGACGAAGTCACCGGCGCTTCGATTCATGCCGCCGATATTCTGAGTATCAGCCAGAAAATAACCATCTGCGAGGCGGACGACCTGTCGCAACGCTTCCCCCACGAGATCCTGTCGCGGGTCACGGTGCTGCTCAAGGACGGCACCGTCCTGCGCAGTCCGACAACGCCTGCGAAGGGCGACCCGGCCAACCCGATGTCGGCCCAGGAATTCATTGATAAATTCCGCGCATTCTCGGAGCCTGGCCTGGGACTTTCGCGCAGCCGGTTGCTGGAGCAGGCCGTGGCGAGCCTGGTGGACAAGCAGGACTGCGAAGGGCTCCTGAACCTTCTCCTGTCACCTGTCACACAACCCGGCTCAACCTGAGTTCAGCAGCATTTCGGAGGGTTGAATGCCATGGCCTACGTGTTTGAAAGTGTTCTGAAGGATCAGAATCTGCGCTATTCGTCGTTCGGTAAAAATGAGTCGACCCCGAAAACGGCGGTACGCGTTGCCTTCATTCTCATGGATCATTTTTCCATGATGGCTTTCACCGGAGCCATGGATGCATTGGTGACGGCAAACCTGATGAGCAGCCGTCCGACGTTCGACATTGTCAGGGCAGGAATGGACGGCGGGGTGGCGCGAAGCGATCTTGGCATCACGATTCCTACCGATCTGGACGTGGAGCGTTTACGTGACCGTTTCGATCTGCTGATTGTGGTCGGCGGCCTGCGAGTCGAGTTGAAAACCAACGCTTGCCTGAGGCGCAAGCTTCAGGCCGCAGCCTCCATGGGGGCGTGCATCGGCGGGCTGTGGAACGGCGCGTGGTTCCTGGCTGAGGCTCAGGTCATGAACGGTTACCAATGTGCGTTTCATCCGGATGGACGGGCGATCATGACCGAAGCCTATCCCGGCGTCCGTATCTGCGACCGAAGCCATGTGATTGATCGTGATCGTCTGACCTGTGCGGGCGCCAGCAGCTCGCTGCGGATGATGCTGGCGTACATGCGCACCACCCAGGGCAGCGCGCTGACCCGTGCAGTGGAAGAGATTCTGGGGTGTGACGAGCATGAGAACGCCCGTGGTGTCTGCGCGGTCTCTGTCGACTCCGATCCGACCCTGCCCCAGGCCTTGAAGGTGGCGCTGGAATTGATGCAGAACAACATTGAGGAGCCACTGAGTCTGGATGATCTTGCCGCGTGCGCGGGCGTGTCGAAGCGTCAGCTGGAGCGGCGTTTCTATCGCTTCATCGGTGCAGCGCCCGGTCGTTACTACCTCGAGCTGAGGCTGACACGAGCCCGGCAGTTGGTGCTGCAGACCAATCGTTCCATCACCGACATTGCCATGGCCACCGGGTTTGTCAGCCTGCCGCATTTTCAAAAGCGCTTTCGTGATTTCTTCGAGGCAGCACCTGGCAGTTATCGGGCCACGTATCAGCTGCGCAAGTAGCCTCGGGAAGTTGCAGCACCCGTCCGGGATCGTGCAGGGCATCTGCGCAGACCTTTCTGCGCTGATGCCCTGCAGTCATCTGCGGAAAATCACAGCTCTTTCTTCAAATGCTTTTCGATCTGCTCAAGCGACTTGCCCTTGGTTTCGGGCAGGCAGAGGAAGACGAAGATCAGCGAGCCAATGTTGATCGCTGCAAACACGAAGAAGGTCGGATTGCCGATGACATCGACCGCGATGGGGAAGGCGAACGCCACCGACGCGTTGAACAGCCATTGCATCGACACGGCAACGCCTGTCAGCAGACCTCTGACCTGCATCGGGAACAGTTCCGACATGAGCAGCCAGTAGACCGGCGAGATGCACATCTGCATGAACAGCAGAAACACCAGAATGCAGGCGAGGGCGGCATAGCTCTGGGTCAGGTTCTGCGGCATGAACTGCAACACACAGCCGAGCGCGGCCTGCATCAGGATCACGATGACCAGGCCGGTCATCAGCAAATGCCGACGACCGTAACGGCCAATCGCCCAGATGCCCAGTAGCGTTGCAATCACCGAAACCACGCCATTGCCGATGGTGGCGGTCAGCGCAGCGTTGGTGCCCATGCCAGTGGTCTTGAGAATGATCGGCGTGTAGTACATGAACGCGTTGACGCCGGTGAACTGGGCCGTGAAGCCCAGGCCAACGCCGATCAGCAGCAGTTTGATGACCCAGCTCTGACGCAACAGGTCCTTCACTGCGGGGCGGTTGCGAGCCTGTTTGTCCTGAGCCTTCATCTCATCGACTTCGCGCTGGGCGTCTTCCTTGGTGTCGCGCAACTGTTCCAGCACATCCTGCGCGTCGTCAAAGCGGCCCTTGGACGCCAGCCAGCGTGGCGAGGGCGGTACGAAGAAGGTGCCGACCAGCAACAGCACGCCCGGAATCATCGCGATGGCCAGCATGTAGCGCCAGATGCCCGGCGTATGCAGCACTGCTGCCATGAAGGCGCTCAGCACGTAGGCCAGCAACTGACCGCTGACGATCATCAGTTCATTACGGCTGACCAGCCGGGCGCGACGTGACGGGCCAGCGATCTCGGCGATGAACACCGGTACAGTCGCCGAGCCGCCGCCCACCGCGATGCCGAGCACAAAGCGTGCGGCGATCATGAATGGAATCGACGGGGCCATTGCCGTGCCCAAGGCACCGAAAATGAACAGGATCGACAACAGACGCAGTGTCACGCGACGTCCATAACGGTCCGAGATATAACCGCTGGCGAGCGAGCCGAAAGCGGCACCAACGATGAGTGAGGCGGTGACCAGACCTTCGCTATAGGCGTTGAGCCCCAGTCCGCCCTGGTCCATGGGCAACGTCATGAACGGCAATGCACCGGCGATGATGCCGGTGTCATAGCCGAATGCGAGTGCGCCCATGGTTGCAACGAGTACTGAAATGAAGATCAATCGGCCGGGTGAAGCCTGCTTTCGACCCGGCTGGCCTGCCGCTGTCGAGGTGATGCTTGAAGACATGAATATAAAGTCCTTCACGTGGGACCAGCGTCGTGCCAGTACAGATGTGAGGCTTAGGGCGGTGTCGGCGGTGTGAGTTCCGTAAGAAAGAAAAATCGATTCAGCTTGTTAAGATTTTAGGTGTGGACAACAGGGTCATGATTGTCTTTTCAGGCGTCGGCGCTTGCCTTGAACACCAGGCTTGGGGCTTGGCCCGGCACGTCATCCTGGATGCCAATGCGCTGCATGCCAATTTTCTCAAGTACCTTGATAGAAGCCGCATGATCAGGCCGTACCAGCCCGTAGACATCAGGCAACTGCAGCGTTTCGAAGGCGTGGACCAGTCCCGCTTTACCCAGTTGCGTAGCGAATCCTTTGCCCCATGCGCTAACCGCGAAGCGATAACCCAGATTGACGCGCATCTCGCCCAGATAGTCGTGGTGTGCGATGCCGCCGAACCCAATCACCTGATCTGGCGAATACTCAGTAGTAACGGCCCACCAGCCATAACCCCGCAGGGACCAATGCTCAAGCCAGCGCTCCAGGACTTTTTCGGCATGAGCAAGGGGGCGCAACGGGCCTGCCGGATTGAACAGGTGGGTTTGTGGATCGCCGTAAATGTCGAAAAGCGCTGGCAAGTCAGCGTGCGTGGGTTTCCTGTAGAGCAAGCGTGAATGGCGTTCAGTCATTGTGTTGTCACTGTTGAGAGGCATCGGATGGGTGTACTGCAGTCTGATGAGACTGCACGAAATCCACAAAAGCCCGCAAGGGCGAAGGCAGGTATCGACGTCCGGGGTAGTAAAGATACGGCCCGGGAAAGCTCGGCCACCATGACTCAAGTACGGGCTCGAGTTCACCCGTGGCGAAGTACGGCTTGAGCCACTCATCGAACAGGTTGATGACGCCCAGCCCGTCAATGGCGGACTGTACGGCCATTTCCACACCGCCGCCGATGCCGAAAATCATCGGGCCGGTCGGATCGACGCGGATGGTTTCGTGCTGGTTTTCGTACTCCCAGATCGGGATCGAGCCGCTGGGGAACTTGCCTCGCAGGCAGGCGTGGTCGAGCAGGTCCCTGGGGTGTTCGGGGCGGCCCCGGGCGTCGAGGTATTTGGGCGAAGCCGCGGTGGCGAAGCGCTGAGTGCGCGGTCCGATGGGCACGGCGATCATGTCCTGCTCCAGTCGCTCGTCATAACGAATGCCCGCATCACACCCGGCTGCGAGTATGTCGACGAAGCTTTCTTCGACGATGACTTCGAGGCGGATGTCGGGGTAAGTCTGCAGAAAGGGCGTGATGATCGACGGCAGCACCAGTCGGGCGACGCTGAGCGGCACGTTCAGTTTCAGCGAACCCGAGGGACGGTCACGGAAGTCGTTGACCACGTCCAAAGCCGATTCGACTTCGCCCAGTGCAGGAACGATGCGCTCCATCAGTTTAGCGCCCGCTTCGGTGGGCAATACGCTGCGCGTAGTGCGGTTGAGCAGCCGAACGCCCAACCGGGTTTCCAGGCGGCGAATGGCGTCGCTGAGGCTTGAGGCGGATTGTCCGCTCAATCGCGCCGCTTCACGAAAGCCCTTGGCGTTGACGACCGCCACAAAGGCGAGCAAATCCTGAATGTCGGTTTTCATTGTTCTCCATACCGTACAACCCGTGCAGATTGCACCCGATTATCGTAGCAGTGCTCGGCGCTTATAGTGCGATTCACACCTTCAAGCGAGACGCATCAGATGAGCATTTCTAACAATACAGGCACCTTTCTGCTGGGCGACCTACGGGTCAACCGAATGGGTTACGGGGCCATGCAGTTGGCAGGTCCGCAGGTGTTCGGCCCGGCAAAAGATCCGGCGGCAGCGGTCGCGGTCCTTCGCGAAGCCGTTGCGGCCGGTGTCAACCACATCGACACAGCCGATTTTTACGGCCCACACGTCACCAACCAGTTGATCCGTGAGGCGCTGCACCCGTATGCAGAGGACCTCGTCATCGTCACCAAGGTCGGCGCTGTGCGCGGGGCCGATGCGTCGTGGAATCCGGCACAAGGCCCTGACGAACTGGTCCGCGCCGTTCATGACAACCTGCGCAATCTCGGGCTGGAGGTTCTGGATGTGGTCAACTTTCGGGCATGGGGTGCTCATCAGGCGCCTTCCGAAGGTTCCATAGAAGCATCGTTTACCGCACTTGCAGAACTGCAGCGTCAGGGGCTGATCCGTCATCTGGGTCTGAGCAACGTGACAGCTACGCAGGTGCGGGAGGCTCAAGGCATCGCGGATATTGTCTGTGTGCAGAACCACTACAACCTGTCCCATCGAGTCGACGAGCCCTTGATTGCGGAATTGGGCAGGCAGGGCATTGCCTATGTACCGTTCTTTCCGCTGGGAGGCTTCACGCTATTGCAGTCGGAAGCGCTGTCACGCGTAGCGACTGCAATGGGCGCTTCATCGCTGTGCGTGGCGCTGGCCTGGCTGATGCAACGTGCAGACAATATTCTGCTGATTCCCGGAACGTCCTCGGTGGCGCATCTCAAGGAAAACCTCAGTGCGAGTAGCCTGGTGATTCCCCCTGAGCTGTTGGCCGAGCTGGACAGGATTGCCTGACTAACGTGATGGCGAGGCGCTTTAACCCAATCGACCTTCCTGGCGCAGCAAGGCGCCAATGCGTTTGATCTCTTTCTCACCCTGATCAAGCGCAGCCTTGCTGGTGTGCACCGAGTAGTAGCCCATCACCAGATCGTGCGGATGCTTGATGGCTGAACCGAGCACGAACGACGTATCGCCATGAGCAACCAGATCAATCGCCCGGTCCGACTCTTCGAACACGGCGAGTTCACCCGTCTGAATCAGACCGTTGGCGTCCAGTTGTCCGGTGTTGACGGCCAGCCAGCCCACGGTGTGGCCAGCAGGGGGCGTGTAGCGCCAGTGCTCGCCGTCCTTGAGGGTGACCGCCAGGTAGTTCATGCCTTCGGGTGCCGGAACGGGGCTTTTGGCAGTTCCGTATTCGCCAAGCAGCACGCGCGCAGGGCCTTGCTGGGGGATTTTTGACGCGTCCAGGTAAACGCTCAGGGCCGGCCCGTTTTCCTGAGCAGCCGGCAGCGCAACCCACAGCTGAAACCCTGTCATCGGCGAGCTGTTGACGGGTTTGGCGTTGTGCCACACGCCGTTACCTGCGCTCATCCATTCCACGCCGCCTTCGGGCAGCACGCCGGATTTCCCCGTGGTGTCTTCATACGCTACCTCGCCTTCGATCATGTAGGTGAAGGTAGCGATGCCTGAGTGTGGGTGCATGCCAAAGCCTTTCTGGCCAGGTTCGGGCTTGAAACCGAAGTGGTCGAGAAAGACGAACGGCTTGAGGTGCTGACCCAGATCGCCAGGGCTCATCAGGCGGGTGATCGGTCCCTGGCGGGTGCCCGTGGTGCGATGGATGACCCGACGTGGAAGGGTGTTCACGGCAACGGAAGCTGCGGAATGACGTGGCATGGTGGAATCCTCATGAAGGAGGCTTTATCGCCTTGAGCCAAGCATATGCGCCTATTGATTGGTTGATTAGTTGGTATAGTCGGGATGGACCCATCCATATTTAAAAGGAATAGATCGGCAGATGCTTGACCTCAATGACGTCGCACTGTTCGTCCAAGTGGTACGCAACGGAAGCTTCGCGCAGGCCGCGAGGCAGCTTGGCGTGCCTTCCAATACGGTGAGCCGCCGCGTTCAGCAACTCGAGGAACAGCTGGGCGCGCGACTGTTGCAGCGCTCCACCCGCAAGCTGGTCGTGACGCAGACGGGGCAGGATTTTTTCGAGCGCTGCAAAGAGGCGGTGGACGGTCTGATTGATGCAGGGGAGCGAATCGTTTCAAGCGGCGAAATCCCCAGCGGCAAGGTGCGGGTTGCCGCGATGGCTGATTTCTTCGACTTTTTTTCGATGCAGTGGGTTGCCGATTTTCTTGCCCGATACCCGAAAGTGCAGCTGGAATTCGTCCTCGCCGATACACGCTCCGATCTGATCGCCGAGCGTCTGGACATTGCGTTCAGGGGCGGGCCATTGCTGGACTCGGGTTACGTCGGCCGTCAATTGATTCCGGCAGGTACGGAAGGGATGGTTGCCAGTCCCGGTTACGTTCAGGCACATGGCATGCCCGAAGGGCTGGAGGATCTTGTTGATCATAACTGCGTCAGTGCTGGCCATCCCAGCGGGCTGACGACCTGGCGGCTGGTCGGGCCGCAAGGCACCGAGCATGCCGTGCAGATGGCCAGCCGCTTCAATGCCAACACGGCCCAGGCACTGCGCCGGGCGACGCTTGCGGGTTTGGGGATTGCGTTACTGCCAGCGACTCTGATCGCGTCCGACCTTGGGGCGGGTCGGCTTGTGCCGATACTGCCCCGGTATCAGCGCACCAGCCATGGTCTTCACGTTTTGTATCCGAGCCGCCAGCATTTGCCGCTGGCGGTTTCCGCGTTCATGGAGCTGGTCATGGAGAAGCTGCGAATGAACGAGTTTCCTGCGCAGTCGATGAGCGGATGAACAGAGCAGGTCTCAAGGGATTCTGACAAAGTTGATGGCCGCCAGCGAGCCGAAGGGCAGGGTGGCCAGCCTTCCGCCGACGTCCAGCGCTCCCAGGTCAACCGGGAAGTAACCCGCGCTTTCGAGGATCCCGCGTACCACGCCCTTGGCGTCAGCGTCGTCGCCAGAATAGAACTGCACACGTTGCCCGCCCGCGATTTCCGGTTGTGTGAGCACTTGTACGTCCAGGTGATTCAGGGCTTTGACAAGCCGTGCGCCAGGCACCAGATCACGGACGACTTCACTTGAATGCCTGTCGCCAAGGTCGATGGCCTTGATGCCGTAGGCGGCCAGCGGGTTGCTCGGGTCGGTTGCATCCGGGGATTGCGGATCGAGGAATTCGACCGCGTTGGTGCCATCAATCACGATGCGATTGTTCCAGGCAGGCAGTGTGCTCAGCACCTCAGGCAGGGCGCTCCAGCGCAGGGCGATCAGCACGACATCGGCACTGGCCGCTTCTTCAGCCGTGACGGCCTTGATCAGCGGGCCGGTTTCGTCAGTGAGCGCCTGTAACGACTGCGGACCGCGGCTGTTCGCGATCATTGCCGAAACGCCTGCATTGGCCAGTGCGCGTGCCACGTTGGAGCCCAGGGCGCCAGAACCGAGAATGCCTATCGTCGTCATGCTAATTCCTGTCTTTTCGAGTAGGGGCTCAGGTTGAATCCGGACGCCCTGATGATCGAACGTTGGCTCGATCAAGTGAGACCTCATCGTATATATGTGTAACCGACACATCAACACTTATTTTTGAGTTATCTGCGCTTTGGGGTTTGTCTTCAATTTTTAGAAGGAGCGGGCGGGCGACTGTTTTTACAGTTCGAACGGTATCTCGAACTTGCCCAGTCTTGCGACTTCACTGGCAATGTCCGCAATGCTGACGGCGGCCAGCTCGGATTCCAGCGCTTCACGTGCGCGTGTCAATGCGGGCCGCAGGGCCTCAAGAATGTTGCCGCCGACGGCGCAGTTTTCACACGGTGGCGTGCGGTGCAGGGAAAATATTTCCGAGTCCTCCACGGCTCTGTACACATCGAGCAATCTGATGCTTTCGGCAGGCTTCGCAAGCAGTGCGCCGCCTCCTGCGCCGAGCTGAGAAGTGGTCAGTCCGGCTGCAGTCAGGCGCGACAGAATCCCTCGCACAACCACCGCGCTGGTGTTGACGCTGTACGCCAGATCCTCCGACCGCACAGGACGCCCGCCGCGAACGGCAAGCACGGAGAGGGTATGGACAGAGACTGCAAATCGGGTGCTGGTCGGCATTTCTGGGTGCTTTCGGTATGTTTCGGTATCGGCACATTACCGGCAATGCCCGGCAATTGAAAATCGCATGCGGTCGTCTGAGCTATTCGAGGCGATGTCCGTAAGTGAGAGTGAGGTGTGAAACAGGCCGCCAGCTGTGAACTGACGTCATAGCAGCTGTGCCCCGCCAGCTGTTTTCAGTGCACAGGTGCTGCTCTAACCTTTTTGTCAGCCGAGGTCACAGCGTTTGACGCTGATCGTGATCTGCGGAATATCAACAGAGAGGATGCACCGTGAATACCCCGATCAAGCCTGATGAACTCGCCGTTCCCTATCAACTGCCTCAAGTTCCGTTCATGACGCCGGACATGGTCCACCCAGGTGTACTGACCCAGTGGCTGGAGGATGACGAACTCTGGGTGCCGGTGACCCGGACCGTATCGTTCAAGCCGCTGTTGCTCAATACTGCCGGTGGTTATTACATCAATCTGTTGCGCGTGCGGCAGGCCGGCGTGTTGTCGCGCCATCGTCACAGCGGGGGCGTGCACGCAATCGTTCTCAAGGGTCGCTGGTATTATCTGGAGCACGACTGGGTGGCTGAAGAAGGCTCCTTTGCCTATGAGCCACCCGGCGAAACCCACACCCTGTTCGTTCCCGAAGACGTCGAAGAGATGATCACCTGGTTTCACGTGCAGGGCGGTTACACCTATGTCGATCCTCAGGGTGTCGCCGTAGGCTATGAGGACGTGTTCACCAAACTTGAGGCGGCTCGGGCCCACTATGCTTCGCTGGGCTTGCCGGCGGATTACATCGAGCAGTTCATCCGCTAGACGCGGATGCAGTGGCTGAACGCGCTTCGGCGCGTTTTGTCTTTTGGAACCACTCAGACAGCCTTTCAATCGGCAGGAGCGTGCATGGATCATTATTCCCAGATGCTGGCGTTCATCTGGTCCACCGAATCTGGCAGTTTTTCGGCCGCCGCCCGCCAGCACCAGATGACGCCGTCTGCTGTCAGCAAACTGATCTCGCGCCTGGAAAACCGGCTTCAGGTCAGGCTTTTCCAGCGCGGTTCGCGAATGCTCACCCTGACTGAAGAAGGTGCCGCTTATCTGCTCAGTGCCAAGGCGGTGGTTGATGCCATGAACGAGGCCGATTCGCTGGCCGAGGCATTGCCGTCCCGGGTCAGTGGTACGTTGCGTATCCATACCATGACTTCATTCGCCAGGCACCAGATCGTGCCATGGCTTCCGGAGTTTCTGGATTGCTATCCCGCGCTGGACGTCGAGATTCAGTTGGGCGCGCAATTCGTCGATCACTTCGAGCACGGCCTGGATATCGCGATTCACAGCGGCGTTCTGCCCAGTTCGTCGCGCATTGCCAGACGTATCGGGGAATGCCAGTGGTTGATCTGCGCCTCGCCGGATTATCTGGCCAGACACGGTGTCCCGACGGTCCCGACCGATCTGCTGAACCACCACTGCTTCAATTTCAGCTTTGTCAGCCCCTGGAACACCTGGTCGTTTCTACAAAATGGCGAAGGCGTTTCGATCCCGGTCACCGCACGTGCATCCTTCACCCAGGGCGACCTGCTGCGTGACATGGCGCTCTCGGGCGCTGGCATCGTCAGGCTGGCCGACTTCCATGTCAGCCAGGACCTGAAGGCCGGTACGCTCGTGACAGTGCTGGATGCTTTCAGTCCAGGGGTCGTCGAGCCGATATACCTGTTGTATTCGGACCGAAAACACCTGAGTCCCAGAATCCGAACCTTCATCGATTTCTTTCAGGACAAGTGGCGCAGGCATCCCTGGCGCGTCAATTGCGAGTGATCACGATCTCCAGATACTCCGCTGGAACGACCAGCGACTTTCCGCAAGAGCGGTTCATCCGGGTGAGCAGTTCGGTTAGATCAGTCTTCAGATTATCTGCCTCAACCTTGGAAAGCGCCTTGAATGCCTTGTGCACCGGGCCGTACCAGCGGCTGAATATCTCTACGAAGTGTTCTGCTGACCGGTAACGAAAGTTGAACAGTCTGAGGTTGCTGCGGATTTCAGCCGCCTCGCGTGCGAACAGCTGGTGAATATGGCCCTTTACGCCCCAGTTCGACGGGTTTGCCGCACCCTCGGGAGGCGGGATATGGCGGGCCAGCGTTGAAGACATCTGGCCGACGAAGCCTTCTGGCGTCCAGCAGGTCAGTCCGATGCGACCGTTGGGTCGACACACTCGCGCCAGTTCTGTCGCAGCCTGTTCCTGATCTGGCGTGAACATCACGCCGAAGGTCGATAGCACGGCGTCGAATGTTGCGTCCTCGAACGGCAGCGCTTCTGCATCGGCTTCCTGGAACGCCACATCGAAATGCTCGGCGCGTGCCCGCTCCCGGCCTCGCTCCAGGAGTGCGCCGACGTAATCGGTCGATGTCACGATGCAGCCTCGCCGGGCGGCTGCAAGTGTCGCGTTGCCGTTTCCGGCAGCGACGTCGAGCACGTATTCGTCGTGGTTCAAATCGCAGGATTCAGCCAACAGCTCGCCGGTGATGGATAGCGTGGTGCCGATGACGGTGTAGTCGCCGCAGCTCCAGGCTTCTCTCTGCCTGGCCTTGATGACTTGCAGATCGGTTGGGGTGTGCATGATAGGTGTCCTTTCCTGACAGATTGGAGAGGCAGGCACCCTGACTGCGAAGATCGGCAACGGTATGGCATGTGAGGAGATCGACCGGGCGGCTCAAGGACGCCCAGTCAGTGCCCGAGGTGCACTTGCCTGAGTGATCAAGCATAGCGGTGGTGTCGGCTATGCCTGTAAGCGAAGGGGTGAATGGTCGTTTGTTGCGGCCCGGCTTTGTAACCGGATTCTACGAGGCTACTTTATTCTGGAGGTCATGTAGATGAGGCGTACAGCGGCAAGGGTGATCGCTTCGGCATCGTCCTTGATGGTTTCCAGATGTGATCTGTCCAGAGTCTCGTCATCGGAGCGGGCTTCAACCAGTCGGGTGACGTGATAAAGGTTCTGGGTCACTTCGTGCAGGCTGCCGTGCAGACGACCAAGTACGCGATTCAGCCGTTCCGAGTGCGTGTTTCCGTGGGTTTCTATCTGCGGGGTAGAACGTTCAAGGCTGAACCCGGTAACAACGTAAGTGACATCAATGCCAGCATCCGAGATGCGTGACAGGTAGTCGGCTCTTGGAGAGCGTATACCATTTTCGTAGTTGCCCTGGGCGTTGGTTTCGACGCCCCCGATGGCACCGAGTGCGCTCTGGGAGAGCTTCAAACGCAGCCGTTCCCGTTTAAGTCGTGGACCAATTCCTGTCATATATCTGTCCTCAAGACACCGTCCACCGACATTGTCTCGGCAGTACCGCAATAATTAGGGTTTGCCGACCAGCGTGTATGACAACGACCGGAGCTCGTTCCGGTTCCATTACGCCGTAGAGCGCGTGCGCAACTTCAGGCAAGCGCCTGATAATTCTGGCACATTGTAATAGAGGGTTTGAACGAAATGATATCGTTTTGTACTTAGTTGAACTGTTTCAGCAGGCTTCAGTCTAGCGTTTCAAAGAACTGATCGAGGCCGTTCAAGGCCTCGATTGTCTGTGCAGTCAGAGGCAGCGTGCAGTGGGCTGCTGGGCCCAACGTTCAGCGGTGCCGGCAATCTTCTCCGCCAGACGGCCAACGGCTTTCTGGTGCGCAATGATCAGGCCTTCCATGCCTGCTCCCGCCTGTTCACGGATCACGCTGCTGCAGGTCAGGTTGGTGCGTTTGCTGCCTGCTGTTGCGCCTGCGCTGCGCTGGGTGAGGGTCCAGACCACATCGATCAGCGCGTAATTGCCGGGCACCGATTCGAAGCGCCGCACGTCCGTGCGGATGGACAAGAGGGGCTGCTCGGTATTCTTGGGAAGCCCTGCCATGTCGCGACTGCCGAAGCGGCGCTCAAGCTGAGGCGTCAGCGCGTCATGAAATTCGTCGCCCAGCGGCGAGCCCCAGCGCTCGGTATCGAGTATCGCCAGACTGCCATCACCCTGACGTACCACCAGCGGCGGCTGGTCGACCTGTACCGGCATGATCACCGGCAGCATTTCGAACTGGAACGGCGCGGCCTGGCTGGCCGCAGCGGTGTTCGACGCCATCGGAGCGATGAGCGTGTAGTAATGAGTCTGGGTCGAGGTGCAGGCACTGATGCCCAGCGCAGCGGTCAGGGCTGCCAGTTTAAGGCGCAGGGTCATTGGTTCGGCTCCGCAATGGCTCGGGATGAAGAGGGTGCATTGAATGAACGCGGGGCAGCATCGCCGGTACGACCGCGGATCAGCGATTCGGGATGGCGGCTGAGGAAGTCGGTCAGCACGCGAACCGAGCGGGCAGTGCGCTGCACCTCATCCATTGCCTGGCCCAGTTGCTGACGCGCAGGCGAGTCTTCGGCCAGCGAATCGTTGGCGGTCCCGAGGGTTTTTTCCGCCTGCTGCAAGGTGCCACGCATTTGCGGCAGGATGCTGCTGTTGACCTGTTTGAGGGTCTTCTGAAGCTCGCTCAGGCTGCCATTGAGGTTGGCGGCCAACTGATCGATCGGCAGTTTGCTGAGTTTCTCGACGAACGCCTGCAATTGTTCCTGCAGTTTGTCGAAGCTGCCCGGCACGGTCGGTATCTCCAGCGGACGGGCTTTGGGGTTGAACGTCACCTTCTGTGCCTTCGGATCGAACTCCATGGCGATGTACAGCTGGCCGGTCAGCAGGTTGCCGTTGCGAACCTGCGCACGCAGTCCGTTGGCGACGAATGCGCCCAGAACCCTGGCCGACTGTTCATCTTCGTCGCCCTTGCCGCCCAACTCCTGAAGCTTGGATTCCGCTGCACCGAGGCGCTTGGGATAGATCACTGCGCCGACGATGCCCGGGAACGTCTTGGTGGCCGGGTCGTAGTCCAGATCCACCGAGACCACTTTGCCGATATTGACGCCCAGGAAGTCGACCGGGGAGTTGACGGTCAGGCCGCGCAGCGACTGATTAAAGCGCATGCGGATGTAGCGGGGCTCACCATCTGGCGGGGCCAGCGCGGTGGCCTGATCGTCGAATATCTTGAATTCGGCGTTTTCGTCGGCCGGCTTGGAATCCGGGCTCCAGTTGGGTTCACGAAATGCCACGCCGCCGGAGATGATCGAGGTCAGCGACTGGGTATTGATCTTGAGGCCCGATGCGCCCACGGTGACGTCCACGCCGCTGGCGTTCCAGAAACGGGTATCGGTGGTGATGTACTGGTCATTGGGCGAGCTGATGAAAATCTGGATATCGACGCCACGGCCATCCTTGGACAGTTCATAGCCGACTACTTGACCCACCTGAATCCGGCGGAAATAGATCGGCGAGCCAATGTCCAGCGACCCAAGGTCATCGGTATGCAGAATGAAGCGCTTGCCTTTTTCGCCGAACGTCACCGGAGGCGGCGTTTCCAGACCGGTGAACTCATTCTTGGTGTCCTGCGCGCTGCCCGCATCCGCGCCGATGAAAGCACCGGACAGTAGGGTGTCGACGCCCGATACGCCATGTGCGCCGATGCGCGGCCGTACCACCCAGAATTGGCTGTCGATGCGGGTGAACGGGTGCGCAGTGTTATTGAGCTCGATGGTGGCCAGCACATGGGTGCGGTCATCGCTGAGGGTGATGTCGGTCACCATGCCGATGACCACGTTCTTGTACTTGACCTGAGTCTTGTTGGCTTCAAGACCTTCCGCCGTGAGAAAACTCACGGTGATCCTCGGGCCGATGTTCATCCAGTCATGAAAGGCCATGGACAGGCCGATCAGCCCTGCGACGATAGGCACCAGCCAGATCAGCGAAATGCGCACGCGGCGCCGCTTGACCTCGGGGCGGGGCATCGAAGCAGAAGGGGGGAGGGTATTGTCAGACATCTTCAACCTCTGCGTCCCAGATAAGCCGGGGATCGAAACTCATGGCGGCGAACATCGTCATCACCACAACCAAACCAAAAAACAGAATGCCGATCCGCGGCTCGATGGTGCTCAGCTCACGAAACTGCACAAGGGATGCCACCAGGGCGACGACCAGTACATCGAGCATCGACCAGTAGCCGATCAGTTCGATGAACCGGTAAAGACGGGCGCGTTCGCGCATGGCCCAGCGGCTGCGGCGCTGGCAGGTGATCAGCAGCATGCCCAGCACCAGAAATTTGATGCACGGCACGACGACACTGGCCACGAAGATCAATATCGCAATGTCCCACGAGCCGCTTTCGAAGAACTCGATGACGCCGCTCATGATGGTGTTCTGGCTGCTGTTGCCCAGCAGTGAGGTGTACATCACCGGCAATGTATTGGCCGGAATGTAGAAAATCAGCGCGGCGATCAGGTAGGCCCAGGTGCGAACGATACTGTTGGGCTTGCGTCGGTGCACCGGCGAATCGCAGCGCGGGCAGCGGCTGGCGTCTTCCTGGCAGGCGTAACCGCAGGTGTGGCACAGGCACAGTTTGTGTTCATGGGCGAAAGGGATGCCGTTCATTCAGCCTTGACTCCCAGTTCGTCCCACAGGTCACGAATGCCCTTGTTGGCGATCAGCAGGATCAGCACCATCAGCATCGCCATGGCCCAGAGCCCTACGCCGGGGTGCACATCGAGCATGCCTGCCAGCTTGATGATCGCAACCAGAATGCCCAGCATGCAGACTTCCAGCATGCTCCAGGGGCGCAGCTGTTCCAGCGCGCGCATGCAGGTCTTGAAGCCCGGCGCGATGACGCCCCTGTTGGCATGCAGCAGCACCCAGAACAGCAGGGCGATCTGCAACAGCGGAGCGAAGATGATCGCGACGCCTGCAACCAGGGCGATGATCGTGATCCTTCCCTGAGCCAGCGCCTCGACCGACTGCCAGAGCGTGACCTCGTTGGTCAGGCCTTTCATGCTGATGCTGATTACCGGAAAGATGTTGGCGAAGACGAAGAAGATCGCCGCAGCGATGGTCAGGGCCAGCAGTTGCTCGATGCTCATGCGCCGTCCCCGGCCGAGCACTGCGCGGCAACGCAGGCAGAACGCGGCATCGCCGGGTTTAAGTGGCTGAGCTTCATACAGCGAATCGCAGTGTTCGCAGATGATCAGATCCGGTGGGTGTCTCGTGGAATGCACAGTGCTCATCGACGCCGTTGATGCAGAGTTCTGGGTGGAAGATCGGAGGTTCGGAAAGATACCTCTTTATTGGCTGTGCAGTGTTTTTTTCTGTGCGTCCCGTCACAACCCTGCAGGGCTGCATGATTGACCGCGGAGGCTGGCGGTGGTTCATGTCATCGGGCCATTATCTATGGATTGCCCCATGTAGCCAATGGCACCGTTGTCAGCACTGTCCATGCTTCTGAACAGGGCAGTGCTGACGTGCCACCGTCAAGGCTTGCCTGGTCTGGCGCGTTGTTTGAGATAGCCCAACAGCTGCCGCGCAGCCTGAGGGACGTTGTGCTCGTCGAAGGTCATGCAGATGGCTCGGGTATCGTCCTCGATGGTGATTTCGTACTGATTCAGGTCGCGTCCGTCTTCATTGAAGGCTTCGCCCGACTTGTTCAGTCCGCTGTCACTCACCAGCCGTTCAAGCTGTTCGGCCTCGGGTTGTTCGAGGGTGGAGGTGTCCACCTCACACCGTTTTATCGCGCCGGCAAAACCGCCCGATTGGACCAGACACACCTTCATCGCTACACCTCTTCAATGTTCAGACCTTGACCCCGACTTTCTTCCAGGCGGCCTGAACGGCTTTTTTGGCGTCTGCACCGAAACGGGGGTCGCTGGCGACCTTTATGCTGATTCTGGCGCAATCGGCGAACTGGCTGTCCGATGCCAGCTCCAGCATTGTTTCATACCAGATTCTGCCTGCCACTTCCCAGGCATTTCCGCCGAGCGCCTTGGCGACCAGTACGAAAGCGCGATTGGGAATGCCCGAGTTGATATGCACGCCGCCCCGGTCCTTGGCGCCGGTGTACAGGTCAGCCATGGTGGCGGGCTGCGGGTCGTCGCCCAGATCCGGGTCGTTGGCGTAAGCGGTTCCGGGTTTCTCCATGTCACGAATCCCGCGGCGGGTCGGGGCAGGGACCAGCAGTTCCTTGCCAACGACCCAGTCCGATTCTTCGGCGCTGGTGCCTTCTTTCCACTGGCGAACCAGCATGCCGAAGACATCGGCGAAATGTTCGTTCAAGGCACCCGACTGGCCACGGTATTCCAGATTGGACGTGAAACTCTGCACGCCATGCGTCAGTTCGTGGCCAATGACTTCCAGACTGCCCGTGAAACGTTTGAAGACCAGGTCGTCGCCATCGCCATAGGCCATCTGGCTGCCGTTCCAGTACGCGTTGCTGAGGGGCACGTAATCGCCTTGAAAATCGACTTCGGCCACATGCACGGTCGAGACCAGCGCCATGCCTGCATCGTCCAGTGAGTTGCGTTCGAACAGTTGCTGATAAAAATCGTAGACATCACCCGAACCGTCATAGGCTTCATCGGTGGCCTTGTCGCCGGTGGCCTTCTGGCCTTCGGAACGCACCACTTTACCCGGCAACTGATCGGTGCCTTTGGCATCGTGGATCACCCGGTGTTTGGTGCCGCTCGGTGATTTTATGGCATGCATCGACGGCATCGTCCGGGCGGTCAGGCGCGAAGCCAGGAATGCGGAGCTGCCGGTCAGGTTGGCGATGGCCCGTGCGCTGATACCGGGCTGTGAGGACTGCGCCATATGCTCGAGCATGTAAGGCGGAATGAAGCAATGCAGGGGATGTCTATCGCACATGTGAAACTCCTGTAGTAATGCACCGATAGCAGCAAGCCACCGGTCAACATGGTCGCGAGAGGTTTGACAGGTGAAAGACGGGTTTTATGCCAAAGAAATATTTCATTACATGATGACCGGTAGGCAAATGATTGGCGCGTTCGCCAATATTCAGTCTGGCCGGGCGTTTGCGGGAAGGGCGGTCGACCTGCGTCACCTCGACACAGCCACTCGATCCACGCGCCGGGAATGCTAGACTCGCGCCACTTCAGACGAGGAGCAGACTCACGTGCGCAAGACGGTAATGATCATGGCGGTGCTGGCACTGGCCGGATGCGATGCAGGCGGTTCCAGAACTCCTGCCCGGGAGAAGTCCCAGGACACGGTTCAGACGGCGCCGGTTACCGGCCCGCAGTGGTTTATCCAGATGAACTCCAGAGAGGCGGTCAGCGATACCAGTGCCTGGCTGCTCGAGCGCAGCTATGTGCCCGTCATCGTCACGATCGACGGCAAGCAGCAAATGTTGCTCGGTCCTTACCCGAGCGAGGCCGAAGCCGAAGAGCAGCGTGTCGCCCTGCAGGCCAAGGTCAGCAAATCACACCGTTTTGCCACGCCTTCGGTGGTGCAGTACACCCGCTGAGGCACCAGACAGCAAAAGGGCGTGATCGCTGTGCAGCGATCACGCCCTTTTTTACGCCTGGTGCGGTGTGTCGATCAACGACGGCCCAGCAGCAAGCCCACGACCAGTCCGAAGCCGGCAGAAATGGCCACGGTCTGCCATGGATGGCCACCGATGTAAGTCTCGGTCGCATCCACCGCCGGCTTGGCGCGATCACGCACGCTCGCCACCGAATCCAGTGCCTGCTTGAGCTTCAGGCTCAGTTGCGCGCGCAGGGTCTCTGCGTCCTCGCCTACCAGCGCTGCGCTGTCCTTGAGTAGCTTGTCGGATTCCTCGATCAGTGCCTGCAGGTCGCTGAACGCCTGATCCTTGATCTGATCGGCAGCAGTTTGGGCAGAGGTCTTGCGAGCCATGGCATTTTCCTTTTCAAGTGATGGCAATAGTGATCAATGGAGTATCGGGCCTCGCGAAAAGTTGCACCGGCTTGAATGACCTGACGCAGGGCTCTGCAAAGAAACACCATTACGGGTGTAAGATGCAGCCGTTTTTAGTCGTAGGTGAACGTTATGAGTTTCAATCTGGCCAACCGGCCCCTTCCTGAACGCGCCGCTATCGAAGATGAAAAATCCCGCCTGTTCGACCTGTGGCAGAGCAATTTGGGCAAGGCCAAGGGCGAGGCCGCGCGGTTGATGGGCGAACGTGCCAAGCGCAAGGGCAAATGGTCGGAGTGGGTTCGCTCCGAGCTGGACACCATGAGCCCGCCGGAGTACGCCAATATGGTGCGCAGTGAAGTCAATCGCCTGATGGCCGCTGCCAAGTAAGCGGTCACTACAATCAGGCAGACAGCGTTATCCCTGGCCCGCGATCACCAGGGATCGCCCTCGGCCTGCCGAAGGTCCAGTGTGCCGCTGTCTCTGAAGCGCATGGTGCCGAACAGGCCGCCGGCCAGCTTGCCGCGTAGCGTGTAGGGCAGGTTGTCCAGTCGCTGGGTCTGGCTCAGGCCGAGGGCCTGACGCAGGGCCGCAAAGGCCGAGACACTGACCGGCACCACCAGCACCGCTTCCGAGAAAGAACCGATGGATCCGTGCTGGTTGCTGACGCCAGACGCCAGCAATCGCCCGTTCACATCCAGATCCAGTGCCACACCGCTGTAATCGATGGCGGTCTCGTTCGGGTTCTGCAGGCGCAGCTTCACCGCCATGCGCAACTCCAGTCCCTGACCCGGCAAGGGGTCGATGCCCACCACACTGATGGTCAACGGATCGCGATTGGGCAGCAGGGTACATGCGCTCAGCGCCAGCATCAGAAGGCCCGAAAGCAAGAGGCGCATTGGGTGTAGCGACATTGTCCGGTTCCTCGGCGTGGCGTCAGTCACCTTCAGACCGCATGGCTGTCAAGAGATTCGCGGGCACGTGAAAGGCCCGTCGGATGACCCCCGAAGATTCAACGTCCGCGCCGTTACCCGCTAATCTGCCTGTTTCAACCATTGCGTCGTGCTGCGCGCAGGTTGATGATTTCAGCGATCCAATAACAACAAGACTGGAGATAGCCATGTCCATCGAAAGGACAACCCCTCATCAAGACCCTGCCCAAAGCCCTGCTCAAGATCCTGTCGTCATCGTCAGTGCTGTCCGCACGCCCATGGGCGGTTTTCAGGGCGAACTGCAGAGCCTGAGTGCCACACGTCTGGGCTCGCTGGCCATCGGCGCCGCCGTAGAGCGTGCCGGTATCGACCCTCGAGACGTTGAAGAAGTCCTGTTCGGTTGCGTGCTGCCCGCAGGCCTCGGTCAGGCGCCCGCCAGACAGGCCGCGCTGGGCGCGGGTCTGGGCAAGGCCACGCTGTGCACCACGCTCAACAAGATGTGCGGCTCGGGTATGCAGGCCACCATTCTGGCTCATGATCTGCTGATGGCGGGCAGTGCAAGCGTTGTCGTGGCAGGCGGCATGGAAAGCATGTCCAACGCACCGTATCTGCTTGACCGCGCCCGTGGCGGTTATCGCATGGGCCACGGTCGTGTGCTGGATCACATGTTTCTCGACGGTCTGGAAGACGCCTATGAGCCGGGCCGCCTGATGGGCACCTACGCCGAGGATTGCGCGCAGAACAATGGTTTCAGTCGCGAGGCGCAGGATGCGTTTGCCATCGCTTCCCTGACCCGCGCCCAACAGGCCATTTCAGAAGGGCATTTCGACGCCGAGATCGTTCCGGTGCAGGTCACTGTCGGCAAGGAACAGCGCCTAATCGCCCATGATGAACAGCCGCCCAAGGCGCGACTGGACAAGATCCCGACACTCAAGCCTGCGTTCCGCGAAGGCGGCACGGTGACGGCGGCCAACGCCAGTTCGATCTCCGACGGTGCCGCTGCGTTGCTGCTGATGCGTCAATCCGAAGCCACGCGCCGAGGGCTGAAGCCGCTCGCCGTTATTCATGCTCACGCCGCGTTCGCCGACGAGCCGGGTCTGTTTCCTACCGCTCCGATCGGGGCGATCAAGCGGCTGCTCGGCAAGACAGGCTGGACGGTGGACGACGTGGATCTCTACGAAATTAACGAGGCCTTCGCCGTCGTGCCTCTGGTCGCCATGAGTCACCTGGAAATTGCGCACCACAAGGTCAATGTCAATGGCGGAGCCTGTGCGCTGGGTCATCCCATTGGTGCCTCGGGTGCACGCATCATCGTGACCTTGCTGGCGGCCCTGCGTCGCAGAAAACTCAAGCGTGGAATCGCGGCTATCTGCATCGGCGGTGGCGAGGCAACGGCTGTTGCGCTTGAAGTAATTGAATAGTTATTTAAATCAACAGCTTGAATGGTATATGTGATGTTGATTGTTTGGTTTGGGATTTAATTTTCAAAAAAATATAAAAAAAAGGATATTTATCAATGGTTTACGAGACTATCTTGAGTGAGGTCAGAGACGGGGTCGGGCTCGTGACGCTCAACCGTCCCAAGGCTCTGAACGCGCTCAACGCTCGATTGATCAATGAACTGAACCATGCGCTGGACGCCTTCGAAGCTGACAGCGCCATCGGCTGTATTGTGCTCACGGGCTCTGAAAAAGCCTTTGCTGCTGGCGCTGATATCAAGGAAATGGTCGATCTGACCTACCCGCAGATCTACCTCGATGACCTGTTTCGCGAAAGCGATCGTGTTGCTTCACGACGCAAGCCCATGATCGCCGCAGTTGCCGGTTTTGCGTTGGGGGGCGGGTGTGAGCTGGCGCTGATGTGCGACTTTATCCTTGCGGCTGACAATGCCCGCTTCGGGCAACCGGAAATCAATCTGGGCGTACTGCCGGGCATGGGCGGCACCCAGCGGCTGACCCGGGCCGTCGGCAAGGCCAAGGCCATGGAAATGTGCCTGACCGGGCGCTTGATCGACGCCCACGAAGCCGAGCGCGCCGGCATGGTGTCTCGGGTCCTGCCGCTGGAAGAGCTCCTCGACGAGGCGCTGAAGGCCGCCGCCAGTATTGCTGCCAAGTCCTTGCCTGTCGCGATGCAGGTCAAGGAAAGCGTCAACCGCGCCTTCGAAGTCAGCCTGGCCGAAGGCATCCGTTTCGAACGCCGTGTGTTTCACGCCACCTTCGCCAGTCAGGATCAGAAGGAAGGCATGCAAGCGTTCATCGAAAAACGGCCGGCTGTCTTCAGGGACTGCTGATATTCAGGGCATCGCGCTGCTGCTGCGTCCAGTTCTGCTGGAAATAGGTATGCAGCGCCATGCACTCGCCGGGATGGATCAGCCATAGCTCCTGGGGCGTCTTGTGATACTCCCTGATCAGTTGCTGGCGATCGGCTTCGCTCAGGCCCAGATAACCCAGATCGTCGGTGGTGCCTTCGAACAGGAAGTGCCTGGGTGCCAAGCGAGCCAGATGATGCAGCCCCGGCTTGCGCATGCGTACGATGTACCAGATTCTCGCGGCCAGCGGTGCGCCGCGCAAGCCTGACAGCTTTGTCAGGCGCAGATCGCTGATGGTTAGGGTCTTTCGGGGTGGAGCATCGGGCGCAAACGTATCCAGCGTGGTATTGCCCCGCACCGAAATCATCTCCGGCGTCAGGTGCAGCTCGGTCTGCGCGCCTTTCACGTTGATGACCTTGTCCGATTCGATATGCAAGTGCTGGCCGGAGCGCAGATGCACGTAGACCGGCGACTTGACGTCGATCCCTTCCAGTCTTATCCGTGATCTGTTTGCAGGCAGGGCTCTTGGCACGCCACAGATCACCGGGCGGTCCGGATCGCTGTTCAGGTGAGCGACGATCACGCGGGTGCCTGCCTGTAGTCGGGCGACCGGGTTGGCAGCCGCACACATCACCTGTGCCAGCGGCCACTGTTCGGGCTCATTTTCCAGACCGGATGCTTTCTGCCAGTCAAAGCGGATCGGCCTGTGGCCTGGCAGGCTGTTCTGCGCATCGACGATCAGCTCCTGAGGCATGAGTGTCGCCTCTTGAAGCTGGTTGATTCTCGGCCTGGGGTGTCTAAGCGCAGGGCGAAAGGGCATCGCCCAAGGCAATACCTTGAACCGATTGGTGTAGCCGGTGGCTGAAACACTATCGTCCGGTACGGGCTCGCTTTCTGTTTCAGGCAGCGCACGGATGATAGCCTCGATATCGTTGGGGTCCAGGCCCTCCAGTGCCTGTAGCTGCCTGCCTGCATGGCGCACTTCGATCAGCAGCCACTGATCGTTGAGCAGCGGCTCGGGATGATCGAGTACGTGCATGATTTCGCCGCTGCGCAGACCTGGCTGATCGCTGGTGCCCTGAAAGTCCCGGCGCTCGCAACGCAGCCGTTCCAGATGGCGCACGCTGCGCTGTTGTCGATGGGCCGTCGCCAGATCGGTCGGACGCTGGCTCGAAGAGGCTTCAAGGGATTCCCTGAGCGCTTGCGCTTCGCGTTCCGTGCGTGCTTTTGAGCCGCTCGGGGTCGAGTGGGTCGCCTGCCAGAACGGATCCTGCTGGCCGCTATGGATCGACCGGCGTTCGGCCAGATGCACAAGCGCAGTCGAGGGGTCGTGAGGGTCGCGACGGAACCGCGTTGGCAGCCGATGCTCGGTGAAGCTGGCCGGATCGTCGGAAAACACCAGCGTATGGCTATCGGGTGTCTGTTCGAAACGGAAGTGAATGCCTTCCTCCTCGCACAGGCGCTGCAACAGGTGCAGATCGGTCTCATCGTACTGGATACACAAGGGGCGACGTGGGTAGAGCCCCGTCATCTGATCGAAGCGGTAGTCGCTCGCCTGCAGCCCGTTGCGTTCAAGCAACTGGGCGATCAACTGTGGGGCGCTCATGTCGTGGTAAGCGCAGCGTCGAGGCTGCCCGGCCAGGTTTTGCAAGGCAGGCATCAGCACCAGTCGATAATGCGTCAGGCGACTGCCGACATACACTTCGAGTGCATGATGGATCAGGCCATGCACGCCTTGACCGGCCAGGCCGAAGCTCAGGAACGCGCTGCGCCCGATCAGGCTGGCCGTGTCCAGCGAGGCTTGCGTGCCGACCAGGTCGATATTGAAACGGTACACGTCGTTCAAGGCATCCAGCCCGGTAAAGCTTATGACATGCAGATCCATCTGGCAGTCGGCAATCGCCAAGGTCATTGGCATTTGCGGGTCTTTGCACATCGTCGGGCGCTCCCACCATGAAATTCAGGGTGCGAAGGTTACGAAATGCGTGAGTGCAAAAGCATCGTTTCAAAGTTTTTCAGAAAAGGACTACACGACGAAGCGCGAGCAGGCCTGAGATATTGAGCGCAGTGACACGCTCATCGACGCAATCACAGCCCGGCAGGGGTTTCATCTGGCGTGATCGCGTATAAAATGCGTCGCGCCGGAAACGTCTTTGCCGGCCACCCCTATTTTCAACGTCCTGCCACCCTTGCAGGCTGCCTCGCAGTCGCACCGGGCGGGACGCACACTGGATCAAGAGAGCAGACATGGGCGCACAGTGGAAGGTCAAGCATAAAGAAGCGGCAGCCAACGCCAAGGGACGTACGTTCGGCAAGTTGTCCAAGGAGATCATGATCGCGGCCCGCGCAGGCGCCGACCCTGACATGAACTCGCGGCTGCGTCTGGTGGTGGAGCAGGCCAGGAAAGCCTCGATGCCCCGTGAAACGCTGGAGCGCGCGATCAAGAAGGGCGCAGGCCTGCTGGGCGAAAGCGTCAACTTCGAACACCTGACCTATGAAGGTTTCGCACCGCATCGCGTGCCGGTGATCGTCGAATGCCTGACCGACAATATCAACCGCACTGTGTCGGAAATCCGCGTCCTGTTTCGCAAGGGGCAGCTGGGCGCTGCAGGCTCCGTGTCCTGGGATTTCAACTACCAGGGCATGATCGAAGCGGTGCCTGCGTCGCCGGACGCCGATCCTGACGAAGCGGCCATCGAAGCTGGCGCCCAGGACTGTGAGCCGGCGGAAGAGGGTGCCACCCTGTTCCTGACTGACCCCACAGACATGGACGCCGTGTGCAAGAAACTGCCTGAATTCGGCTTTACCGTGCAGTCTGCGCAGTTGGGCTACCGTCCGAAAAGCACGGTGGACGGCCTGACCGATGAGCAGATGGCAGAAGTCGAAGCTTTCCTGGAAGCCATCGATAACCACGACGATGTGCAGAACGTCTACGTGGGTCTGGCTGGCTGATCCACTCCGGTCTGGAGCGCCTCAGGCGCTCCATGCCTGCAACTGTACGCACACTTCCTCAAGCAGCGGCCTGCGTTTGCAGTCAGGCTGGATGCAGCTTTTCTGAAGCTGCTCAAGTCCTTCACGGATCTGCGCGTCTTCGGCTGACGGCTCGCAACGCTCCAGCAGTTCCCCCAGCAAGATGCCGAATGCCCGCGTTTCCAGACGCTGCAGCGCCTGTCCCGCAGGCTCTGACGGATGAAAAGAGGCCGCACCGAAGTCGCCCAGCAGGCAATTGCCGTTTTCCTGCACAAGGATATTGTGGCCATACAGGTCGCCGTGGCTGATGCCGCACGCGTGCAGGTGAGCGGTGACCGAAGCGATGCCGGTTGCCAGACGCAGCAGTTCCGGCAGCGAGAACCGGGTATTGGCGTCGTAGATATCGCGACTGCAGGAGTCCAGGCTGGGTGGACCAGCGAGGTTGCGGAAGTCGGGCGCTATCAGCTCCATTACCAGGCCCCGTTGCTGTTCGGGGTGCTCCGCGATCTGTCCCAGCACCTCGATCAGGTGCGCATGTCGGCCTGCGGCAATGCAGGCGGCCATTTCATTGAACGGTGAGCCATCGCTGGTCACATCGCCCTTGTACAGCTTGACCGCTACCGTCTGCGCCTGCCCGTCGTCCTGCCATTCGGCCTGCCGAATGACGCCTGATGCTCCTTCACCCAGACGCTGCCCCAGGCTCAAGTGCTGCCATGGAATCTGCCGCACCGGCAGCGCCTCATGCTCCGGGCACAACGGGTTGTCTGCAAACGCCAGCCAGGCGAGGGCGGGCAGTTGCAGTAGCCATCCTGGCAGTTCGGTCAGCCGGTTTGCGGCAATACGGATCAGTTCCAGCCTGTGACAGTCGGCCAGCGTCGGCGGCAGGCGCTGTAACCGGTTACCGGCCAGCATCAGCTTTTGCAGATCGGGTCGGCGACCCAGTTCGTCCGGCAGCGACTCGATGCAGTTATCGGTCAGAATCAGCCAGCGCAGACGTGGCGGTAGTGCCGACGCGCTGACCTGCCGAATACGATTGGCCTTGAAGCCGACAATGCGCAGCTGCTCGCACCGCCCGATGCACTCAGGCAAATGGGTAAAGGCGTTGTCGGACCCGAACAGCACGTGCAGCCGAGTCAGGCGATGCAGGTCGTCCGGCAGATCGCTCAGCGAATTGCCACTGAGGTTGAGGACTTCCAGCGTATCTGCCAGGTCGAAAATTTCCTGCGGGAATTCGGTCAGTCCGCAGGACAGGTCAAGACGCCTTATGCCGGCCAGCTTGCCGGCGCGCAGGTCTGCGAGGGTATGCATAGGTGTGGGTTCGGTCTTCAGTCGGACAAGCGCGCATCATAACGGCAGTTTTTGCAGGTCGCCGCAGATATCACCCTTCATGGCAGGCAGCGCTCTACCCACTGATGCACGGTGGCGAGGCTCGGCGGGGATTCGGAATAGAGAATCCGGTAGATCATGGGGGCGACGATGGCGTCGATCAATTCGTCGGCCGATGGCGACGGCTCGTTTCGACTCGCGGCGCGATCAATGATGGTCTGCAACTGCTCGCGAACGATCGATGCGCATTTGCCGCCACAGTTCGAGGCACTGGCCGCCACGTCACGCATCATCTCGCGCCCTGGCGCCGAGGACATTTCGTCCAGATACATTTCGCTCCAGCTCAACAGATCAAGGCGCAGTTCGCCGTGATCGATGGGCTCATCCGGGCGCAGCCGTGCAATGGCAGCGTCGGCCAGCAGATTGGTCAGGTCGCCCCAGCGCCGGTAGATGGTCGACGGTGTAACGCCTGCGCGAGTCGCGATCAGAGGCACGCTGAGCGTCGAGCGGTCCTGTTCCAGCAACAGATCGCGAACGGCACGGTGAATGGATTCCTGCACACGGGCGCTGCGGCCTCCGGTGCGTACTGCTTCTTTGATAGCCATACGGCGGACCTTAACACAAAGTATTTGCTTTAAGCGGCATCAGACAGCACACTCCGCAAAAGCTAATTAATGGCTTTAAAAGGTTGCATCAGTGGAGAGTGTACCCATGTCCCTATCTTTGCAGAACCCGCAGCCCGATAGCCGGGGGCAAAGCCATCTGGTCTTTCTGGCCTTCACGACCCTGTGTTTCTTTGCCGCATCCAGCACGCCTACGCCGCTGTATCACTTGTATCAGGAAGCGTGGGGCTTTTCTTCCGGGATGCTCACGCTGATTTTCGCGGTCTATGCATTCAGCTTGCTCGCAGCGCTGTTGATGGGCGGATCACTCTCCGATTATCTGGGACGTCGCCCGGTCATTCTCGGTGCCTTGCTGATCCAGGCAGCCTCCATGCTGTGCTTCATCGCCGCCACGGATGTGACCTGGCTGGTGATCGCGCGGCTGCTTCAAGGGTTCGCTACCGGGCTGGCTGCCAGTGCGTTGGGCGCAGCGTTGCTGGACAGTGATCAGGTCCGTGGACCGCTGATCAACAGCATTTCCCCGATGTTGGGTATGGCGGTCGGTGCATTGGGTACAGCGCTGCTGGTGCAGTTCGCGCCGCATCCCTTGTTGCTGGCTTACTGCCTGCTGTTGGCGGCCTTTCTGGCGCAGGCGCTTTACCTGAAGCGAGTGCCCGAGACGGCCAGTCCGCAACCGGGCGCCTGGCAGTCCCTGAAGCCTTCGCTGCACGTGCCTGTGCAGGCCAGACGCATGTTGTGGCTGGTGCTGCCGGTGGACATCGCCGCCTGGGCATTGGGGGGCTTTTTTCTGTCATTGAGTCCGTCCTTGCTGGCCGCTGCCACAGGTTCGACTTCGCCGCTGGATGGCGGACTTGCGGTCGCGGCCCTGACTCTGAGTGGTGCGCTGGCCATTATGATCCTGCGCCAGCGTGCTCCAGAGCTGGGCCTCTGGGTCGGGGCAAGTTTCATGATCGTCGGGGTGACGGTGATTCTGCTGGCCGTCAACTCAGGCGTGCTCTGGCTGTTCTTCTGCGGCGCGATGATCGCCGGGATTGGCTTTGGATCGAGTTTTCTCGGCGCGTTGCGCATGCTCATGCCGACCGCGCATGCACATGAGCGAGCGGGGCTGATGTCGGCCTTTCTGGTCCTCAGCTACTTGGCGTTCTGCATGCCATCGCTGGCAGCCGGTTTTGCTGCGCGTTCGTTTGGTCTGGTAATGACCAGTAACGTCTATGGTGGGATCGTTATCGTGCTGGCATTGATGGCGCTGGCCGGATTGCTGGTGCGCCGTGCTGCGGGCGCAGGCACGGCGGGGGATGAGCGTGTTGCGTGATTGCTGACCCGAATCTGCCGGGCAAACGCCACCCAGTGTGGGAGGCGGCTTGCCGGCGATTCGATTTCCCGGACGACATCCCGGCGTCTTGACTGAACCCCGTTACCGTCAACGCAGATCCTGAACCATTTCCGTCAGCACACTCAACACGTCCTTGCCCAACTGCGCCGAGCGTTTGCCTGACCAGCCGGTGATCGGATCAGGGGCGTTGTCGTTGTCCTTGAACGGCATCTCCAGGGTTAGCGCCAGGCATTTGTAACGTTCGCCAATGCTGTTGCAGGCCAGGTTCATGTTGGCCTGGCCTGGAGCGCTGCGCGGGTAGCCGTACACACTCTGGAAATCGACCGTGATCTCACCCAGGCGACGACGGAACTGCTCTTCCAGTTGCTGTTGTTTGGCGGTGTAGCCCGGATTGCCTTCGCAGGCTGCAGTGAAGACGTACGGGATTTCTTCGTCACCATGCACGTCCAGGAACATGTCGACGCCGTAGTGTTCCATCTGCTGTTTGACGAAAAACACCTCAGGGCTGAATTCCTCGGTGCTGTCCTGCCAGGCGCGGTTCAGGTCCCTGCCTTTGGCATTGGTGCGCAGATGACCGTGAAACGCGCCGTCGGGGTTCACGTTCGGCACCAGATACAGGTCGGCATTGGCCAGAAGCTGCTGCATGGCCGCATCGTCGTCCTGCTGAAGACGCTCGATAACGCCCTCCATGAACCATTCGGCCATGTGCTCGCCGGGATGCTGCTGGGCAATGATCCAAATGTTGCGTTTGCCTTGCGCACCGTCGCCTTTGCGCAGCAACTGAATATCGCGGCCCTCGACGCTCTTTCCGGTCTCCAGCAACTGCATCCCGGCCTGTTCCTGAGCCTGCTCGATCAGCCTTTCATGACGCTCGCGGCTGTAGGGTTCGAAGTACGCGAACCAGACCTGCGGCTGGCTCGGCGACAGGCTGAAATCGAGTGCCTTGCCATCGAACCCGGACGGCACCCGGAACCATTCTTCGTGATCATAGGACGCGACCGCGTGATAACCGGTCCACGCGCTGTTGAACGTCGATTCGCTGGCGTTGGTCAGGCTGAAGGTGTGGGGTGCGCCGACCTCCATGCCTTCGACCTTGAAGTGGAACCACTGAAAATGGCCACTTTGGGTGTCAGGTCGGATGGCCAGTTTGATGCGAGCCGGGTTGCTGGCATCCAGAACTTGAATGTTGCCGCTGTCGAAGTCTGCGTCGATGATGAGGGTCAAGGTGCGTGCCTGCATATGTTGTGCGTTCAAGGCAGCCACTTTACACCGATCGGCTCGTCACGGACTTCTCTGGAACGGTCATTCAGCGTCAGGAAAGTACCTCGGCCGTGACCATCAGGCTGCACAGCAACGTGGTCAGCAGGCACCAGGCGAGATACACGCGCCGTTTGCGCCGGTGCCAGCCGCCGATTCCCAGCAATGAAGCCGGGGCCTGAAGTTCGCGCCAGATGCGCTCACAGCTCTGAAACGCCGCCAGGTGCCTGGAATCCGCGTCGAGCCAGTGCCGAAATTCGATCCGCTCGCTGGCAGTCGCGCTTGGGCTTTGCAGATGCACGTACCAGCGGCTTGCCTGTTCCTGAATGGTCTGACCATCGAGGGCGGAATCGGAGGCGCAGCCATGGGCCTGCCTGAGCACGCGAACCATGGCGCGCTCTACCTTGGCGACATCGACATCTAGGAAGCGGGCAATCTCTGCGTAGGGCAAACCGTCGAGGCGGCTGAGCAGGAAAATCTGCCGGGTACGGCGCGACAGCCTGCCGAGGGTGTGGCAGGTTTCGATCGTACGCGCTGACGGAGCCAGGTCCGGAACCGTGGCGGGCAGGGGCAACAAGGGCGAGAGCTGACTACTCATGATGTATAGCTCGCTGATCTTCCATAGAAATTCTTCCTTGAACCTATAGGTTTCATCCATGACACATTCAGCCTAGTGAATGCGAGAATCGTTCTCAAGTGAAAAGGCGCTGCAATTGCGATTTATCTGAACGTTTCAGTCATTGTCGGCATAAAAAACTGACCTCATGCGGCGTTGCACTGATATCATCAGCGCCATTCTGAAACACCGTGCAACACCCCAGACTTCATTAGCCTGAAGCAGCGAAAAAACCAAAAAAAGACCCGGCAAAAAAGCCGGGTCAAAAACCGTGATTAGCCTGATGAGGAGATAATCTGCAAGCCGACCTAAGACTTCCAGGTTATCCAGCCAGTCTCGCGACCAGCTGATGCAATAATAATCATTATCATTTGCCAGTCAAATGTTTTGGCATCCTCATAGAAAGAAACAATCCATTGGCGCTCGTCGATGGATTGCGCCTTTTCCCTCTCTGTCTCTTCTTCGTCCTCAGTCCAGCGGCAGTTCTGTCGTGCGCTTGACCGTGCTCATGGCGATGTTGGAGTGTGCTTCGTGCACATGCGGCAGTTGCAGCAGATGGTCTCGCAGAAAGCGCTCGTAACTCGCTATGTCCTGTGCCACGACCTTGAGCATGAAGTCCATGCCGCCTGCCATGGTGTAGCACTCCAGCACCTCCGGGTGGCCGATGATCGCTTCTTCGAACTCGGCAAGATACCGCCTGCCGTGGCCTGAAAGCTTGACCTCGACGAACACTGTCATGCTCAGCCCCAGCTTTTGCGCGCTGAGCAAAGCAACGGTGCGCTCGATCACGCCTTCCTCCTGAAGTCTGTGTATGCGTCGCCAGCAGGGTGACTGCGACAGCTCGACACGCTCGGCAATCTCTGCCGCCGACAGATCGGCGTCATGTTGCAACAGGCGGAGAATCTTGCGATCGATGGGGCTCAATTTAAGCTGCATGAATTGACCTTGTTTTTTGTTTTTTTCGAAAAGGGCATGCTCAATATCAGCAGATATCTGTCAATTTAGAAAGAAAAAGCCTCTTTTCTACAGGCAGTCTAATGACAAGGCCGCCGGGCTGGACCTTCCCGGCGAGATGGACCTTACTCATAAGAAAGCCTGAATAAAAACAAGAGAGGTAATCGCATGACCCTGGCTGATATTCGTCTGGACGATAAATACCGGCTCGCCACCGGCAACCTGTACCTCACCGGAACACAGGCGCTGACCCGGCTGCCGATGCTGCAGAAGCAGCGTGACGAAGCGCGCGGGCTCAATACGGCGGGTTTCATTTCCGGCTATCGCGGCTCGCCACTGGGCAATCTGGACAAGAGCCTGTGGGATGCGAAGGATTATCTCCAGCAGAACGCCATTCATTTCCAGCCGGGCATCAACGAAGAACTCGCAGCCACCGCCGTATGGGGCAGCCAGCAGGTCAATCTGTTTCCTCAGGGCAAGTACGACGGGGTGTTCGCACTCTGGTACGGCAAGGGGCCGGGTGTCGATCGTTGCGGTGACGTCTTCAAGCACGGCAACTCGGCTGGCGTCGCGGCCAACGGCGGGGTGCTGATCCTCGCGGGCGATGATCACGGCTGCAAGTCGTCGACCATTGCACACCAAAGCGAACATGCCTTCATCGCCTCGATGATTCCGGTGCTCAATCCCAGCAACGTTCAGGAAATCCTCGACTACGGCATCATTGGCTGGGAGCTTTCGCGCTACAGCGGTTGCTGGGTGGCGATGAAGACCATCGCAGAAAACGTCGACTCTTCTGCGGTCGTCGAAGTCGATCCGTTGCGCATGCAGACCCGCATTCCCGAAGATTTTGAGCTGCCCGAAGGCGGCCTGCACATTCGCTGGCCGGATCCACCGCTGGCCCAGGAAGCGCGCCTCAACACTTACAAGATCTACGCCGCCAGGGCGTTTGCTCGTGCCAATGAACTGAACAAGGTGGTCATCGATTCTGCCCAGCCGCGTCTGGGTATCGTGACCACAGGCAAATCCTATCTGGATGTGCGCCAAGCGCTCGAAGAGCTGGGCATCGATGAGCAACTCTGCGATCAGGTCGGCATTCGCGTGCTCAAAGTCGGAATGAGCTGGCCGCTGGAGCCGGTATCGGTGCATGACTTCGCCCAGGGTCTGGACGAGATTCTGGTGGTCGAAGAAAAGCGCAGCGTCATCGAAGACCAGTTGACCGGCCAGCTGTACAACTGGCCGGTAGATCGTCGCCCGGTGGTGGTTGGCGAGTTCGACGAGCAGGGCCGCTCATTGTTGCCGAACCTGAGTGAACTGACTCCGGCGATGATCGCCCGGGTCATCGCCAAACGGCTTGCTCCGTTCTACAGCAGCGCGCAGATCGACGCGCGCCTGCAGTTTCTCAGCGAGAAGGAAAAAGCCCTGCAGGCGCCGCTGTTCACTACCCAGCGCACACCGCACTTCTGTTCCGGCTGCCCGCACAACACCTCTACCCGAGTACCGGAAGGCAGCCGTGCACTGGCGGGTATCGGCTGCCATTACATGACGATCTGGATGGACCGTGCGACCGATACCTTCACCCAGATGGGCGGCGAGGGCGTGACCTGGATCGGTCAGGCACCGTTTACCGATACCCCGCACGTGTTTCAGAACCTGGGTGACGGCACCTATTTCCACTCGGGCCATCTCGCGCTTCGGGCGGCTGTCGCGTCCAAGGTCAACATTACCTACAAGATTCTCTACAACGATGCCGTGGCCATGACCGGCGGGCAGCCTATCGATGGCGTATTGCGCGTCGATCAACTGAGCCGTCAGGTGTTCAACGAAGGCGTGCAGCGCATCGCCCTTGTGTCTGACGAACCGGACAAATACCCGAACAGGGAAGGCTTCGCGCCGATCACCACGTTCCATCACCGACGCGATCTGGACAGCGTGCAGCGCGAGCTTCGCGAGTTCAAAGGCGTGTCGGTGATCATCTACGACCAGACCTGCGCCACCGAGAAGCGCCGTCGCCGTAAGCGCGGCACGATGCCTGATCTGGAAAAACGTGCGTTGATCAACCCGGCGGTGTGCGAGGGGTGCGGTGACTGTGGCGTGAAATCCGGCTGTCTGTCTGTGCTGCCGAAGGAGACTGCGCAGGGCCGCAAGCGTGAAATCGACCAGAACGCCTGCAACAAGGATTTCAGTTGCGTCGAGGGCTTCTGCCCCAGTTTCGTCACCGTTCATGGCGGCAAATTGCGCAAGCCGGTCCTGCCCAAACAGGTCGAAGCGTTCGCCACCTTGCCGGAGCCGACTCTGCCTTCACTGGAACGGCCATTCAATATTCTGCTGCCTGGCGTCGGTGGCACCGGTGTGACCACCGTGGGCGCGATGCTCGGTTACGCCGCCAATCTGGAAGGCAAAGGCTGCAGCGTGCTGGATCAGGCCGGACTGGCGCAGAAATTTGGCCCAGTGGTCAGTCATATCCGCATCGCAGCGCGCCAGCAGGAGCTCTTTGCCGTGCGGATTGCCGCTGGCGAGGCGCATCTGCTATTGGGTTGCGACCTGTTGGTGGCAGCCGGGCCGGATGCGATTGCCAAGCTGGACAGCGCGATTTCCCATGCGGTGGTCAACAGCCAGCAGACGCCGACTGCAGAGTTCACCCGCAACCCGGATGCCGTGTTCCCGGTCGAGGCCATGAAGCAGACCATCATCGATGCGGTGGGCGCAGACAAGACCCATTTCGTCGAAGCCACCTCGCTGGCGACCCGGTTGATGGGCGACAGTATCGCCAGCAACCTGTTCATGCTGGGTTATGCCTATCAGTTGGGCTTGATCCCGCTGACGTCGAAGGCCATCGAGAAGGCCATCGAGCTTAACGGTGTGTCCGTGAGTCTCAATCAACAGGCTTTCCTGTGGGGACGTCGCACCGCCCACGATCCGGTTGCGGTGGAGGCGTTCGTCAATCCGAAACAGCAGCCCGTCGAGCCGTCGCAACTGACGCTGGAGCAGCGTATTCAGAGCAATCTGGCCACGTTGTCCGAGTACCAGAACCAGGCCTATGCCGATCGCTACCTCAAACTCGTACAGCGGGTTCAGGATGCAGAAGCCAGGATGTTCCCCGGTCAGCAGCCAACGCTGACCGAGGCCGTGGCGTTCAACTTCTTCAAGCTGCTGGCCTACAAGGACGAGTATGAAGTGGCGCGCCTTTACAGCAACGGTGACTTCACGCGGCAACTGGAGGCGCAGTTCGAAGGAGACTACCGGCTTGAATTCCATCTGGCGCCGTCATGGCTTGCCAAGCGCGACCCGCATACCGGACAGCCGCGCAAACGCAGCTTCGGTCCCTGGATGTTGCGGGCATTCGATGTGCTGGCGAAATTCAAGTTTTTGCGTGGCACCGCGCTCGATCCGTTTGGCCGCAGCCTTGAGCGTCGTCAGGAGCGCGAGCTGATCGAGCGCTACGTCAGCGATGTCGAGCTGATTCTGCAGCACTTGCAGGCCGGCAATCGTCACACTGCGTTGAGTCTGGCACGCCTGCCTGAGCGCATCCGCGGCTATGGCTACGTCAAGGAAAGTGCAATGAAGGCTGCTGCGTTGCAGGCGAATGTGCTGCGTCGCAGTCTTGAAAGCGGAGAAGTGGCTGCGCCGAAGTTGTATGAGGTGGCGGCGTAAAAACAGCCTGTCTGGTTATTTATAACTGACGGATTGCGCATTCACGGCGGATGCGCAATCCATTCTTTGTATTCAAAGGCGTGTTAATTTTATCTGGGCTTATGCTTTTGAGTGGTTTTTGTTGGGTGTCGTTATCAAATACTATTGAGCTGATTAATATATTTGAATTTAATTTTTCACAGATGGTCGCCAACGTTTAAAGTAAAAAGAATATTTGCTCTAAGTTTAAAGTTTGAAGTTGTGATGCCGAAAACTTGATGCAGGTTGCACCGGCAGGGAGTCGCCAAATACATCACACTCAAAAACTTATCAAGAGCTTTATATGCTGACTACTCTTCTGGGCAATATCAGTGTCCGGTCCAAACTTGTTCTGGGCTTCACACTGGTTATTTTGCTGACTGTACTTATCGCACTCACAGGCTGGTCGGGCATTGTCTCTCTAAGCGATCGTAGCGAACGCACCGCCGATATCGGCAAGCTGAGTACCCTGACGCGGGACATGCGCATCGCGCGCCTGTCGTTCACGATCAACTATGATGCCGAGCGCGCCAGCAACTGGCTCAAAGCGTACGAGAATCTCGATAACCATGTGCGCTATGCCTCGACGGTGTTCACCTCCGAGATCAATGTGCCGCTGATCAATGCGTCGCAGGCTGCCATGAAAGATTATCGGATTCATTATGACAACCTGATGCAAGCCACCGAAGCGCGGGAAGCCACCCGTCAAGTGTTCGGTCGGCACGCGGATGCGGCAGCGGAAGACCTGCAGAAACTGCAAGGGGTTGCAAACTCCAGTGAGGGCAGTGCGCAGTTGCGGGAAACATCCGCTCAGGCATTGATGGTGTTTCAAAAAATGCGCTTCGATGTGCGCGGGTACACTTTTTCGCTCAAGGCTGACAGCAAACTGGTCGCTGAAGCGTCCATCAAAACAGCCATCGACTTCATGAAAACGCTGAGCGGATTCAGCGGTCAGGCCGATACCGTTAAACATCTTCAGGATGCCTTGACTGCTTATCAGAGCGCGATTGGTCAATTCGTCAGCGCCCAGGCCAGAATCGATGAAGCACAGGCCGGTGTTTCCAAAAACATCGAGATCCTGCTCGCGTCCGCTGACCAGCTTTCCAAAAATCAGGTCACCCTGAGAATGGAGGATATGAATCAGGCCAAATCCCTGCTGATTCTCTGGCTGGTGTCCGCACTGGTGGTCAGTATCCTTGCGGCCTGGGTCATCACCCGACTGATCGTCGGCTCTTTGATGGAAACGCTGAAGCTCGCCGAACGTGTGGCAGATGGCGACCTCACCGACAGCCGCGTCATCACCCGCAAGGACGAACTGGGTCTGCTGCAGGGCACCATGCAACGCATGACAGGCAACCTGCGTGAACTGATTGGCGGACTGCGCGATGGCGTCACCCAGATCGCCAGCGCGGCGGAGCAGTTGTCTGCCGTTACCGAGCAGACCAGTGCCGGGGTTAACAGCCAGAAAACCGAAACCGATCAGGTCGCGACGGCGATGCATGAGATGTCCACGACCGTGCAGGACGTGGCCAGAAATGCCGAGCAGGCCTCGCATGCTGCAGTCAATGCCTCGAAAGAAGCGCGTGAGGGCGATAGCGTCGTTGCCAGGGCGATCACTCAGATCGAAAGTCTGGCCAGCGAAGTTGAACACTCCAAGTCCGCCATGGACGAGCTGAAAAGCGAAAGCAACAAGATTGGCGGCGTTCTGGACGTGATCAAGGCGGTTGCCGAGCAGACCAATCTGCTGGCGCTCAATGCGGCTATCGAAGCGGCTCGCGCCGGTGAAGCCGGTCGAGGTTTCGCAGTGGTTGCCGACGAGGTGCGCAGCCTTGCGCAGCGCACCCAGACCTCTACAGAAGAAATCGCCTCGCTCATCGGTGGTCTGCACAGCCGAACGGCACAGGTCGCGACCATTCTGGAGAGCAGCCGGGCGTTGACCGAAAACAGCGTGGAACTCACCCGCGACGCCGGGCGATCCATTAACAACATTACGTCGTCGATCTCGACCATCGAGACCATGAATCACCAGATCGCTGCGGCGGCCGAACAACAGAGCGTTGTGGCCGAAGAGATCAATCGCAGCGTGCTGAAAGTGCGGGATATTTCCGAGCAGACCGCATCCGCCAGCGAAGAGACGGCTTCATCGAGCATCGAACTGGCACGCCTTGGTGTGCACCTGCAAGGTCTGGTCAGTCGTTTCAAGGTCTGACTTCAAGGCATCTCCGTAAGGCGATGCCTGACGATTCCGGCGCGCGGGCAAGAAGGCGCGCCGGATCAACGGCCCCACATCTCCATCGCGAAGTCGACGAAGCTGCGCAGCTTTGGCAGTCGATAGCGGTCCTGTACATACAACAGATTCATGGGGCGGCTGGGTAGCTGATAATCCGGCAACAGCGCCACCAGTCGGCCTTCATCCAGATCGCGTTGCACCAGCGCGTCCGACAGCATCACCACACCCATCCCCACGCGGGCAGCGTTGCACAAGCCTGACGAGGTATTGATCAGCATCGAGCCCTGCACGTCTACCAGCACTTCACCTTCTGCGCCGGTCATGCGCCAGCGCTTGCCTGTGTCACGCCATCCATCACCTGCCTGATAGGCGAACGCCAGACAGTTGTGTGCACGCAAATCCTCGGGCCGGATCGGCGTGCCGTGGCGGGCCAGGTAATCGGGCGAGGCGCAGATGGTCAGGGTGTAATCCTGCAAGGGTCTGGCAATCAGCGGCGAAGCGTCGGGAAGGGCGCCGAGCCGAATGGCAATGTCGAAGCCATTGTCGATCAGGTCCAGGCGCTGATCGCTCAGGACCAGATCGAGCCTGACCTTTGGAAAGCGTCTGGAGAATTCGGCCATTGCCGGAGCCAGCACCTCCGAGCCGAAGGTCAGGGGGGCCGTGATGCGCAGGGTTCCTGCGGGTTCGCCCTGGGTCTGTTCGGCGATTCGTTCGGAGGCAGCCACCAGCCCCAGCACTTCCAGACAGCGTTCGTAGTATTGCGTACCGAACTCGGTCAGGCGCTGACGGCGCGTCGTGCGGGTCAGCAGACTGACGCCCAGACGCTGTTCCAGCGAGCGCAGGTGATTGCCGACCATGGTGGTGGAAATCGAGCACGCCTGGGCGGCACCCGTCAGGCTGCCGGTTTCGACCACTTTTACGTACACGGTCATCGCCTGAAACAGGTCCATTATCAATTCCAGCTTTAAAATGATTGAAGTGATTCGCGGTTTATCGAGCGCAGGTGGTTAACGATACTGCAAAAACACTTCTTACACCTATGGAGCTTCACCTCATGACCACGGCCTGCCTGATGACCACATACCAACCCCTTGCCCTGAGTTTCAGCCATGGCCTCGGCACTCGCCTGTGGGATCAGGCGGGTCGTGAGTATCTGGATGCGGTGGCAGGCGTGGCCGTTACCAATGTCGGTCACTCGCACCCGCTGCTGGTCGAGGCGATCCGTGATCAGGCAGGGTTGCTTTTGCACACCTCCAACCTATACAGCATTGACTGGCAGCTCCGTCTGGCACAGAAGTTGACTGCGCTGTCCGGGCTTGATCGGGTGTTTTTCAACAATTCCGGTGCCGAAGCCAATGAAACAGCGCTCAAGCTGGCACGCTTGCACGGCTGGCATAAATACATTGAGCAGCCGTTGGTGGTGGTCATGGAAAACGCATTCCACGGCCGTACCCTGGGCACGCTGTGCGCCAGCGACGGGCCTGCGGTGCGCTCGGGGTATGGCGTGTTGCCAGGGGATTTCGTCAAGGTGCCATTCGGTGATCTGGCAGCCTTCAACAAGGTCTGTGATCAGTACGGTCATCGGATCAGCGCCGTGCTGGTCGAGCCAATACAGGGAGAGGGCGGTGCTCGGGTCGCGCCTCAAGGTTATCTCAAGGCCCTGCATGAACGCTGCACGCAGCGTAACTGGCTGCTGATGCTCGACGAAATCCAGACCGGCATGGGCCGTACCGGCAAGTGGTTCGCGTTTCAGCACGAGGGCTTTGTGCCGGACGTCATCACCCTGGCCAAAGGGCTTGGCAACGGCATTCCCATCGGAGCGTGCCTAGCGCGGGGCAAGGCGGCTGAACTGTTCACGCCGGGCAGTCATGGCAGTACGTTTGGCGGTAATCCGCTGGCCTGTCGAGCCGGGTGTACCGTTATCGATATCATTGAGCAGCAGAGCCTGGTGGAAAACGCCCGGCAGCAGGGGCAGCTTTTGCTGGAGCGGCTGCGGGCCAGGTTGAAGGGCCATCCTCAGGTGCTGGAGGTCCGGGGCAGGGGGCTGATGATAGGTATCGAATTGCTACAGGCCATTCCCGGGCTGACGCGGCTTGCAGCGCAGGATCATGGTCTGCTCATCAACGTGACCCGTGGCAAGGTCATTCGTCTTTTACCACCGCTGGTGCTGGATGCTGCGGAGGTCGCGCTGATTGTGGAAGGGGTTGCCGCGACGCTGGATAGTGCCATTTCCTTGCAGCATGAACGCCTGGCTTGATGTGAAGGTTTGAGTGCAGGAGCTATGCTGGGCTGTACCGCAACGACCCAAATGCGGTAGAACAGGGGCGCATTGCGTGTGTCTATGCAATGGCTACCCCATGGATTCAAAAGGAGCCCACCATGTCAATCCGGTCCCTGACCTCCGCCGTTCTGCTCGTCGCCGCAGGGCTTGTCCTGGCAGGTCCCGCCCTGGCCGCCGACAGTGATGGCCCGCTGGCGCAGGAGCGTGGCAAGACACGCCCACTGATCATCATTGTCTCCAGTAAGGCTGACCCAACGCTCGTCAGCGTCAAGAAAGCGCTTGAGGAGCCCGCCAACCGCGAAGCGTTCGCGCAACGCAACATGGTGTTGTTCACGGTGGTCAACACCATTGGCGAACGCGACAACAAGACCTTGGACGCGCAGTCCACAATGGCCCTGATTCGCGAGCTCAAACTGAACGCTGGCGACAAAACCAAAGTCATTCTGAAGGGTAAGGACGGGGAGACAAAGCTCAAAAAGGATGAGAATGTCGATCTCAAGGAAATCTTCGCCACCATCGACCAGATGCCGATGCGCGAACGAGAAGCCAGCGCGCCGCCGCCTGAGCCGGAACCCAAGCTTGCACCTGCCGAAAAAGCCGGAAAACCGGGCAAGGCTGCACCGGCCGGTAAAACGCTGGACGACTGATTGAGTGCCGCGCAGCCTCTTCGGCGCTGCGCGGCCTCGCAGTAAATATCGGGCCGTGGGAGGCGGCTTGCCGGCGATGCAGTCGACGCGGTATGTCAGGAAAATCGCGTCATGGCTCATCGTCGGATTGCCGCCCAGACCAAGCCCCTCTGCTCAAACAACCTGTAAGCCACTGAAAGAACGCGATTTTTTGTAGGAGCGCGCTTGCCCGCGATTGCGTCATGTCAGTCACTGATTTTCTGTCTGAAAGAACCTATCGCGGGCAGTCGGTCGGTTACGTGGCGTTTGATGGGAGATATCGTTTGTATCTCTCACAGCATTCAACCCCTGTACCTACTCGCCGCGTATGTACTGCTCGAGCTGCTGAATCAGGCTGGCCTGTTCATTGATGGCTTCCTTCACGAGGTCACCGATCGACAGCAGGCCCAACAGCTCGCCGTTCTCCACGACCGGCAGGTGGCGCAGGTGGCTGTCGGTCATGATTCCCATGCACGCCTCGACGGTCTGTTGCGAGTCGACGGTGATCACCTTGCTGCTCATGATCGCGCTGACCGGCGTGCCCACGGACGAGCGACCTTTGAGAATCATCTTGCGGGCGTAGTCACGCTCGCTCATGACGCCTACCACCACGCCATTTTCGACCACCGGCAAGGCGCCGATGTTCTTCTCGGCCATCAGCCTGAGCGCATCGAGCACCATATGGTCCGGCCCGATGGTGTGCACTTGCTGGTTGTGTTCGGCTTTCAGTTTCAACAACTGGGCGACGGTCTTCATGGCGCTCTCCGGTGTGAGTGTGACCCTGTGTCTAGGCACAGTGCTGTCTTCTACAGAATCGTGCAGTCAGTGCGTTCCGGCAAGTGGCAAAGCGACCTCAAACCGGCGAGAACCCGACAGTCAGCTTTCCGACTGACAGGTCTGAGCCTGAACGGCGTCCAGAAACGCTGTCAGCGGCATGGGCCTGTTCAGGTAATAGCCCTGGGCTTCGTCGCAGCCCAGTGATTGCAGGCAGTCAAGTTGTCGAGCAGTCTCGACACCCTCGGCAGTGATGGTCATCGACAGGCTACGGCCTAGTTGAATGATGGCCTGAACGATGGACAGACTCTGGGTATTGGCGCCGATCTCGCTGATGAAGCTGCGATCGATTTTCAACGTGTCGAAGGGAAACATTTTCAAGTAACTCAGCGACGAATAACCCGTGCCGAAATCGTCCATCGACAGCCTTACACCCAGGGTCTTGAGTTCATTGATCAGCTTCAGGGCGGCCTGAGCGTCGTGAATCATTACCCGCTCGGTCACCTCCAGCTCCAGGCGATGATTGGGCAGACCGGTCGTGGCCAATACCTGGCGCACCCGCTCCACGAGCCCTGGCGTGCGAAACTCAACAGCAGAAATGTTTACCGATACGCGCAGGTCACTGTCCCAGGCCACTGCATCGCTGCAGGCCCGATGCAGCACCCAATCGCTCAATGACAGGATCAGGCCGTTCTCTTCGGCCAGTCCGATGAACTGGTCCGGCATGCACAGTCCCAGTGTTGGATGCTCCCAGCGAATCAGCGCTTCGGCGCCGCAGATTCTGCCACTGAGGACGTCATGGCGAGGCTGATAGCGCAGCGTGAACTCGTCGTTCCTTATCGCCACTCGCAGGCTTTTTTCCATCTCGCGCAACTCAGTGATGCGTGTGCTCATCATCTGTTCATAAAAGCGCCAGGTATTGCGACCTTCCTTTTTTGCCTGGTACAGGGCCAGGTCCGAAAACCGGATCAGATCCTGACTTTCATGGGTGTGCAGGGGACAGAGGGCAATGCCGATGCTCAGACCGATGAACACTTCCTGATTGTTGATCGTGAAAGGACGGCGGATGTGGCGTATCAATCGCTCGCACAGCTGTTCAACCTCTTCCATGGTGGCAAGACTGGTCGCCACCATCAGGAACTCATCGCCGCCTTGCCGGGCCAGCAATCCACAAGGAGGCAGGCATCGCGACAGCCGTTCGGCAACCTCACGCAGCACACTGTCGCCCACACTGTGCCCAAACACATCGTTGATGGGTTTGAAGCTGTCCAGGTCGAGGTTCAGCATGGTCACCGTCGAACCCGGATCGGTGCGCTGTTCGAAGGTGCGATTCAGGAAGGCCTGCATCTGGGTGCGATTGGGCAGGCCGGTCAATGCATCATGCTGGGACAGGTGAAACAGTCGCGACTGGGCTTCCACCTCATGGGTGATGTCCGAGGCAATACCCAGGTAGCCCTTGACCTGCCCATCTAGCACGATCGGCCTGACGGCAATGTTACTGGTGCGCACGGCGCCCTGTAATGAGTGATGCGTACAGCGCAGCACCGCGCGCTCGTCCTTGGGGCGCTCGAGACGAATCCAGTCGGCCAGTGACTGGCTTTCGCAGGACAGCAACTGCGTCAGGTAGCGTCCTGTCCAAGGGTGCGATGCATGCCCGGTGACACGGGTGAAACGCTCTGAGAGGTAGGTGATGCGAAGATCGGCGTCGGTTTCCCAGACCCAGTCCGATGCGCTTTCGGCCACGTTGCGAAAACGCTCCTCACTGCTGAGCAGTGCCGCTCGACTCTGGGTAATGAGGTCAAACTGCCGGTCCATCAGTTCGGCGGTTCTCATGGTCTTTCGGGTAACACGCCTGGCAATGAACGCCAGGGTAATCAGAAAGATGATCAGAATCGGCAGCAGACCTCCGACCAGCTTCATGCCCGGCTGTTCCGGATCCCAGCGCAACAGCAGTCCCGGGGCAATTTCCAGTGACGGAAAGCGTTTCGCATCCTGCGCGTCGGTCGCTTCGCGCAGTCCGTCGAGACCATAGAGCAAGCCCAGGGCCTGCAATTTTTCGGGGGTGAGTCTGTAGGCCAATACCAGAATCGACTGGACGGTATCGGTCTGTTGCACCTGGTCATCGCCGCCGGTGGTCAAGGGCGCTGCGATCAACAACACCGGACCATGGTCCACCTGACGCATCTGGGTGAACACCTCATCCTCGCTGGCGCGTTCACGGGCCTGAGTGACAAGTTGATCCTGACCGCTGTTCAGCCAGTCAGTCAGTTGCAGCGTGACCAGTTCGCCCTTGTCCACGGCATAGGTGGTGTGATTCTGGCCATCAACGACAAAAACGCCGTCGAACCCGAAGTCCGTATACAGCGAAGCGCCGAGGTTGTTGCGTGTGTACGCCCAGTCCGTGTCGACCTGGATGTGCAGGTGCTTGTAGGCGTCCCCCCAGTAGGCATTGTCCTTGAAGGTCGCAACCAGCGCCTTTTCCCGGGATTGCCAGATATTCTCGACCAGCCGCTGACTCTGCAACGCCGCGCTGTGATTGAGCTGGTAGGTGATATAGAACAGCGAGACGATCATCACCGATGACAGCGCGCCCAGCAGGCCGGCCATGGTCATGAGGGTGCGACGTGCCAGAAACGTGTTGCCCGGGATGGCTCGTGGCAGTGGGTCGAGCGAGTCGAGGGATTTCATTGCTGCTATTCCATGGTCAATAGCGTCGACACGACACGTCGCGATCATTCTGGCGGCACTTGCCTGTGGCGGGTGCGCCCACTCGTATGTTCAATCCATGGTCAGAAGTCATGTCTGGCTATCGGCGGCGGCAAATGTTTCTTGAACCGACCGTCAGGCGCGCCTTTGCGCGCATAGCCACGTAGAATCGGGCGCTGAATCGTCTGATCGAGGTTGCACCGTTGGATTTACAGCAGGGCTTCATCCTGAGTCGGCACTGGCAGGACACGCCGGCCGGGACGGAAGTCGACTTCTGGCTGGCGACCGATGACGGTCCGCGTCATCTCCGTCTGCCTTGTCAGCCTTCCGTTGCGTTCATTCCGGCCGAACAGCAGGAACGTGCCCGGGCCTTGCTAAGAGCAGAGCGCGGTGTGGAGTTGCGGCCGCTGCAATTGAGCGACTTTCGCCATAGGCCGGTGCTGGGCGTTTATTGCCAGCAGCACCGGCAACTGATGAACATCGAAAAGCTGCTGCGCAAGGGCAATGTCGATGTGTATGAAGCCGACATCCGTCCGCCCGAGCGCTACCTCATGGAGCGCTTCATCACCGCGCCCGTGCAGTTCAGCGGCACGGCGGATGCCGACGGCGTGCTGTGCAATGCGCAGATCAAGCCGCTTGCCGATTACCGCCCCCGATTGAAACTGGTGTCGCTGGACATCGAGACCACTGCGCGCGGCGAGCTGTACTCGATTGCGCTGGAGGGTTGCGGTCAGCGTCAGGTCTACATGCTGGGCCCAGCCAACGGTGGCAGCGAAGCGCTGGATTTTCAGCTCGAGTATTGCGAGACCCGTGCCCAGCTGCTGGAGCGTCTGAACGAGTGGCTGGCATTGCATGACCCTGACGCGATCATTGGCTGGAACGTGGTGCAGTTCGACCTGCGAGTCCTGCACGAACATGCACAACGTCTGAATGTGCCGCTCATGCTGGGTCGTGGCGGGGAAACCATGGGCTGGCGTGAACATGGCAGCCGCAACAATCATTTCTTCGCCGACATCAGCGGACGGCTGGTGATCGACGGCATCGAGGCGCTGCGCTCGGCGACCTGGAGCTTCCCGTCTTTCAGTCTGGAGAACGTCGCGCAGACGCTGCTGGGCGAAGGCAAGGCCATCAGCACGCCATACCAGCGCATGGATGAAATCAACCGCATGTTCGCCGAGGACAAGCCCGCGCTGGCGCGTTACAACATCAAGGACTGCGAGCTGGTGACGCGGATCTTCGCCAAAACCCAGTTGCTGACCTTCCTGCTGGAACGCGCCACGGTGACCGGGCTGCCAGCCGACCGCAGCGGTGGTTCGGTCGCGGCTTTCTGCCATTTGTACATTCCGCTGATGCACCGTCAGGGGTTTGTGGCACCCAATCTGGGCGAACGTCTGCCGGAAGCCAGCCCTGGCGGATTCGTCATGGATTCGCAGCCCGGCCTTTACGAATCGGTGCTGGTGCTGGACTACAAGAGCCTGTATCCGTCGATCATCCGCACTTTTCTCATCGACCCGGTCGGGCTGATCGAAGGCCTGCGTCACACTGACGACAGTGAATCGGTGCCGGGTTTTCGCGGCGCACGTTTCTCTCGCACCCGGCATAGCCTGCCTGCCATTGTCGAGCGGGTCTGGCAGGGCCGGGAGACGGCCAAGCGCGAGCACAACGCGCCGCTGTCCCAGGCCCTGAAAATCATCATGAACGCGTTCTATGGCGTATTGGGCTCCAGCGGCTGCCGGTTCTTCGATCCACGGCTGGCATCATCCATTACCCTGCGCGGCCATGAAATCATGCTCAAGACCCGCGAACTTATCCAGGCGCAGGGCTACACCGTGATCTACGGCGACACCGATTCGACGTTCGTCTGGCTTGGCCGTCCGCATGGTCAGGAAGAAGCCGCCTCGATTGGCAAGGCGCTGGTGCAGCAGGTCAATGAGTGGTGGCGCGAACATTTGCATGACACGTACGCGCTGACCAGTGCTCTGGAACTGCAATACGAAACCCACTTCAAGCGCTTTCTGATGCCGACCGTTCGTGGCGCGGAGGAGGGCAGCAAGAAACGTTATGCCGGGCTGGTCACGCGTGCCGACGGCAGCGAAGAGATGGTTTACAAGGGGCTGGAAACCGTTCGCACCGACTGGTCACCACTGGCCCAGCAGTTTCAGCAGGCGTTGTACCTGCGGATCTTCAAGCGTCAGCCGTACCAGGACTATGTGCGCGATTACGTGAGGCGCACGCTGGCAGGCGAACTGGATGATCTGTTGATTTACCGCAAGCGCCTGCGTCGCAAGCTGGACGACTATCAGCGCAACGTGCCGCCACATGTGCGTGCGGCGCGCCTCGCCGACGAGTACAACGACCAGCAAGGCCGCCCGCGTCAGTATCAGAGCGGTGGCTGGATCAGCTACGTGGTGACCGTTGTCGGCCCCGAGCCGCTTGAAGTCCGCACGGCGCCAATCGACTACGACCACTATGTGACCCGTCAGCTTCAACCGTTGGCCGATGCCATCCTGCCGTTCGTGGACGATGATTTCGCCACCCTGATCGGCGGGCAGCTGGGGTTGTTCTAGTGACCTTCATTTCGCGGCAGGCAGACGCTTGCCCGCTGAACATGATTCAACGCTGTGCAAAGGATTTCGCGTGAGCAGAGAGCAACTGGAACAACAGCAGATTCCGATCTATTTCATTGCCGTGATTGTCGCGGCCGTCGGCGGGCTTTTCGCGCCTGTCGCGTCGCAGGCATTGGCTGTGCTGGTGACCCCGGCGATTGCCGTGCTCATGTACGCCATGTTTCTGCAGATCCCGTTTCTGGACCTGCGTCAGGGGCTGAGCAACAGACGTTTCATGCTCGCGCTGCTGATTGCCAACTTTGTGGTGATTCCGCTGCTGGTCTGGTTACTGACCCGCGTGCTGAGCGAACACACGGCCATTCTGGTGGGGGCCTTGCTGGTGCTGTTGACGCCCTGCATCGATTACGTCGTGGTGTTCACGCACTTGGGAAAGGGTGATTCGCGACTTGTCCTGGCCGCCACGCCCTTGCTGCTTCTTCTGCAACTGGTGCTGTTGCCGCTGTACCTGGCACTGATGCTGGGAAGCGAGTCGTCGGTGGCGATTTCCATCAGCCCCTTTATCGAGGCGTTTCTGGTGTTGATCATACTGCCGCTGGTGCTTGCGGTGCTCACCGCTGCCGGGGTCAGGCGATCATCCATGGCGGCGCGCTGGAACGATGCCTGGGCGTGGATGCCGGTACCGGCGATGGCTGCGGTTCTGGTTGTGGTGATCGGTTCGCAGATCGCTTCGGTGGCGAACAGCATCGACCAGTTGCTGCCTGTGATTCCGGTGTACCTGGGGTTCATGGTGCTGGCACCACTTGCGGGTGTGCTGGTGTCCAGAGCCTTCAGGCTGCCTGCAGTCAGCGCCAGATCGGTGGCCTTCAGTACGTCAACACGCAACTCGCTGGTGGTACTGCCTTTGGCCCTCGCACTGCCGGAAGGAATCAGGGAACTCGCGGCGGCGGCCGTCATCATCCAGACGATGATCGAGCTGGTGAGCGAATTGATCTACATCCGTGTGATTCCCGCGCTGATCCGTGGAGAAGAGCAAGCTGAAGCCGTTCGCTGACCTTTCACGTAGACCGGGTCAGTTCTTCGGCAAGCAGTGGCAGCAGCTGTTCGCAGGGTGCTTCGATCTTCATGTCCAGCATTTCGTCGGCGCGGGTCTTGCCGTGGTTGATGGCGATGATCGGTTTGCCCTGTTCGGCCATCGCCTTGCACAGGCGGAACGCTGACCAGGCCATCAGTGACGTACCCACCACCAGCAAGCCTTCGGCCTGATCCGCGCTGAGCATGGCTTTCGCGGCAGTGGGCGGGGCGACATTCTCGCCAAAGAACACCACGTCAGGCTTGAGCCGGTTGCCTTGGCAATGCGGGCATGGCGGCACCTTGAAACCGGCCTCGAAAGCAGGGTCCAACAGCGTGTCGCCATCGGGAGCCTGAACGGCATGCACGCCGAGCAGATACGGGTTCTGCTCCAGCATCACCTCCTGAATCGCCGCACGGTCGTGACGCTGATGACAATCCAGGCACAGCACCCGGTGCAGGCTGCCGTGCAATTCAATCACTTCACGGCTTCCCGCCTGGGTGTGCAAGGCGTCGACGTTCTGGGTGATCAGTCCTGTGATGACGTGACTGTTCTGCAAGTGTGCCAACGCCTGGTGCGCCGCATTGGGCTGCGCCGCCCGGATTCTCGGCCAGCCCAGCATGGCCCTTGCCCAGTAACGCTGGCGGGCTGCCGGGTTGTTGACGAATTCCTGATACATCATCGGTTGTTTGCCACGGCGAACCCCGTCCTTGTCACGGTAATCCGGGATGCCGGATGCGGTGCTGATACCGGCTCCGGTAATCACCAGAAACGGCCGTTCGGCCATGTGCTGGCCAAGGGCGTCGAGCTGTTCGCGGGCAGGGCTGTCCAGCATGTCAAACCTCGTGTGGTCTGCAGATCATGGATGTGACATTACCATCAAGCGTATTGTTCGCAGGGCCGGTAGATCAGCCTGACAATATGCGGCTGTTGTCCTGCCACGCCATTGCATGCGACCTTTGCCAACTGACACCCAACAAGGAAGCTATGAATGCGCTCGTTCGATTTCAAACAGGTCGATGTTTTCAGTGAACGGCCGCTGCTCGGCAACCCATTGGCTGTGGTGCTCGGTGCTGACGGTCTGAGCGATGAGCAGATGGCGGCTTTCGCCCGTTGGACGAATCTGAGCGAAACCACTTTCCTGCTCAAGCCTACCGATCCGCGCGCCGACTATCGCGTACGCATTTTTACCACGCTCCACGAACTGCCGTTTGCAGGGCATCCGACGCTGGGCAGCTGTCACGCATGGCTTGAGAGCGGCGGCGTTGCGCAGGGTGAGGAAATCGTTCAGGAATGTGGCGTGGGTCTGATCAGGATTCGTCGTGACGGTCAGCAGTTGGCATTTACTGCGCCGCCCTTGCTGCGCTCCGGCCCGGTAGAGCCCGATCTGGTTGAGCAGGTTCGCGATGGTTTTGGTCTGGAAAAAGGCGCGATTCTGGATGCGCGCTGGGCAGACAACGGTCCGGGCTGGATGGTGCTGAGATTGGCAGATCGTGCCAGCGTGCTTGCGCTGCAGCCGGATAACGCGAAGCTCGATGGGTTGAAGATTGGCGTGTTCGCACCCTGGAGTCCCGCAGTGGACGGCGACGAGGCGCAGTTTGAAGTGCGCGCGTTCGTGCCGGGAGACGGCATGGCCGAGGATCCTGTCACGGGCAGTCTGAACGCCGGTATTGCCCTGTGGGTGCTGGAAGACGGCCTGGCCGCGGACAGCTATGTCGCCAGCCAGGGCGCCGCGTTGGGCCGCAAGGGCAGGGTGCACGTCAAGCGTGTAGGTAATGACGTGTGGGTCGGTGGGGCAACGGTGACCTGTATCGATGGGCGCGTTTCGCTTTGAGGTTGCAGTTCAATCACGAGTTATCGAAAAACCCATAAGCCAATGAAAAAAGCCATTTTTCTGTGGGAGGCGCCACCACGTCTTCGACGTAGCGCTGTCGCGCGGCAAACACCGGACTGTGGGAGGCGGCTTGCCGGCGATGAACGATGACGTGATTTTCCTGACCTACCGCGTCGACGACATCGCCGGCAAGCCGCCTCTTATCAAACAACCTATAACTTACTGAAGAAACTGGGTTTTGTGGGAGCGGACTTGTCCGCGAAAAGGCCGGTACATCCGACGCATATGCGGTGGCTGAAACACTGCATTCGCGGACAAGTCCGCTCCTACGACGCCCGGTGTTTGATGCGCGACAGCGCTACGTCGAAGACGTGGTGGTGCCTCCCACAAAAACGTGTTCATTCAGCAGATTACGTGTTGTTTGATAAGAGGGCGCTTGCCCCGCGACAGCGCTAAAACGAAGACTGGGTGAGGCCTCCTACAAAACGTTATTTCTTCAGCAGGCTGCGCGCCGCTTGAAGAGCAACCCGGCTGCAGCACATGTCGACAAATAGCTTGATCTCATACCTGGATTCGCAACCTCTCAATCCCGATGCGCAATCTTCTTGCCGCGTCGGGCGGCGATGTCATTGGCCTGACCGTCACGTTGTTTGCCTGTGCGGGCCTGGGTAATCAGTGCCGGAATAAGCGGGCCTTCCGGCAGGTTTTTCCAGAACCGTGACGGGAAATGGCCTTCCATGACTTTGGGATTCAGGCGGGCCGGGTTGAAGATGTGGCTGTAATAGGTCAGCCACAGCTCGCCATGCGGGTCGTCGACCTGACGTGCCATGGTCTTCCAGGCTTCCGGGCAGCGGCGCTCATGGATCAACTGCTTGCCGTCGTAATAGACGCCATCCTGCGGCGTGGCGATCATCCAGCGGTGCTGGCCCATACGGCCGATGAAGTGCTCGCTGGCGCTGTGCAGAATGTCATGGGCCGGTTCGTGCCAGGCCACGTATTCCGGGCGCATCAGCTCATCGTCCTGCTCGGGCGCAGGCAATGCCACGAAGCGCAGAAAGGCGTGCAAGTGATGCGCCTCGCGGCGAATCGACTTGAGTCGCCGGTGCAGCTCGCTGCCCAGTTTGTCGCCCGCCATCATCGCCGTACGGTCGCCATGGCTGACGCGCCACAGCACTTCATACAACAGGCTCCAGCGTTGCTCTCCACGGTAGCGCGATGCGCTTTCCAGCAAATGCAGCAGTTCCAGCGGCACGCGTGCCTGGAAGGGGCCTTGCTCTTTCGGACAGTCCTGATCGCTGCCGAACAGGTCGGCAGCATCCGGGGATTTCCAGCTGACCTGGCTCGGGTCGATCCCGTGGCTCAACAGCCAGCGCGCCTGCTGCCGCCAAGTATCGAACAGGTCATCGCAATCAAGACAGATCATCCCCACAGTCCCATCTGTTGAGGTTGCGGACGGTCACGTAACTGATGATGCAGAAACTCGCTGGTCGTCTCGGCCTGAGGCGGGTGGTAGTCGCTGGTGATGATGAAGGGCTTGGCCTTGGCCAGCACGCAGCGCATGCGGGTCAGGTCTTCATAGCGGATGCGCCGCTGCCGACGCAGTTCGACCAGTCGCTGGGTGGTGCGAATGCCGATGCCGGGCACGCGCGCGATCAATGCAGGGTCGGCGTTGTTCAGGTCCAGTGGGAACACTTGGCGGTTACCCAGCGCCCAGGCCAGCTTCGGATCGATGTCCAGCGCCAGATCTCCCGGGCCGTTCAACAACTCTCCCGCCGTGAACCCATAGCCACGCAGCAGAAAGTCAGCCTGGTACAGCCGATGCTCGCGCATCAGGGGCGGTGCCGCCAGCGGTACGCTGTTCGGGCTGTTGGGGATAGGGCTGAACGCCGAGTAGTAGACCCGACGCAGCTTGAAGTTGCTGTAAAGCGACTGCGCGCTGTGCAGGATGGTGCTGTCGTCAGTGGCATCGGCCCCGACGATCATCTGTGTGCTTTGTCCGGCCGGTGCAAATTTCGGTGCGCGTGGTTCGTTGCGCACGGTCTGCTCGCCGGTATAGATCGTCTGCATGGAACGCTTGATCGAGGCGACGTCCTTTTCCGGGGCCAGAGTCTGCAGGCTCGCATCAGTAGGCAACTCGATGTTAACGCTCAGGCGATCGGCATAGCGACCGGCCTGGGCGATCAACGCGGGGTCGGCGTCGGGAATGGTCTTGAGGTGGATGTACCCGCGAAACTCGTGCACTTCGCGCAACAGGCGGGCGACCTCCACCAGTTGCTCCATGGTGTAGTCGGCCGAGCGAATGATGCCGGAGCTGAGGAACAGGCCACTCACACAATTGCGACGGTAGAAATCCAGCGTCAGGGTGACCACTTCTTCAGGCGTGAACCGCGCGCGGGGCACATCGCTGGAACGCCTGTTGACGCAATACTGGCAGTCGTAGAGGCAGAAGTTGGTCAGCAGGATCTTCAGCAGGGATACGCAACGCCCGTCGGGCGTGTAGCTGTGGCAGATGCCCATGCCATTGGTTGAGCCGAGCCCGGATTTATCCTGCGAACTGCGCTTGGGTGCTCCGCTGCTTGCGCATGACGCGTCGTACTTGGCGGCGTCCGCCAGAATGCTGAGCTTGTCGATGAGCTGCATGGAATACCCCATTACTGTTTGCATGTACAGTATCGGGTTGCAGGGCAAGACTCAAGCCGGGCGGCATCAAGCAGACCGAAGGTCAGGCGGGGCTGAAAAAAACATGACGAATATGAATGTTATTTTATAACGGCAAGATGATGGCTTATGTAATACTGTAACGAATAGTTTCAGGTTGCTTCGTCGTGAAAACATCTCCCCCTTCGTCTATCGCAAGCTCGGTGCTGGCCCAGTCGGCCTGGAAGCGAATTCTGTTCTCCCTGTCTGTTCTCGCGTTGCTTTGGCTGGCGATAGGCTGGTCGGTGGCCATTCCGTGAGCGCCGCCATCGCGCTGGAAAACCTCACGGTGGCCTATGAGCGTCGGCCTGCCGTCCACCACATCAGTGGTCGTTTCGAAGCCGGGAGTCTGACCGCCATTGTCGGCCCCAATGGCGCAGGCAAGTCCACTTTGATCAAAGCCATCGCCGGAACCATGAAGCCCGCGCAGGGCCGTGTGGACCGCGGCCGTCTGGCAATCCGCACCATCGGCTATCTGCCACAGGCTGCCGAGATCGACCGCAGTTTTCCGCTGAGCGTGGCCGACACTGTGGCGATGGGCGCCTGGCACAGTATCGGGCCGTTCCGCAGCCTGACCCGCAACCATGCCGACCTTACTCGGCAGGCGTTGTTGACGGTCGGTCTGGAGGGCTTCGAAACGCGCAGCATCGGCTCGCTGTCGTCCGGACAATTCCAGCGGGTGCTGTTCGCCAGACTGCTGCTGCAGGATGCCTCGGTGATTCTGCTCGACGAGCCCTTCACCGCGATCGACGCGCGTACCACACGCGATCTGCTGCAACTGGTGCGGGTCTGGCACGGCCAGGGACGCACCGTGATTGCCGTGTTGCATGACATTGATCAGGTCCGCCAGCATTTTCCGCAGACCTTGCTGATGGCCCGCGAGGCGATTGCCTGGGGTGACACGGCTGAGGTGCTGAGCGTCGCCAACCTTCGCAAGGCCCGCAACATGGCCGAGTACTGGACCGTCGATGAGTCAATGTGCGACGTCGAGGATGAGCCGTCATGATGCTTTACAACCTGGTGATCGAGCCTTTCGTCGAGTTCGGTTTCATGCGTCGTGCGCTGGTGGCATGTCTGGCGTTGGGCATTGGCTCCGGACCGGTTGGCGTGTTGCTGATGCTCAGACGCATGAGCCTGGTGGGGGATGCGATGAGTCACGCGGTGCTGCCGGGCGCCGCAGTCGGCTTCATGGTCGCAGGGCTTTCGTTGCCCGCGATGGGGTTCGGCGGGCTGATCGCCGGTCTCGCGGTTGCGCTGTTATCCGGACTGGTCAGCCGCCTGACGGCGCTGCGCGAAGACGCCAGCTTTGCCAGTTTCTACCTGACTTCCCTGGCCGCAGGGGTGTTGATCGTCTCGCTGCATGGCTCCAGTGTCGATCTGCTCCATGTGCTGTTCGGCACCATTCTGGCCATCGACAGCGCCTCTATCTATATGGTCGGCGGCATCGCTTCGTTCACCCTGATTCTGCTCGCCGTGATCTACCGCCCGCTGGTGCTTGAATGCTTCGATCCGGGTTTTCTCCGGGCAGTCGGCGGGCGCGGTTCGCTGTATCACGTGCTGTTTCTGCTGCTGGTGGTGCTGAATCTGGTGGCGGGTTTTCAGGCGCTGGGCACGCTGATGGCGGTCGGCATGATGATGCTGCCAGCCACGGCGGCGCGTTTCTGGGCCAGCTCATTGAGCGCGCTGATGTTGATCTCGACCTTGCTCGCCACGCTGGCAGGGCTGATCGGGCTGATCGTTTCCTATCACCTGGGCGTCGCATCGGGGCCTGCCATCGTCCTGACCGCCAGTGCGTTCTACGTGTTTTCTCTGCTCTTCGGGCGCACGGGCATCCTGCGCCGACTGTTTCCCAAACCTCACCTGGCTCACTGAAAAGGTATGTCATGAAACGACTGATGTTGTTGAGTTCAATGGCCGCGCTGGCGCTGTCTGCCTTTGCATCCATCGCCCAGGCCAAGCCGTTGGAAGCGGTTGCATCGTTCACGGTGATCGCCGATATGGTCAGCACAGTGGGTGGCGATCGTGTGCACGTCACTTCGCTGATCGGCCCCAATGGCGATCCGCATGTCTACGAGCCGACCCCGACCGATGCACAGGCCCTGAAGAACGCTGACCTGACCTTCGTCAGTGGTCTGCATCTGGAAGGCTGGATGGATCGTCTGATCAAGGCGTCGGGCTACAAAGGCCAGCCGGTGGTGCTGTCCGAGGGCATCAAGACCCGCAGCATGGATGAGGACGGCAAGCGCATCACCGACCCGCACGCCTGGAACAGTGCCGCCAATGGCGTGATTTACGTGCGTAACATTGTGGCTGCGCTGAAGAAGGCTGATCCCGAAGGCGCAACGCTGTATCAGGCCAACGGCGACCGTTACATCGTCGAGCTGCAACAGCTTGACCTGTATGCGCGTGACCAGATCAAAGAAATACCCAAAGCCAATCGCAAGATCCTCACCTCGCATGACGCCTTCGGTTATTTTGGTGACGCTTACGGCGTGACGTTCCTGTCGCCGCTTGGCCTGTCTACCGAATCGGAAGCGTCAGCGGCAGACGTCTCGAAACTGATCCGGCAGATCAAGGCCGAGCACGTCAGCGCCTATTTCTTCGAAAACTCGGGTGACCCGCGTCTGGTCAAACAGATTGCCGAGGCGAGCGGTGCGCAGCCAGGCGGCGAGTTGTATGTCGAAGCCTTGTCACCGCCGGACGGTCCTGCTTCCACGTACGCGAAGATGTTTCGCTACAACGTCGACACGCTGGTCGCCGCGATGAAGAAGCATCAGTAATCCATATCAATGTTCAGCGGGGTGTAGCGGGTCGACGATATCCAGTCGCCGTACACCTCCGCCAGGGTCAGGTAGTCGGCGAACAGTCCGCGTCCATTGATCTTCTCTGCAGCCAGCCCTGCAGTCTTCAGTCGGGTGTCCTCAGCGGCGCCTGCCGGTGGAATCACCCAGAACGCACTGAACCCTTCGGCGGTAATGCCTTCGGTCCTGATCGTGTCGATGAAGTCGTCCTGCGACAGCCATTCCAGCGCTGCGTTGTAATGGCTGACAATGGCATGGAGGGGGAGGGGGTGTTGCGGTATTGCCCTGTCGGCGAATACCAGACCTGACAGGTAGTGGGCAAGGGCGGGCAAGCGATAAGGGGCAATCTGAGCAGACATAGTGTCATCCTCGATTTTCTGAGGGTGGGGGGATGTCGTACTCCTTTCATTACGCGACGTGTTGAGCATAACGCGCAGCCCTCGTTCTACAAGGGCTGCGCGACAGGCTGTGTCAATTATTCAGGAATTTGAAGACGGTGGTCTGGGTGTAGGCCTTGCCTGGATCAAGCCGGGTGCTCGGGAATTTTGGCTGGTTGGGCGCGTCGGGGTAGTGCTGGGTTTCCAGCGTGAACGCGCCCCAGTGCGGGTACACCTTGCCGCCCTTGCCGTGGATGCTGCCATCCAGGAAATTACCGGTATAGAGCTGCACGCCGGGCTCGGTAGTGAACAGTTGAAGTGTGCGGCCCGACTGCGGATCGCTGACTTCAGCCGCCAGTTTCTTCACGTCACCCTTGGTGTCGAGCACCCAGTTGAAGTCGAAGCCACCCTGCTTGGGTTCGGCGTATTTCAACTGCTGATGATCGTCCTTGATGTGCTGACCAAAGGCGGTGGGTTTGAGAAAGTCCATCGGGGTGCCTTTCACGGCAGGCAATTCGCCGGTCGGGATCAGTTTGTCGTTGACCGGGGTGTAGTGCGAAGCGTGCAGGGTGGCGACCTGCTTGAGAATATCGCCGCTGCCTGCACCCGCCAGGTTGAAGTAACTGTGGTTGGTCAGGTTCAACACTGTGGGCTTGTCGGTGGTCGCGCGGTAGTCGATCTTCAGCTCGTTTTTCTCGTTCAGGCTGTAAGTGACTACGGTGGTCAGCGTACCGGGGAAACCCATTTCTCCGTCAGGTGAGACGTAGGTCAGTTTCACGCCGACAGAATCACCGGTCTTCGTGTCTTCGGCTTTCCAGAGTCGCTTGTCGAAACCCTGATTGCCGCCGTGCAGCGCATTGGTCTTGTCGTTGAGCGGCACCTGATAGGTTTTGCCGTCCAGCGTGAATTTGCCGCCTGCGAGGCGATTGCCGAAACGACCAATGGTGGCACCAAAGTAAACCGTGCCGTTGTTCTGATAGCCCTGTACATCGTCGAAGCCCAGCACGATGTCTTCCACTTTGCCGGCTTTGTCAGGAACCATCAGCGATTGAAGGGTGGCGCCATAGGTGATGACGCTGGCCTCGATGCCGTGGCTGTTGCGCAGGGTGTATTTTTCGACGGCGGTGCCATCGGGCAATTGGCCGAAGCTGCTTTGTTCGCTGGACAGCGTTGCGGCGTGCGCGGTCAACGTGCTGATCATGAGAGACAGTCCAAGGGTGCTGAGAAGAGCATGCTTTTTCATCTGATCTACCCGCTTTTATTTTTATTGGTAAGACTATTTGATCGGATTTTTATCCGATGGGAGGATTTATAGCCCAAAAAATGCTGCTTGAAAAATTAATTGTAATACTATTTAGTAATGCAGGTGTTGCGCTGGCCATGTGGACCGCTGTGGTTCATTTGACAGCCATTGGTATGATGATTAGCCTCGGCCCGAACAGAATGCGACACGAGGCATCAGGACATGAGCAGTAATTTCCACGCATCGACCGTGGATTGGCTGGGTGCCTGGATTGCTGCAGGCAACGTCCTGCCGGGTCAGACCCTGAAGGTGGAAGCGGCGCTGTGTGAAGAGTTGGGCGTCAGTCGCACGGTGTTGCGTGAGGCGATCAAGACACTGGTGGCAAAAGGGTTGCTGGAAGTCGGTCCCAAGGTGGGCACACGCGTACTGCCGTTGCGTTCCTGGAACCTGTTCGACCCTCAGGTCGTCGGCTGGCTTGCACGCAAGGGGCTTCCGGAAGCCTTCGTGAAGGACTTGCTGGACTTGCGCAGAACCATCGAGCCGATGGCCGTACGCTGGGCGTGCGACCGGGCCACAGCGCAACAGATTGACGAGATTCGCGAAGCGTACCGGTTGCTGGAAGCATCGGTGACTGACAAGGGTGATTACAACCTGGCTGATCGACACTTTCACGAGGCAGTCCTGGCAGCCAGTCACAATCGCTTCATTGAACAGATGCTGCCTGCGCTGGGTGCTTTACTGGCCGTATCGTTCGAGGTTACCTCGGGGATGCCGGGCCAGTTGGGCAAGACCCTTCCGCTGCACAGGGACCTGGCTGAAGCCATTGCTACACGTGATTCCGGGCGGGGCGTATGGGCCTGCATGAGCCTGATAGAACAGGCGGCAGAGGTGATCGACACCTACTTTCTGCGGCAGAAGGGATCCTGTGACGCGATACCTTGAGCACTGGATATTCGCTTGAACGATTGAATGCTGCATCACACTGAAAAGTACCTTTTACAACAATAACAAAGGACATTTTCATGAACTGGTTGCCCGTCTCCGAGCACCGATTCAAGCTGGGCGAAGGCTCCTTCTGGGACGTCGAACAGCAGGCCCTGTACTGGGTCGACATCTCGGGCTTTCTCGCCTGCAGACTCCTTGATGGCGAATACCGCCAATGGCGCATGCCCGAGCCGGTTTCCGCCTTTATCCCCACCAAAAGGGGCGACGCACTGGTGACACTGGCCAGCGGCGTCTACCGACTGGACCTGAATTCGACGAAAACATCTCTCTCGCTGTTCTGCGTCGCCGATCCGGTTTCCGGCAACCGTGCCAACGAATCGCGCTGCGATGCGCAGGGTCGCCTCTGGCTGGGCAGCATGCAGAACAACATCGACGCTGAAGGCGGGGACGTGCCGTTGGTGCGCCGCTCGGGCGGGCTGTTCCGAATAGATCCCGATGCGAGCGTCACGCGTTTGCTGGACCGGCAGGGCATCGTCAACACCCTGCTGTGGAACGCCTCGGCTGATGCGCTGTACAGCGCCGACACGCTGGATGAAGTCATCTATCAATACCCGATTCTGGCAGACGGCAGCCTTGGATCGCGCAAGGCCTGGGCAGCCGAACAGTCACGTGGATCACCCGACGGATCGGCGATGGACGCCGAAGGGTATGTCTGGAATGCCCGTTGGGGCGGCAGCTGCCTGATTCGCTTCGCGCCTGACGGCAGCGTGGATCGAGTGATCGATCTGCCGGTCAGTCATCCCACCAGTTGTGTGTTTGGTGGGCCTGAACTCAAAACCATCTACGTCACCAGCGCTGCGCCTGCGGATGCGAAGGGTGAGTGTGATGGTGCGGTGCTGATGGCTGACGTAGGCATCCAGGGGCTCGAATGCACCCGGTTTGCCGGTTGATGAAGGTCGTTGAACGGTTACGTCACGTATCGCTTCCGAGTCTGGCAGTGATGGAGTGACATTCGGTTACATTGCGGTCAATCATAATATGGTATGACTATTGAACCGGTTTTCAGATGTCTGCGCATCCGGGAATCGCCACCTTGCTGAACGCTGTAGCTATTCAATAAAAATAAGGAGTTAGCTATGTTGAGTCGTCACGGGATTCGTTCCCTGTGCTGTGCCGCTGTCACCACCGCCATCATGGGCATGAGTGGCATCACCTCTGCTGCCGACGAAGTCAAGATCGGTTTCCTCGTCAAGCAGGCCGAAGAACCCTGGTTCCAGACCGAATGGGCCTTTGCCGAAAAAGCAGGCAAGGAACACGGTTTCACCGTGCTCAAGATTGCCGTGCCCGACGGTGAGAAAACCCTTGCCGCGATCGACAACCTTGCCGCCAACGGTGCCAAGGGCTTCGTGATCTGCCCACCTGACGTTTCCCTCGGCCCTGCCATCGTAGCCAAGGCCAAGGCGCTGGGCCTGAAAGTCATGGCCGTCGATGACCGCTTCGTCGATGCCAATGGCAAATTCATGGAAGACGTGCCGTACCTGGGCATGGCTGCTTTCGAAGTTGGTCAGAAGCAAGGTGCCGCCATGGCCACCGAAGCCAAGAATCGCAAGTGGGATGACAACGAGTGGAAGGGCACTTACGCGATCATCAACACGTACAACGAGCTGGATACGGGCAAGAAGCGCACCGACGGTTCTGTCGATGCACTGAAAAAAGCCGGACTGCCTGAAAAGAATATTCTCTTCACTGCACAGAAAACCCTCGATGTGCCTGGCAGCATGGACGCCACCAACTCCGCGCTGCCCAAACTGCCGGGTGATGCCAAGAATCTGATCATTGGCGGCATGAACGACAACACCGTACTGGGTGGCGTGCGTGCCACCGCCAGCAACGGCTTCAGCGCGGACAACGTAATCGGCATCGGCATCAACGGTACTGACGCCATTGATGAGCTGAAGAAAAAGAAAAGCGGCTTCTTCGGTTCGATGCTGCCCAGCCCGGACAAGGAAGGCTACAACACCGCCAAGTACATGTATGAGTGGATCAAGGACGGCAAAGAGCCGCCCAAGTACACCGCCATGGACGACGTGACACTGATCACCCGCGCCAACTTCCAGGAAGAACTGACCAAGATCGGTTTGTGGAAGTGAGCTGAACGGGGGGCCTGAATCAGGCCCCTCAATTGCGCGAGGAGGTGGGTGTGATGCAACAGGCTATCAAAACGAATACCACAACAGGTGCCCTGCGCTTCAACGGCATCGGCAAGGTGTTCCCCGGCGTGAAAGCGCTGTCGGACATCAGCTTCGAAGCGCGCCCCGGCAGCGTTCACGCGCTGATGGGCGAAAACGGCGCGGGCAAGTCCACGCTGCTCAAGATTCTGGGCGGCTCCTACCAGCCGAACAGCGGCACCCTGCAGATCGGCGACCAGACTCACCAATTCAAATCCACGGCCGACAGCATCGCGGCGGGCGTGGCAGTGATTCACCAGGAACTGCATCTGGTGCCGGAAATGACGGTTGCCGAAAACCTGCTGTTGGGCCATATGCCCAGCCGCTTCGGCCTGATCAATCGCGGTGCCATGCGGCGCCGGGCTGCAGAATTGCTCAAAGGACTGGCTGACGAGATCGACCCGGGCACGCGCCTTGGTGATTTGTCACTCGGTCAGCGGCAGTTGGTGGAAATCGCCAAGGCCATGTCGCGCAACGCTCATGTGATCGCCTTCGACGAACCGACCAGCAGCCTGTCGGCACGCGAAATCGACCGTTTGATGGCAATCATCGTCCGCTTGCGTGACGAGGGGCGAGTGATTCTTTATGTGTCGCACCGCATGGAGGAAATCTTCCGCGTCTGCGATGCCGTGACGGTTTTCAAGGACGGACGCTTCGTGCGTACCTTCGAACAAATGGCTGACCTGGACCATGATCGTCTGGTGACCTGCATGGTCGGGCGCGATATTCAGGACATCTACAATTATCGTCCACGTCAGCATCAGGGGCCGAGCCTGCGGGTCACCGGTCTCATGGGGCCGGGTCTTCAGGAACCGGTCAGCTTTGCGGTCGAGAAGGGCGAAGTACTGGGTTTCTTTGGTCTGGTCGGTGCCGGCCGTACCGAACTGTTTCGCCTGCTGTCCGGGTTGACCCGCAGCACTGCCGGTTCGCTGCAGCTGGACGGCAAGCCTCTGACCCTCAAGTCGCCGCGTGATGCCATCGCTGCAGGCATTCTGCTCTGCCCGGAAGACCGCAAGAAAGAAGGCATCGTGCCGCTGTCCAGCGTCGCCGAAAACATCAACATCGGTGCCCGTCCACGACACGTCAGCCTGGGCTGCCTGATCCAGGGCCGTTGGGAGCGTGACAACGCGAAAGGCCAGATTCAGGCCATGAACGTCAAGACGCCTTCGCCCGAACAGCAAATCATGTACCTCTCCGGCGGCAACCAGCAGAAAGCCATTCTGGGCCGTTGGCTGTCGATGCCGATGAAGGTGCTGCTGCTGGACGAGCCGACCCGCGGCATCGACATCGGCGCCAAGTCCGAGATTTACCAGATCATTCACAACCTCGCGGCCGATGGCATTGCTGTGATCGTGGTGTCCAGTGACCTGATGGAAGTGATGGGTATTTCCGACCGAATTCTGGTGATGAGCGAAGGCGCCATTACCGGTGAACTGAACCGCGACGAGGCTGAAGAGTCGCGACTCCTGCAACTGGCTCTGCCACGCACGCGCGGCTGAACAACTGGTCCCTGACCATGAACAATAAAAAAGAGGTGCGTATGTCTACCGAATCCAGCCTGCGGGCTCCCCGTCAGGGCTTGAACCTGCGCCGTTTTGCCGATGAGTGGGTCATGCTGCTGGCCGCCGTGGGCATCTTCCTGCTCTGCGCAGTGTTCATCGACAACTTCATGTCACCCTTGAACATGCGCGGCCTGGGCCTGGCAATTTCCACCGTGGGCATCGCTGCCTGCACCATGCTCTATTGCCTTGCTTCCGGTCACTTCGACCTGTCGATCGGCTCGGTGCTGGCCTGCTCCGGCGTCATCGCCGGGATCGTGATCCGCGACACCGACAGCGTGTTTCTGGGCGTATCCGCTGCTCTGGCGATGGGCCTGGTGGTAGGGCTGATCAACGGCATCGTGATCGCCAAACTCAGGATCAACGCCTTGATTGCCACGCTGGCGACCATGCAGATCGTGCGCGGTCTGGCGTACATCTTCTCAAACGGCAAGGCGGTCGGTGTATCCAACGAAGATTTCTTCGTGTTCGGTAACGGCCAGCTGTACGGCGTGCCGGTGCCGATCCTGATCACCATCGTCTGCTTCATCTTCTTCGGCTGGCTGCTCAACTACACCACCTACGGGCGCAACACCATGGCCATCGGTGGCAACCAGGAAGCCGCGCTGCTGGCGGGTGTTCACGTTGACCGCACCAAGATCATCATCTTCGCCGTGCACGGCCTGATCGGCGCGCTGGCGGGCGTCGTGCTGGCCTCACGCATGACCTCGGGCCAGCCGATGGTCGGGCAGGGCTTCGAACTGACGGTCATCTCGGCCTGCGTACTGGGCGGTGTCTCGCTCAGCGGCGGCATCGGCATGATTCGTCACGTCATCGCCGGTGTGCTGATTCTGGCAATCATCGAGAACGCGATGAACCTGAAGAACATCGACACCTTCTACCAGTACGTGATTCGCGGCACCATCCTGCTGCTGGCGGTGATCATCGACCGGATGAAGCGTCGCTGACTGTCACACGTCGACAGATGATCGTTCCCACGCTCTGCGCTCATCGTTATACACAAGTCTGTCAAACACTGATCGTGCCCATCGCTCCGCGTGG